>WLGW01000015.1 GCA_009703055.1 Actinomycetota bacterium
TCGTGTCATTCTCGGCATCGGTGCATGGTGGGATCCGCTTGCAGCCAAGGTTGGTGTTTCACGCGCAAAGCCACTTCGCGCAATGAGAGAGATCATCACAGCAGTACGCGGACTTCTTGCCAATGAGACCGTCACTATGAATGGCGAGTTTGTTCATCTTGATGGCGTGGAACTCGACTACGTGTACCAAGAGCGTCGACCCAAAGAAGTTCCCATTTATCTCGGTGCAACCGGCATGCAGATGATGGAACTTGCGGGCGAGATTGCCGATGGAGTTGTTCTTAACTACCTCGTGTCTCCCGATTACAACAAGACCGCAATCGAAGCTCTTGCCAAGGGTGCAGATAAAGCCGGCCGCAAATGGGAAGATATCGACCGCCCACAACTTGTGGTGTGCAGCGTGCACGAAGATCGTCAGACTGCCTTTGATATGGCTCGACTCATGGTCACGCAGTACCTCGGTCAACAACCGCACATCATGAAGGCTTCTGGCGTACCGCAGTCTCTCCTCGACAAGGTGGGCGAAGTGCTCACCTGGCCAGCTACCCATGAGCAAGTGGTTGCGGCATCCAAACTGGTACCCGACGAGATTGTTCAGATGTTGACCGCTTCAGGCACACCAGATGACGCTCGTGCCAAAGTCCGCGAGTACATGAAAGACGGCGCCACATGCCCGATTCTGTATCCGTTGGGCGATGTGAAGGCAATGATTGATGCATTCTCAGGCTGGACAGCCTGACCCTTCCTCACCGAGGAATACGCTGAAGTGGTGAGCCCACAGCAGCCATTGACCACACGACTCGCCGGATTCGGCGCGTCTGTGTTTGCCGAGATGACTGCTCTCGCTATTCAGACTGGTTCCATCAATCTTGGACAAGGGTTTCCCGACTACAACGGGCCAGACGAAGTTCTTACAGCTGCTCAATCTGAGATTGCGAGTGGAAACAATCAATATCCACCTGGAATTGGTCAGCAGGACTTACGTGCAGCAATCAGTGAGCACCAAAAGCGCTTCTGGGGTCTGTCCTACGACCCAGAGTCCGAAGTACTCGTCACGATGGGCGCCACCGAAGCTTTAGCAGGTGCTCTTCTCGGCATCTTGAACGCCGGAGATGAAGTCGTTGTCTTTGAGCCGCTCTTTGACACATATGCAGGATGCGTTGCACTTGCTGATGCAGTTCTCTCCCCTGTCACTCTTCGCCCGCAATCAACAGGACGCTATGGCTTTGACGCAGATGAATTGCGCCGCGCCATCACAAGCCGCACACGAGTGATTCTCCTAAATTCGCCGCATAATCCCACGGGGATGGTTTTCAACAAAGATGAACTGCAGATGGTTGCCGACATCGCACAGGAGCATGACCTCATCGTTGTCTCCGACGAGGTCTATGAGCATCTCCTCTTCGATGATGCTCGGCACATTCCGATTGCATCACTGCCCGGGATGCGGGAGCGCACGATCACCATTTCCTCTGCAGGCAAGACCTTCAATACCACTGGGTGGAAGATTGGTTGGGCGTGTGCCCCTAGCCATCTCCTCCACGCAATCCGTATGGCGAAACAGTTGTTCACATTTGCAGGTGGAACTCCTTTCCAATCGGCAATTGCAGCAGGTTTACGACTTCCGGATTCGTACTTTCAACAACTTGCAAAAGACTTGCAGTCGAAGCGAGACATCTTGATGGCCGCTCTACAAACAGCACACCTCAACCCGATTCGCCCCGAAGGTACGTACTTCATTACGGCTGATATTCGAGATCGTTGGCCTCACGGTGACGCCATGGACTTTTGCCGAGCGCTGCCGGAAGCTTGCGGCGTTGTGGCAATACCCGGTTCGGTTCTCTACGACCAACGACATGCAGACGAAGGCAGGCACCTTGTTCGTTTCGCCTTCTGCAAGCAAACATCGACCATGCAGGCAGCGGCCAAAAAGTTGACGGAGTGGGCATGAAGATTGCAGTCATCCAACACGACATTGCATGGGCTAATCGCGAAGCCAACTTCGCAGCACTGATTCCCCTCATCGCACAGTCGGCCGACAACGGCGCGCAGTTCATTGTGCTGTCAGAGATGTTCTCTACTGGTTTCGTTGTTGACCGTGACGATATTGGTGAACCTCTCGGAGGTCCTTCGTCTCAGTTCTTGTCTCGTATGGCGCAACTCCACAACGTCTCAATTTGCGGAAGCTGTCCCGAGGTGCAAGACGGCGACCCACGCCCGTTTAACTCATTCGTCGTCGCCCATCCCACTGGCAGTTTCGATCGGTATTCAAAAATTCATCCCTTCACCTACGGGGGCGAAGACAAGCATTTCCGTGCTGGCGACTCCTTCGTCACCATCGCCGTGCACGACGTTCGTGTCTCATTGTTTGTCTGTTACGACCTCAGGTTTGCCAATGAGTTCTGGACACTCGCACCAGACACTGACGCCTATGTCATCCCAGCCAACTGGCCTGAATCACGCAGAGAGCACTGGGTATCGCTTCTGACTTCCCGCGCGATCGAAAATCAGGCGTATGTCGTCGGATGCAATCGCGTCGGTACTGGCGGCGGCCTCCACTATGTCGGCGATAGTCGAGTCATTGATCCACTTGGAATAGTCATCGCGGATGCGGAATCAGACGAGACCATCATTTACGCCGATATTGATCCACAAGTCGTCAGCACTGTCCGTGAAAAGTTTCCTTTCCTTCAAGACCGCCGTAATCTCATCTAGTGAGCAACAGCAACCGTCGCCCTCTCCTTGCGAAGCTCGCATCTTTCGCCGGGGTTCTCATTGGTCTCGCGGGCGTCGCATTTGTTGTCAGAACTATTCTCACGAAGCGAGAAGAAGTCGGCGATGCATTCACAGAGCTGAATGGTGTCACTCTGATTGCCAGTTTGCTCTTGGGGCTCTCAGCAATGACTCTCATTGGGTATGTATGGACACGCATGTTGGTCACTCGCGGTCATCACGCACCGCCTCGGTCGGCAATGGCGTGGTACTTCGCTGGCCAACTCGGCAAATACGTTCCCGGCGGAATTTGGCCCATAGTCGGACGCGCTGAACTCGCTACTAGAGGCGGTGTGCCCCGCCCAGATGCCTATGCCGCCACAGGGCTTTCCATGGTCACCACGTATCTCGCAGCGGCACTCGCCATTTGCATTGGTTCACTTCTGTCGTGGTCGTATCCGCTCGCCGGAGTCCTTGGTCTTGCAGGCATGGGGATTGGTTTTGCAATCTTTAGCAACGCTGGCTTACGCACCAAAGTTCTAGGCATGATCAACCGTGTCAGCCCACGGGCGGCGGCGCTCACAGAACCACGGCGACTTCTTCTTCTCACAATGATTCATCTTCCAGCGTGGATTCTCATGTCACTGTCCACTTCTGTCACAGCTTCAGCCTTCGGAGCAGACATCGGCATTGTGCACATGCTCTTCATCACTTCAGCCTCATGGCTTGCTGGCTTTGTTGTTGTCGGCGTCCCAGGGGGCATCGGCGTACGTGAATCAGTATTTACAGCCCTTGCAGGAACAGCCATCAATCCGGGCGTAGCGGTGTCGCTGGCCCTCGCGAGTCGAGTTGTGTTTATCGCAGTTGATCTTGTTGGAGCACTAGTGGCCAATATCGTTGCGCGTACCGCATCTTCAACTAAAGCCTGAGAAACGGTCTCGCGAAATTTCTTTTCGTTGACCACTCAAACTCTTCACACGAAGAATTCGCACCATGAACCAGCGCACGTAACGCATGATGTAGCCGCGTAGTTCCAGTGTTGCTTTACGAACTTTCATGTACTTGTACCGACGAGCGGCCATGAGGGCCTGCTTGCGTACCAGTTCACGGTGGAATTTCGTCACTTGTCGTCGTGGCTTCAGTGTGCCGAAGCCTTCATTAGGGCCATGCAACTCAGGTGTATGAAGACCAATCTCTCGAAGAAAGGCAGCGTAGGCGTACGCGAACTCTCCGAATACAACACGCTCTGTCTGCGACTCACGAATCTCGTCTTCACCCACCTGAATGGAGACACAATTTCCACTGTCAACCAATGATTGAAGAGCTGCCTCTGCGAACTCTGTACGACAGACCACAAGACTGATGCCTGTCTTCGTGAAAACAGTGCTGGGCAACCATGCATCTCCGACAACGAGATCCGCCAAGAAGTTGGAGTGGTTAATGCAGACATGGCATCGCGACGTATTGAAATGCCGATCAAACGCCACCTGATACCCAAAGTCAACACGACGGCTAGCGGTGAACACTTTCTCATCGCGAGTGGTGACTGTGAGTTTTCCTACTGGGCCGCCGCCGCGATAGGAAATGTCTGCAATATCTTCCGGGTTGTAACCGAGATACTCCCCCATTGCATTAATGCTGTGATGCGAGTACTGCCATCCACACAACAACCCGATTGTGATGGTGATCTTTTCGCGCAGCTCGGGAGCCATCTGCTTCACCCAGGCATAGAGACCTTCTAGCTGACACGGAATAGCAACAACAGCCAATCGACCAGGAGTGTCACGCAACAATTCCAGCGCAGGAGTCTGCTTGAGGTTGTGATAGATCGATCCCGGCAAAGTGTCAACATCATCAGCACTCGAGACCAACCGTGCAGCAAATTCAATACCGTCGACGTGATCAAGCGCAATGACGCCATCAATCTGATTGCTCGACAACAGATGGCGTAACAGTTCCTTGATGAGACCACCTGAGCTGGCCTTCATGTTCCGACCATTGTTTGTGCTTTGCGACAGATGCACAGAGCGCACCACACCAAACGGACCGATTTCGGCACCGGGGAACAGATAGTTCTGCAAGCCTTCGTAATCGACAGACACTGCAGGACACACACTGGCAGCAGCTGCAGATCCGGCTGATTCTGGTTCGTAAATCAGACGGTTAGGACTGAGAGACACCTTGACCGAGGAGTCAGCCATCTCACATGCACCACACCCGATACACATACCCGAAGAAATCACACCAGAGAGATCAGATGAGACATTCATGGTTTTGCTGCCCCTGCGATGATGCTGAAGTTCAAGGCAGAACGTTCCTTCACGGCTGGCAACGCCTGACGAATCTGCATTTCAATTTCAGATGCGTTCGAAATGCATCGCTTCACTTGTTCGACGATCTCTTCAGGATGCGACAAAGTGGTCGAATCCATACCGAAGTCGGCCAATCCAAAGTCGTCTAGTACTTCGCGATACTTGTGGCTCCAACCCACCACGACCGTGGGAGTGCACGTGGAGAGACCCGAAATCATTGCGTGGAAACGAGACGTCACGAGCACCTGCCCCATCCCGATGAGATGCCGCAGTTCCCCAGCGGACAAATCCGCATCGACATCAATCACCATCTCGTCATCTGACAGTGCAGCCGCAACTTGTTGACACACAGGCCCGTCATTCATACGACCTTCAGGATGTCCCACACGGTACGAGTGAGGTGCAATCACCACTGCAAGCCCTGTTGCAGACCTGATCTTGCGGATCAACTCTGCAACAGCAGAGACATAATCGGCACCGGTCGACTCATACAGTCCGCGCACAACAGAACTCGGCATCACAACGACAAACTTCTGCTGCAAGGGAGCCAGCGCTGCCATCACAGAATCAGGAAGATTCTCAGATTCATCTAACGAGAACGCCAAGTCCGCCACATTTGTGACGCTAGAAAGCTGCAACGTGTCGAGATGCTCCCTAGTCCGCGAACCTCGAGCACACACAGCAGCCAGTCGAGGCAATACCAATTTGGCAAGAAGACGATTTGGCTGAGTCTGAAAGGGTCCCAGTGCTTGGGCAGCTTTCACGGTGGGCACGCCCAACAAAAGTGAGAGCCCAGTCATCAGAGAGTTGTACACCGTGATGGGAATGCCACGTCCATCAACAAACGAGATACCTGCGACATCGACAACAACCGAAGAATCAAGAATGGAACGACAGGCTCGAGTGCGCACCCAGCCGAGAGGTAGTCGCATAGTTCTCGCAACCAGTGCCAGACACGCAATAGGTATTTCCATCAATGCCAAGCGCAAAGGCTGCAGACCAACAACTCTTGCTGGTGCACCAGAAGGGATCTTGGGAGCATCAGCCTCTGGATACGTGGTCAGAATGTTGAACGTGCAATCCCCCATCGTTGTGGGAAGTTTGGCAATGACAGTCTCCAACATCGCTGCCGCACCCTTATTGGCAGACAGCGCCGCTCCGACTATTGATACCTGGCGTTGCGTTGCACTCACGGGGAAAATCAGGCGGGTGGCACCGAGACAGGAGACTTCGTTGCTCGCACAACGAGATCAGCTAAGAGTCCAACGGTGATGACTTGGAGTGCAGCGAAGAAAACAAGCAAGGTGTTCGCAGCGAGACGGAAATCTCGACCAGCCCAATCGAAGCCCAGTTTGACGAAGCCAGCGGCAAGCAACAAAAGGCCAATGGGCAAGAACACTTTCAATGGGTTATATGACAACGTCATGCGAATGACTTGAAGAATGTAGCGACGAGTGTCCTTCAACCAGTGAAACTTTGAGCGACCAGCACGCGGGAAATACTCAATGGGGAAAAAGCCAATGGAGTATCCATTACCCAGGAAAGACATGGTCAACGTCGTCACGCAGGAAAAGCCCTTGGGCAACTCATGGACGTACTGCATGGCTACATCGCGACGGAATGCACGAAGGCCAGAGTTCAAATCCTTGATGTCGGTCTCTGACAAATAGCTTGCCAGCTTTCGGATAATCCACTTCGCCGGAGTGCGCAACAACTTATGTGTGCCCTCTTCTGTCTGGCGCCAACCAACGACATGGTCAACACCTTCCATCGAATCAACAAGTTCGGGAATCAGGTTGTTCGGGTAGGTCATGTCGACATCGGTCCACACGACAACGCGGCCACGCGCAGCTGTTGTTCCTGTACGACGAGCAGCACCACTGCCAGAGTTGCGACGATGCGTAATCAACGTGATGCCCGGAATGTTCGCAAGTTCCGCTTCAGAGCCATCATTGCTTCCATCGTCTACAACGATGAGTTCGAACGAATACTTCGATGCTTCCAAAGCTTCCCGGATGCGCTCAATCTCAGTACGAAGGTGCCCCTTTTCGTTGTAGATAGGGAGAACTACGCTTACATCGCACTGGTCGGGGGTGTACTCGGTCATGTCTATTCCTGGCTTCTTCGATCAGCAATGGGCAGTATTAGCCCGTTGCCACAGTACTCTTTCGACTGCCTTCTCCGTGGCGACGATGGTCCATTCCCCGTCTGATGGCGGCTTCGAAGCCACGCCATAGATACACGAGAAGACTTTAGGAATGGTGGCGTTGCGTCCCGAGGTATTGAACCGAACCACCCGAATCGGGTGCAACTTGTACCTCATGTAGTAGTAAGACCGGTCGTTGCGAATCTCGATATCGAATCCCACACGCACGGCACCTGAATCCTTCACCATCTGAACAGTCTGATTTGTGGCCTCTAAACGCGCAGTTCTCGTCAGAATGCTGTTCTGGCCTGAGTATGTCGAACTAGCTGCGAATAACGCGACCAGTGCCAAAACTGCGACAGCACCCTTCCGGCGTGCAAGTGTCCACAAAGCCAAAGCGACGGCGGCAAAGAACAGTCCAAAAGTGATGAGACCGGGACGAATGATGTAGCGAGCAATGTCCATTCCGACGATGTTCGGATACACAATGCTGTCTCTGTAGTGACTGCCCTTCACACCATCACCAAAGTCGATGAAGACATAAAACGCTGCAACACCAAAAATTGCGAGACCAGTGACGACCCAGGCTCGTTGCGCCAAAAGTGACGACCGTTCGAGCGCCACACAAGAAATCACCAACAGAGCAGGAACCATCATTTCGACATAGCGACCGTAAATGAGATGATCTCCACGATTGCCGTATAGCAATTGCAAACCACCGGTGAAGATGATCGCGAACGCTGCTGTGAATACAACAAGAAGCGTCACTCGTTCAGCATCGGACCCCAAAGTCTTTCTTCCCCCGTTGCCGACTACACGAGACACAATGAAAAAGATTGCGATACCGATGAGTCCACACGAACTTGCAATCAGATACCAGCTCTGCCCCACCATTGTTCGCAGCAAAGCAGGCCACACCCCCGGATTCACTAACCGTTCCAGAAGTCTGTTTTCTTGGTCGTATGACGTTGTGTAGACCGCGGTCTTGACGAACTTATTCAAGAGATACGTGGAGAAGTACGCAACTGCCGTAACCGCAACAGCACTGGTCGCCGTGACGAAGGTGATCTCTTTTCTGCGCCACCACCATGCAAACAGCAAACACACAATGGGCAACAACAAGATAAAGCGACCGTGAAGAGCTGGCATGAGACCAGTGAAAAGGCCAAGGCCAAAAACGAGCGCCCGAGTACGCGCTTGTGCGGCCCGCATGACAAACCCAACGAAAACCAAGAACGCCAATCGGGAGGCTGTCTCGGCCCAACTAAACATCGCCGACACAATGGTTCCGGGTACAACAAAGACAAGAGCGCTGATCAATAAAGCCATGTGGCGCGATGCACCGAAGCCGCGCTGCGCTAATCGACCTGCGTACCAAGCCGTTGCAATGGCCAAGAGCACGTTCGTCAACAACGCAAAACGGTACGCGCCACTAATTGACCCACTGAGAAGGGCTCCCAGTCCAGTCACAATTCCGTATCCGGCGGGGTAAAAACTGCCCGTGGGGATTGCTGCCTCATCGTGCCCGATGAGGGCTTGACCGTTCGTAAGGAATCCAAACTCGTCGGGATGCACAGTGGGTCCGTACTGGCGGATCGCCACGGTCAGCATGAACAAACCGCATAGACCCGCCAGGACAAGACCAAGACGAGAGTGAGTCAGCGAGGGCTCGAAAGATCTCTCAGAATGAAGCCGAGAATCGAGACGGCGCAGTCGGTTGAAATCCACGGATAGACCCTAGTTTCACCCCTCCCCACAAACGGGTAGCCCCCATCTACGGCAATTCTCGGTGCACGGCCTCCACATAATCGGACCACTCGTTGTCTAGGACATCCAAGAATGTGCGGGTCCATGTCTCATATAGAGGCCACTCATCGCCCACCCATTGATGAGCTTCAGCATGGGTCTTCCCCTCACGCAACATGTACCAAGCCTTCAAGACAAAGGTGGTGCGGCTACGGCCGCCGTGGCAGTGCACCACAACCTGGCGTCCCTCTTCCAAGAAGGCGTCAATGGCCTCCACTGCCTCACGAAGAACGAAGAACAACTCTGGGTTGCGGTCTCCTTCGCTGTCACGCATGTACACACCACGACGGTACGGATGATGAATAAACCGGTCATCAGTGATGCACAAAGAAACAACACCAAAGTCATTCGGCACTAACCGTGCGCCATCCAAGTTAGATGCCCACACACCTAAATCATGGACCTTGCCAGGCTGCACTGGTGGCTCGACCCAACTACGTGGAGCATTACCCAACGCCAGCAAACGTCGAGCTGTGTCGATGAGATCTTGACAGCGATATTGCACCTTGCGACCGTCAGGCATCACAACGTGGCCATGCACATAGGTTGTCCAACGGATGGGGATGCCTTGCATTCCGTAGAAGGCACCTGCCATCGAACCAGCGATAGCCGCAACCGTGTCCGTGTCTCCACCAAGATCAATTGCCGCAACGACTGCATCATGAAAACACGTAGTGGAACGCACAGCCCAGATCGCCTGTGCGACAGCGGTCCAAATGGTTCCATTTGGCGGACCAACATGTGTCAACGGATCAAAACTGGCAGAACAAATCTCAACAAATTGTTCCAGCACTACCGAAGCCAATGGCGTGCCTGCCAAGAATTCGAATGTCGAAGCCACCGACGCCTCGAAGTCACCGGTGACAATGGTGTTTCGAATGATCTCGGCAACAATCGCTGCCCCTGCACTTGCAGCAGGGTCGAAGTGGGTGATGGAAGCCTGCGCGACAGCAATTTCATATGTCATGGCTTGACCAGCAAGCACGCCCACAATTCCCACAGGAGCAATGCGCATGGCAGCGCCATTACTTGCAGTACGGCCACCCAGCATGTTGTGAGCCTTCTCCGCCGCCCCAACATAAGAATCAAAGCGAAGTGATGTACCAATCGTGATACCCACGTCAACAGCCGAGTCGGACCATGCACGGAAATGAGACCACACCACTGCTGGATCAAAACCCTCGCCTGCTTCAAGAGCTTCAGCGAGTGCAAGAGCCATTTGTGTGTCATCAGTGAATTCACCAGGAGCCCAACCGAAAGAACCACCACCAATCATTTCCCCGATGCCGCCCAAAACTTCTGTTGGGAATGTTTCTCCGTATAGACCCGCGCGCTTGAATTCGAAAGGGGCACCGACAGCGTCAGCTACTGCGCAACCGACCAGGGCTCCATACGCCCGCACTTGCTGCGGATGCGTGAGATCTCGGGGTGAAATTGATGTGTTGTGGTCTCTTGTCATGTGTTCTCCTCCTACAGCTCTCGCTGTTGGTTTACAGTAGATATGTCCCTAATATAACACATGAGGTGTGTCACCTCCTCATTAAGGGTTATCTTCACTAAAAATGTGTCAAACTGTCTGTATGAGTGTCACGAAACGCACTAAGCAAATGAACTTCTTCGTCTATGTCGACACGGTGATCTTCACCATCAACCCAGACCGCTCTATTCACCCTCGCGACAGACTCGAAGTTCTCGTCATGCAGAGACCCGAACGACCTGACGTGTCCAAATGGGCCCTTCCCGGTGGCCTCGTGGGAGAAGATGAGCGCCTTGATGAGACATCCATTCGCAAGGTCAGAGAAGAGACTGGCATTCAGCTAAGGACAAAAGATCTTCACCAAGTTGCCACTTTCGGAAACCCTGACAGGGACAACAGATACAGAGCCATCGCTATTGCTTATGTCGCACTTGTCCCCCACCCAGGAGCAACAAAGGCCATCTCGCATTCCGATAAGGCTGAGTTCATTCCCTATCGGCTTTTGCGCGACAAGAAGATGCTGGAATTCGACCACACCGACATCATCTACGCGGCACGCAGAGCAGCGCGCAAGATGCTGGAAGACACCAGCGTTGCGCTGAACTTCTGTGGATCCAAATTCACAATTAGCGAACTCCGTGGCGTCTACGAGGCATTCCTTCAGTACGAAGTCGACCCAGCCAATTTCCGTCGCAAGGTCGACGCTGTGAAGGATTTCGTTATCCCACTTGACGAGTACGCAGATTTCGGTTCATCACCAGGCCGTCCGGCATTGATGTACCGAGCTGGTCGTCTCACTTCCCTGCCGACTCCTATTCGGTTCCGTCGACCCGATGGAAAACCTTTAGAAAAGTAATTTCTACCTTAATTGCAACTGTGACAGACCCTTGCCGTACATTTAGGGACATATCGACACAAATAGTGTCCCGTCCGAAAGGTAGACAATGTCCACACACTCACTCAAGCCCACTCACGTGGCACTCCTCCTCGACCGTTCCGGTTCGATGGCTCCCCTAGTTTCTGATGTCATCGGTGGTGTCAATCAGTTCCTCACCGAACAACGCGCTCAGGGCAACGACGTTCGCGTCAGCATTGTGCAGTTCGATTCCAATGACCCCCAAGAGGTCAAGGTCTGGGGATCACCCATCTCCGAAGTCAGCACTCTGACGACGGCGGATTTTCAACCTCGCGGCGGAACACCACTGCTCGACGCAACCGGACTTCTCATTGGTCGTGTCAAGGTTGATGCGCAGGCTCGCGTTGCAGCAGGTCTCGCAGAAGAAGACATCGTGTTTGTCACCGTCACTGACGGCGAAGAAAACCAATCACGAGAGTTCACCCTTGCTCAAGTCAAGGCGCTCGTTGAAGCACAGACTGCAGCGGGCTGGACATTTGTGTTCTTGTCAGCTGGACTCAATGCATATGCAGACGCTGCAGCGATGGGCTTCGATGCTTCCAACTCTCAAGCATGGGATCGTCGCGGAGACAACACCCGCATGGCGTTCAACAGCGTGTCCAAGGGAATGACCAATATGCGCGAGAAGAAGCGTCGCGGCATGATGACGGAGAATGTTGATTTCTTCGAGACCGGCAAGGACGCCGAAGAAAACATCTAAGTCCGGCTACGGACGAGGCTTGCTGGGATCGGGCTCCTTCGGGAGCCCGAGAACACGCTCACCCACAATGTTGCGCTGCACTTGAGCTGTTCCGCCCCAGATGGTGGAGGAACGATGCTGGAAGAACATTGATGTCCAACGATCGGCCACATACTTGCCGTCCTTGTCATCGAGAATCAACATTGCTTCGGCGCCGCGAGCATTCATCATGCGCTCAGTGAACTTCTGCGCATATTCCGACCAGAACATCTTGTTAATGGAAGCTGCTGGACCGGGCTCTTTGCGTGCCAAGACTTCGGAGAGAAGCTTGAGACCCTGGAAGCGCATGATCTCCACGTGACTAAATGCCCAGGCGAGTTGCTGACGAGTAATCGGATCCGAAGTCTTTCCTGACTTCTTCAACATGTCGACAGCTTCCCAGAACTGCTTGGTGTACTCAACGTGCTGTGTCGTTGCATGTCCACCACGCTCGTTGCCAAGCGTTGTCATTGTGACTCGCCAACCGTTGTTCATGCCACCAATGATGTTGGCGACCGGAGCACGTGACTCTGTCATGAATGTTTCAGTGAAGTGCGATGAACCATGTGGCTGCATGATGGGGCGCAACTCAACACCATTTGACTCGCCGCCATCTTTGAACATCGGAAGCAACACGTACGAGATGCCTGCATGCTTCGGCGCATCTTGATCTGTGCGACACAAGCAGAACATCATGTTGGCTTCTGTTGCGCCTGATGTCCACACTTTTTGTCCGCTGATCACGACTTCTTCACCGTCAATAACACCACGTGTCTTCAACGCAGCAAGGTCGGAACCGGCATCGGGCTCGGAAAACCCTTGGCAGTAGCGATCTGTGCCATCAATGATGCGAGGAAGAAAACGCTTCTTCTGTTCGTCGGTACCCCACACGATGATGGAAGGACCAACCAACCACTCACCCATGCCTCGAGTAACACGAGGAACATTGGCGCGAGCAAACTCTTCATTAAGAACGGCAACTTCGATGCCCGTGAGGCCGCGACCGCCGTATTCCTTTGGCCATGAGACACACATGTAACCGGCAGCAGAAAGCGTGTCAGCCCATTCACGAGCACCCTTCACCTGTCCGCGCTGCAATGCATCAGCAGAAACACCGACGAGCTCCTTCGGAGCATTCGCTGCGAGCCATGTACGGACTTCTTCGCGAAATGCTTGTGCTGCTGGTCCGAGATCTAGTTCTAACGGCATGAGTCCCCCTCAATCGTGATGAGCAAAGTATTTCAGTTACTTCAGTGAAGCCAAGAACTGAAGGATGGCCTTATTGACGGGCTCAGCATGTGTCATGTTGGCGGCGTGAGGACCACCTTCAATTGCCACAAGGGTCGTAGGGCCTCCGAGACCATCGCGAAGAATTTCAGCCTTCTCCATCGGAATCGAAGCATCAGCAGTTCCGTGAACAATCAGCGCAGGACATGTGATTTCTCCCAGGCGTGGTGTCACATCGTCGCGATGCATGAGGCAGTGGAATGCGCTCGTGAACTGTTCGGGCTGCATGGCGCCCCACTTGTTGAACCACTCGGTCCAGTCGCCAGGTCCGAGAATGAGGCTGGCCACAATGTCTTGCACCGCGACTGCTCCATGTTCCACCCATGCTGCGTGCAAACCGTTGTACGGCTCGACTGTCTCTGGTGCTTCAGTTCCGGCTTGTGTGTCAAGAAGGATCAGAGCTTGCACTCTCTCTGGTGCTGTCAGTGCAACACGCAGACTAAGGAAACCACCTTGTGACATTCCGCCGATGATTGCTTTGTCAATACCGAGATGGTCCATCAAGGCCAAGACATCATTTGCTGAATCCCAATATGTGAATTCGCCAACCGATGCAGTACCACCAAAGCCGCGCTCGTCCCATGTGATGACTCGATATTTGTTCTTCAATGCCGCAACTTGTGCGTCGAACATTGAATGATCCATCAGGAACCCGTGACTGAGAATGACAACAGGGCCGCTGCCGCCATTGTCTTCAAAAGCGAGTGTGATGCCGTTTACCTGAGCTGTTTGCATATCAGCACCATAGTGCTGTCACCCTGAAGGGCTGAACGTGGAGACGAGAGTCAGCCCCATTCCTTGCGCATCTGAGGAATCACTGTCTCCACATACTCGACAAGTAACTCCTGGTCCCACGGTGGACGGATGGCAATGTTCACCATCTGAGCTCCGGCCTCAATAAACGGAGCAATTTGCTCCATGGCATCTTGTGGCCGCCCAAGAAGCGAACCAGAAATGATTCGCCCCGAAGCAGCTCCCCATTGTTCTTCCAATTGCTTCTTCACAACAGAAACATCATCTCGACTGAATGCATACGACAAGTTGATGCTGCGTTCCACCGCTGAAGGTTCTCGACCTGCTTTCACGCACCAGTCATCAAGGATTCCGTTCAGTTCTTTGAATTGGCTAGGACTCGCATATGCCGCATTCCAGCCATCTGCATATGCCCCAGCCATACGCAAAGTTTGCTTTGGCCCGAGACCACCAATCCACAACGGCATCTTTCCTCGAGGGCCCGGAATCATCGAGGCATCCTTTAATTCCACACTGGGTGATGACTGCGTCACTCGCTCACCGTTACGCCATTTATTCACGGCTTGCATCTGTCCTTCGAGAACTTTGAAACGGTCACCCTGCGAGGGAAAGTCGAAACCAAAAGCTTCTGCTTCTTGCTCGTGCCAGCCACTGCCCATGCCCAATTCAAAACGTCCACCGCTGAGATGATCGACAGAGACCGCACCCTTCATCAATAATCCGATGTTTCTGTATTGCGAACAAAAGACAAGACACCCAAGACGAGCGTGACAAGTGTCGACCGCTAGCGCCCCCAACATGCTGAATGCTTCGAAGTGAGGCTGAGTGCCACCTGCCGGCGGCGCTTCATACAAATGGTCCCAGAGAGAAATCCAATCGATACCAGAAGCATCAAGCCACTTCCACAATGTTCGAAGTTCTTCGACCGTGGCGTTCTGGGCACCAACATGAGCACCGAATTGAACTGACATACCTAATGAACTCCCCCACTGAAAAGTGATGATTGCATCCAACAAATAGAGACAACCTTGTGACAAAGTAGCAAAAGGCATTGGGTTTCCGTGTCTAAAGGAGTCCCACATGAACGTCCTCATCTGCAACGACCGTGCAGAACCACTCGATTCGCTAATTGGAATTCTCGAAAACAATCGCGATGTCACTTCAGTCAAGGTCGCGACAAACGGACGACAGGCAATTGATGCCCTTCATTCGTCCCCGATTGACATTTCCATCTCATCGGGCACTGGTCTTGATTTCAATCGGATGCTGCAGCGTCACATTGCACCCACTGTTGCTGCGTCTCTCACCCGCGTTGTCGCCACACAATCTCCCACGGTGCCTCTATTCGTGAAGGCACATCAATTTGGATTCAACAATGTTCTGCCACTTACAACACCTGAAGAGAAAATTGTTCCCAGCCTTCAGCGAACTTTGTCTGGTGAAGAATCCATCAAGGATCACCCATCAGTCAAGGCTCTTCACTTGACCCCCGGCGCTCTTACCCATTCGATTTCATTTGAGGACACCAACGACCAACACATTGTTGAACTGGTCGGCGTCGGGCTCTCTGATCATGAAATCGCAGAAGCGTTGAATCTTTCCATCCAGAATGTTCGCAACCGGGTAGCTCACAGCATTCGTATCAACCAATTGACAAACAGAACCCAATTGGCACTACTCCAGAACACCAACTGGCAAATTCCCGATTTCGCTTGATGCCGACATCATGAGCACTCCCCGCTACGTCTTGCTTTCCGAGGCGACGACCATCTCCGACTATGTCGACAACCCAGTCTTCACCGACGTCACAAATGATGGTGAGACGTACACGACCTACCGCATTGTTCGGATTACCCATGAGATCTTCGAGCACTCCGAGGAATGGACCCACCTCGCCAACGTGTCTCTGGAGTTCAGCATCGGCATAGGGGTTGCCCTCCTTCTCATCAGGGACAAAATCGTGGAGGCTTCGCGCATCAAGCCCACACCACCGTCAGAGATCGCCACCTAACAAGAACCTCGCCACCTAACAAGGTCAAAGATCCGGGCCGGGAACAGAAAAAGGCGCCCCGAAGGGCGCCCTTTGGAGCGGATGACGAGATTCGAACTCGCGACCCTCACCTTGGCAAGGTGATGCTCTACCAACTGAGCCACATCCGCATGTGTGCCCCTCATCCTAGCGAGATGGGCGTTGACTGCAACGGGGTCTAGACCTCGTGCCCTAGTGAAGCCTCAGCTGGTGTGCGCTGCTCCTGCACGAGATACGCCAAGGAAACCAAGACCACGGCTGCCCCTACGGACTGCCACAAGGTCAAATTCTGGTCCAAGATGATCCATGCCAGTCCTGTTGAAATCACGGGACTCAAGAGGCCCAGCAACGATGCAAGCGTGACATCGACATGACTCTGCGCCCACGTCATGAGCCCGTGCCCGACGATTCCTGGCCCGATTGCCATCGCAACAATGCGTCCCCAGTCGCCATCTGTCATGTTGCCAAGATCACTGCTGAAGATCATTCCGTATGGCAAGACAACAATCGCGCTCCACATGAAGACAGCTGCCAAATACGACCACGAGTGAACACCCGCGAGTCTGCGCTTCTTGGACAACACAAAGTACCCAGTCCAAATGCAGACGTTCGCGACAGAGAGTAAGTCGCCACTGAGATGAGCGCCGCTTGTGGATGCTGCTGCCAGGACAACAAGCAAAACACCCACTAGCGCACACGCCGAATACAGCAACTGACGTGGACGAAGCTTCTCGCCAAACATCTTCGGAGCAATGAGGAGAACCAGGACTGGCTGCAACGTAGTAATCAATGTGGCATTCGCAATTGATGTCATCATGACCGATGCGAAGCCAGTAATCATCGAAAGTGCGAACAAGATTCCAGGCAATGCAGTGCGCTTCATCAACGCTAGTGATATGTGACCGCCTGTCATCATCGCCATTGCGAACATCAACGGTGCACCCACCAGGATGCGATAAAAGACAATTGCTGAAGCGTCAACACTCATCGTCTTGTTGAAGATGGGGCCAATACCCCAGGCAAAAACGGCAGTCAGTGCAGCGATGACATGGATGTCATCGCGTTGACGGAAGTTCTGCTTCGCCGAGGCGAACGACGATGTCACTGAGCAGGAGGGTTGAGATCAATCCGCAATGTCAAGATGCCGTCTTCAATGGAAGCGACAGCATCGCTGATAATTGCGAAGTCACGAAAATCTGTTTCAGCATTAGCGATAAACAACTGACGCTCTTCACCTGCAACCGGTGGCAAAGGGCGCTTACGCACTGCAGCGGCACGATCTTTGAATCGAGCAATCATTTCATTTGGATCAAAGGCAGCCATTAGTACTTCTCCTGGTTGATGTTCAGTAACGGGTCAATGATGACAGCGGTGTTTTCTACAACATCCACGGAGTCATCAGCATGGTTGAAAGGATCACGGTATGGGCGCTTTGGCTCACTGATGGGCTCACGCGCCAGCATTGCTGGCGCGACATGATGGACAACAGGGTCTGCACCTTCAGGGCGCACACTGTTGAGCAGTGCAAGTCGATGTGTGTCGTCTGCGCGTGCGAATCGACGGTCAGCCATCACTTCCAATGGCGCCAGTACCTCGGGGTCTTCCACTGCTGCCTTCCAGAAGGAAAGGGTGACACCCAAAAGAATGATGCCAACAAGGATGAGACCGCCGCCAATGAGGTTGATGCCCACACTGGAGGAAAGGACGGTCACGACGTTCATTGGTCCCATTCTTCCACGCCACAGACCCCACGCGGGGGCTAGTCGGTATCTGCAAGGAACTGGGCGATATGAAAACCGACCGCAACAGTTTCCATGAGGAAACCGTCATGGCCTTCAATGCTGCTCACGGTCTCATGCCGATTTCGTGGGTCAGCATTCTTTAACAACTGCTGAATAATTTCTTGCTGATAGGCCGGATACAAGATGTCCGAATCAATACTCATCGTCAAGGTCGGCGCCTTAATGCGAGCCATTGCCAACTCGGTTGACCCACGTCCGCGACCAACGTCATGCAAGTCCATCGCTTTGCCGATGTACAGATAGCTATTGGCATCAAATCGACGAACTAAGCGGTCGCCATGATGACCGAGGTACCCCTCAACATCAAACTGAGAAAAGAGATCAATGCCGTCAGAGTGAAAGTTCTTGTTCACTAACTTGCGGCCGAATTTTTCGTTGAAGCGCGTGTCGGTTCTGAAAGTGACTTGTGCAATCATGCGCGCAACCGAGAGCCCATTCCATGGTCCGCCATCTGGTTCTGCGTCGTAGTAATCGCCATTGTTATAAGCAGGGTCCATCAACAGCGCACGTCGACCGATCGAACCCCACGCAATTTGTTGCGCACTTGCTTCAATGCTTGTTGCAATAGCAACCAATGCTCGAACTCGATCAGGAAAAAGAATCGCCCATTCAAGAGCTTGCATTCCACCCATTGAGCCACCGATGACGGCACGCCAACTCTTCACACCTAGTGCATCGGCTAAATGACCTTGTGCGCGCACCATGTCGCGAATAGTGACGACTGGAAAACGAAGTCCATACGGCTTTCCATCATCAGGATGCAGAGATGACGGCCCAGTAGAACCCTGACAACCACCTAAAACGTTCGAACACACAACGAAGAACTTGTTGGTATCAATTGCATGGCCAGGACCGATTAATCCGTCCCACCATCCGTTGTCGGAATGGCCCTTGCCGCTGCGACCTGCCGCATGGCTATCCCCTGTCCACGCGTGACACACAAGAATTGCATTCGATGCATCTTCATTGAGAGTGCCCCATGTTTCGTATGCAATGGTGACGTTCCGTAAGGAACCACCACCCTCTAACGAAAACGGACGATCCGTCGCGAATGTATGAAACAAACGGTCGCCAACTGGCTGATCAGGAGTCCACGCGCCCGTAGCGGGATATGGCTTGTCGCTATGGCGATCATTACTCACTGGGCACTCCTTTCGACTCTCTATGCATTCGCAGTAGGAAAGGAGAAGCCTGTTGCCCCACAACGTGGGACCACATCCCTCATCTTTCGATGAGGAGGCACCGTGCGGTATTACCCCGGTTGCCGGACCATCTGGTCACTCCTAATGCTTTTCACAAGGATAGCGGTCGAAACCGGTCACACAAGGGTAATTATTCAGACACCCCAAGGGTGTCCATCGCATGCTTCTTGAGACGCTTGTAGTCGACCTTGCCATTAGGGGCTCGACCGATGGTGGACACCACCACTACATTGCGCGGAGCCTTGTAGGCAGCGAGCCTGCTCTTCACGTGATCGCTCAGAGTGCCGAGGTCAGGCTCGTGTCCTGGCTCTGCCTCAACGACAGCACAGATTGTCTCACCAAAACGCTTGTCGGGAATTCCCACCGCTACTGCATCGCGTACAGAAACGTGAGTCTTCACGCACTCTTCGACTTCCTCCGGGAAGACTTTTTCTCCACCCGTATTAATGCACACAGAGCCTCGACCCAAGAGGTGAAGAGTTCCATCGGCGTTGACCTCTGCCCAGTCTCCTGGCACGGTCCAACGAAGTCCTTCGAATATGCGGAATGTCTGAGCCGATTTCACTTCGTCTTTGTAATAGCCCATTGGAATAGCGCCGCCTACTGCAACAAGACCACGCTCGCCACTGCCAGGGATAACACGAGTGCCTTCTTCTGTGAACACAACGCAATTCGGTCCCAGCGCAAACTGAGCTGTTTTCGCAGGAACACCCTTTGCAGCAACTGAACCACCCATTCCCACCGCTTCCGACGAACCGAAGCTGTCAGTGATGAACATTTGAGGGATGTGTTCAAGCAGTCCTTCTTTATTCTCCTGACTCCACATCACGCCAGAAGAGCCCATCTGCACGACCGAAGAGAGATTCCATTTGCCGGGATTCGCATCGAGTGATTCAAGAAGTGGGCCAGCAAATGCTTGACCGACAATCACAATGGAATTGACGGAATCCTTCTCAACGGTTTCCCACAATTTTGCAGGATCAAAGTTTCTGTTCGGCATCGTGAGAACGCAGCCGCCCATTGCCAACGTGATGAAGGCGGAGAACTGACCCGTGCCGTGCATGAGAGGACATGCGATCAACGCGATGGTGCCCTTGTCGCCAGGAGTAATGCGTGCAATCAGTTCCTCAACTGATTCTCCCGGTGCAACTTGCAAGACAGCGTTGCCGCCACGTCCAAGAACACTCAACAAGTCTTCTTGTCTCCACATCACACCCTTGGGCATGCCTGTGGTGCCGCCTGTGTAGAGGAACAACATGTCGTCCCCCGAAAGAGGCGTCGATGGCACAAGATCATCGTGCACCTGGGACACAACAGATGTGTAATCAACAGCCCACGACGGAAGAGCGTTGCCCGACTCATCGGCAACCATGTACCACCGCTTCACAAGTGGAAGTCGGTTGCGAACTTGCTCAATCAAATCAGTGAATACTGCATGGAAGATAACGGCTTCTGCATCTGAGTTATCAAACAGATACAGAATCTCTTCTGGGCCGTAGCGATAGTTGGTATTCACTGGCACATATCCGCCAAGCCATGCTCCGAAAGTTCCCTCGAGATATTCCGGGCAGTTATAGAGATACAACGCCACCTTTGATTGGTGCGATAACCCTGCCTTGGTCATGTCCACTGCAAGTGCATTTGATCGCTGATGGAATTCACCCCACGAATACGTGAGATCACCAAAAATCTGAGCTGGCCTCTTCGGGTCCGCTTTAGCGATTCCGGTCCACAGTTGTGCGTAGTTCCACATGATTCTCTACCCCCTTGGCATTGCCCCCAATGCCACTACCGAACCGTAGCAATAACGGACGCGCTGTCCACACACCGAACTAGAAGGTGGAGAGAGCCTCGTTCTCAATTCCTTGCAGAAGATGGCGAGTCGCCATGACCTCAAACATCTTGTCGCCGCGTTCGGTCCGACCAACGATCTGTGACGCAACGATTGCCATGATGACTCCGGAAATAGCTTCGCGGCGATAATGGTTCTTGACCCACTCGTGGTTGATCGCGTGCCCATACGACTCCAGGCCTGCAATGTATTGGTCCACCAACTGCCATTCGAATTGGCGACGCGCATCAGGGAGCAAACCAGCCCCAATGAAATACGCCAAATCGGAGACACCATTGCCATGGCCCGGTGTCTGCCAGTCGACGACCGCACAGGGAACGCCATCCGACGTAGTTGCAAACAAAAGGTTGTCGAGTCGATAATCGCCGTGGGTCACCGTAAAGGGAGCATCCTTCGCCGCGATGTAGGCGGGAATCTTTTCAGCCAGTGTTGCAATGAAGTCAAGTCCCTGTTGACCGACATCTCTCAGGATGGCGTCGGTATACGTTGCCAAGAAACCTGGCAAGACCATTCCAATTAATCCCGACAATCTCTCGGCATCTGCGGCATCTCGACGTTGTAGCCAATCAACATCAGATAATGAATCGTCACCCCACCGAGGACCTTGCATCTTCACCAATTGATCCACTGCAAGAACAGCATGTTCAAGACCACAACCATCAATCTGGTCTCCCTGTTCGGACGGAGCCATGTCTTCGAGGACTATTGCAATGTCACCATTGGCTTCGTGCCAGTCAGCAAACCAACAGCGCGGAGATCTCACATCTAATGTGCCGACGATTTCGTTGTAGAACTTCACTTCGCGCTCGTAGTTACGCAGACTGACTCCGGTTGCACGACTCGTCGGGTCAGGTGATGCCATCTTGACGACAACTGAAGTCGGCACCGAAGGGTCAGAACTCTCCAAGGCGAAGCGAAGGTTCATGCCCACCTGACCTTCGCCAATCCTCTTGGGCGGACCAGCGGTCACCTCCGCTCCAAAGACCTCACGCCAGAAGTCTGCGTCAATATTCTGCTCGGTGTATTCCCTGTGCCCCACGGCACCAACGGTAGCCCCCATGCCATGTCCGATAGCGTTCAGAAGTAATGCGTCGTCTCTTCGCCCCCCGCTGGATTCTCGTGCACGTGTCCGTTGCTCTCCTGATCTTGCTCATGATCAATCTTGGGTTTTGGCAGTTGAACCGACTCGATGCAAAAAAGACTCGGAATGAATCCATCAATACGCAGATACAGCGCCCTGCTGTTGACTTGTCTTCTGCCACCGCCTTTGATGCACTTGGACCAGAGTGGTCAAAAGTTGTCTTGAAGGGTGAATACTCATCCAAGGATGCCATCACCATTATCAATAGATCGCTTGATGGTGCTGCTGGTTACAACTCAGCAATTCCATTCATCACGACAAACGGTCAAGTGGTGCTCGTCAACAGAGGTTTCGTGCCACTCGCCACGTCGAACCCACCGGCCCCAACTGGGACTCTCCAGATACTTGGCTATGTCCGTCAGACGCAGAAACGTAGTGCTGTAGGTGCCATTGACTCCTCATCTCCAGAAAGCACCGAGTTTCAACGCTTTGATCTGCCAGTCATTGCGAACGCAACCGACAGCAAACTCCTCACCAATGACTACGTACAACTCATTGCAGAAAATCCTGCATCAAAAGAGTCCTGGCCGGCTCCTGTCGCTCTCCCGACGCTGGACGAAGGATCTCACTTGTCCTACGCATTTCAGTGGTTCTTCTTTACAGCGACAGCACTCACTGGGTGGATTTATGTGGTTCGCAAAAAACTGCGCGAGCCGATTAATGACCCGGCTGCTCCAGAGCAAACATCCGCCTGAACTGTTCAACAACATCAGGGCTCTTATGTGATGGGTCCATTGTTCGATACACAGTGTCAACATTGACAGCTAGTCGACCAAACTCTCCCCACTTTTCAAATCCATTCAATGCAATATCGCGTGCTGCATCCCACGCATCCATCCCGCCATTGAATCGCTCTGCTGCTTCACCTTGTACGTACACCAAGTAATCACGAATTGCCGTAACGCCCGCTTTGTCGGTCAGGGGTCCGTGTCCTGGAACAATGTGATCAACATCGGATGAACAGATGAGATCGCATGCAGCAATCCAGTTATCAAGGGGGCCCACCCACACAACAGGAGTGCCGCCAATAAACAAGATGTCACCGGTGTACACAGTCTTTGCATCGGGAACGAATACCAAGGTGTCACCTTGCGTGTGAGCGGGGCCAACTTCTACTAACTCAATAGTGCGTCCGCCTACTTCGAAAGAATGACGCCCCGTGAAGGTTTGTGTGGGGAGAACTGGTTCGATGCCATCAAATTCAAACTCGCCAAAGAAATGACGGAAGAGGTCGCCCACTTCACCAGGTGCTTTATTCAATGCTGCGAGCATTGCGGGTGGCACTTCACTCATCTCGTGCGCAGTTGCGGCAGAAGCGATGATCTGTGACCCCTTCAGTAACTGATTGCCATAACAGTGGTCGCCATTGGCGTGAGTGTTCACGACAGTATTGATTCCTGCTTCGCGAGTCACATTTGCCATTGAATCCAACATGCGCTGAGTGATCTTCAGGTCGAACAAAGTGTCCACAAGTAAGGACTCGCCGTCACCCACGACGAGTCCAGCATTAGACCAACCCCAACCACCATCGGGTTGCAGATACGCATGAGTGCCTTCAGCGACTTCATGTAAACCCAGTGTGTAACTCATGACAATGACTCCCCGATGTTGCGAGCGATACGCAGTGCCTCCATTGTGACAGGTGCAGCAGGGGTCTCAGTCGGAACATGAGCCAATACCGAGGCGTCTGCAATCCAGCAATTCTCAAGACCAAGCACCCGACCTGCGGAATCAACTGCTTGCGCGCATGAAGAGGCAGCGTGAGACACTCCTCTGACCGACCGCCGCAACCACTCCCGCATGTCATCGTCGTCCCAAGCACTCACATTGACAAGAGACCGACCTCCTACGGTGATGCTCTTGGGATCGTCCGTAAATTTTCCATCAACTAGAAGTCTGATGAGGTCACGCACTCCCTGCACCATATTGAAGAGGTCCTCATCTGCCGCCAAGTACTGGAAGTCAGCACGCGGCATGTGATTCGATGAGATTTCTACCCGTCCTCTGCTGATGGGATTCATCAGCGAGACCGAGAGTGCTCCGATGCCATCAAGATTCTTCGCAGCTCGCTCGTAGCCCACGTTGAGCATCTGTCCACCGGCTGATGTTGACCACTCTCGAACAACTGCGGTATCGAATCGAGCGGGCAGATGAGCACCCAACGAAAACTGCGCAGTGATTGTCGGATGATTCTGCACACCAACCCCAATCATCGGATTCAGTTTCTCTGCACCCGATGCAAGGAGTATCCCCGGCGAAGAAATCGCGCCTGCACACAACACCACCGCAGCAGCACGAAGGGGCTCCTCGCTGCAATCAACACCAATAACTCGATCACCATCAAGAAGGAGCTCGGTCACACTTCGAGGAAGCCACGACACCCGATTTTCCTCAATGAGGTGGCGAACTGCGCGCCCGGGGTTCCACCGACCACCGTTCCACCACAGTCTGCTGAGTCTCCCCCCGAGGGCGAGTAGTTCGTGGCCGACGACACCAACATCTGATGTGCGGGCCATTCGGGTGAGACCGTGGAGATGTTCAGGCTCATCCCCTGTCAACAACATGCCGTTGACTGCGCTTCCACCACCCATCGCTCGCGCCTGAACGTATCCGTCTTGCGTTGTCACGAGCAGACCCGAGTCGGAGAAGTTCAAGAACTGCGGATCATCATCATTGCCATATCGACCTGGTTCAACTACAAGGATCGGATGATCCGTGTTGTTTGCAAGATGTGAAACAACGGTGCACCCAGCAGTTCCCGCGCCCACCACAATGATCGGCAATTGGGCTGACATGTTTACAGCCCGTTGAGATGCGATGAATCGTTGTAGCGAACCAAGCGCCACTTACTACCCTGCACATGGAGCAATTCAGTCAGTGAAGTGTTCTGAGTGTGCAACTCAAACTTTCCTGTCTGATGCATATGCAATGTATTGCGCATCACTGCGTCAATGACCCCGGCATGGCAGGCAACCACAATGGTGCCGCCCTCATGTTGACGCACAGTTCGACGCAGCGCTTCCATCACACGATCATGGAACTGGGAGATGGTTTCTCCACCTGGATACACCACGTCATGTGGGTCGCCATCCCACCGAGGAACACCGAAGCGCTCAATGAATTCGTCATAGGTCATGCCGTCACAATCCGGACCGGGATCATGTTCGCCCCACCCCGAATCAACAGAAACAGACAATGAGCCAATCGACGGCGCAATGATGTTTGCAGTCTCTAATGCGCGTGGAAAGTTGCTCGCAAAGAGAGCCGTTGCCTCCACGTCATGTCCAGCACTCAGGCGATTACGAAGTGCTTCAGCCTGCAAACGACCGTGATCAGTCAAGCCAGTGCAACTGCGAGGACCACCAACGAATCGCTCAACAGTTGCGCGTGATTCTCCGTGGCGAACAAGGACGAGTCGAGTAGACGTCACTCTCGATCAAGCCAGTTTCTCGACGAAAGCCTCAAGCTGACGCAAGTTGCGACACTCAAAGACTCCATCGGTATGAACTCCGTATTCGCCAACGATCGAGTCACCGGTGTTCCAGTACGAGCGAGGCTCAGGATTCAGCCAGTAGACCTTGCGAGCCTTCTGCTTCATTTCCTTGATGACCCATGCCTGAGATGCGTGATAGTTGTTTCTTGCATCACCAAGAAGGATGACGCTGGACTTGGGATTGATTTCCTTGCCCCACTTCTCCCAAAACACTTCGAATGCATGGCCGTAGTCAGAATGGCCATCAACCCAAATCACATCAGCTTCAGTGTTTATTCGTTGAATTGCTTCCGACACATCTTCGGTCTTCTTGAAGTAATCAGTCACTTCATCGATGCCGTCAATGAAAACAAACGCACGAACCTTTGAGAATTGGTTCGACAATGCATACACAAGCATGAGAGTGAACCGAGCGAACGCAGCAACTGAGCCAGAGATGTCAGCCACCACAATAAGTTCAGGCTTTGCGGGGCGCGGATACTTGAACTTGGGCTCTGCAGGCACACCACCGTACGCAAGGCTGTGTCGCACTGTATTGCGGAAGTCGAGAGGCCCCTTACGTCCGTGACGACGCTTACGAGCCAATTTTGCAGCAAGCTTGCGCGTCAACGGCTGCAGAGCCTTCTTCAGGTTCTGCATTTCATCACGGCTTGCGTGCATGAATTCAACATCTTCAGGAAGAGGCTTGCGCAACGTCTTTGCCATTGCTTCAGCACCGCGGTCTGCAACTAAACGACGACGGATTTCAGCTTCCACTTCTTGCTTGAACTGTTCGATGCGATGGTTGTATTCATCGCGCTCAAGTCGCTCTTCAAGTTTGGTGAGTTCGCCGCCCACTTGCTGACGACTTGCTTCCATCAACTTCTCAGACATGCCATCTAAATCAAGATTGCGCAGAGTGCGATACAAGTAATAGGTACCACCGACAGGTCGGCCTGGTTCCATACCGGCGAAACGCTGAACTGCCTGACGAGCGAGTGCACGCATCATTGCCTGGTCGCCATTCATGAGTGCATTCATCAGAATGTTCATGAGTTCTTCGGGCGTGAGCTGGTCCATGCCGCCAGCACCACCATTGCCTTCGCCCTTCATCTGGGCGTCTTGCATTTGACGCAAGAAATCGTCAATATCGCCACCAGTTCCATCACCGTCGGTGATGCTGTACTCCGGACCACGAAGACTGAAGTACACCTCAAAGACGGTTTCGAAGGAACGCCAGTGCGCGTGATTCTTTACAAGAGTCGCACCGAGTGCGTATTTGAATGCTTCGCGATCCTCAAGAGGAATATGCGAGATGGCAGTCATCGCATCAAGGTTCTCGGTGAGGCTCACGGGCAGACCCGCGTTCCTCAACTCAACAATGAACCCAGATAAAAGATCAAGCATGACGACTATGCAACCGAACTAGTCGATGGAGAGTTCTTTGGCTGCCTTAGCAATGTCTGTCTGATACTTCAGAAGAACATGCAAGGTTTCCTTGGCCTGTTCAGCATCAATTGTCTCAAGACCCAACAAGACCAGGGTGCGAGCCCAGTCAAGTGTTTCTGACACAGAAGGAGCCTTCTTGAGGTCGAGCTGACGAATGCTGCGAACGATGCGTGCAATCTGGTCGGCCAACATCTCAGTGATGCCTTCCACCTTGGTGAGCACGATTTCCTTCTCGCGATCCATCTGTGGGTAATCAACATGCAAGAACAAGCAACGACGCTTCAGAGCTTCCGACAATTCACGAGTGTTGTTTGATGTGAGGAACACCATAGGAATCTGCTTGGCAGTGATGGTGCCCAACTCAGGAATTGACACTTGGTACTCAGAGAGAATTTCGAGAAGAAGAGCTTCTGTCTCCACCTCAACACGGTCCACTTCGTCAATCAGGAGAACGACGGGCTCTTCGGCCGTGATGGCCTCAAGCAAGGGACGTGTCAGAAGAAATTCATCACCGAAGATGTCGTCATGGACATCTGACCAAGAATCAGAGTTCTTGTCTGCCTGGATACGAAGCAACTGCTTCTTGTAGTTCCATTCGTAGAGCGCCTTGGACTCGTCGAGACCTTCGTAGCACTGCAAACGAATCAGACGAGCGCCTGTCATTTCGGCGATGCTCTTTGCCAGCTGGGTCTTACCCGTACCGGCGGGACCTTCGACCAAGATGGGCTTGCCAAGACGATCAGCGAGGAACGCAACACCCGCAATGCCGTCATCGGCCAGATAATTAACAGCCTTGAGGCCGTCACGAACTTGTTGAACTGAGTCGAAGCGAGGTGCCATAAGTCTTCAAACCTAGTGGGGCACTGGCTCAGCGGGGGCATTGGGACTGAAAACAGCCCCTCACCAGCCCCATGACTTCTAGCCCCTAATCTCTCCTCATGTTCAAAGACACGCTCGTAGTGGCCCTTGGAACAGCCATGTCCCGCCTCACGGGACTTTTGCGTGTCATTGTCATTGGGGTCATCATTGGCCAAACGGCATTGGCAGATGCCTTCGACGGGGCAAATAACTCGCCGAACTCCATCTATGAACTTCTGGTGGGCGGCCTTCTTGCCGCGAGCCTGGTACCTCTCTTCACTCGTTTCGCAGAGGATAAGGATGAAGAAGCGACCCAGGCTGTCGTCTCAACGTCCATCGTCGTGCTTGCACTTGCAACCTTGATTGCCATTGCCTGTGCGCCCTTGATCTTCCGAGTCTTCTCGCTGTATCCAAGTGCAAAAGTCGATGTTGATCAGTTCCGTCGTGCAGGAACTGCAATGACGCGCATCTTCCTCATTCAGATTTTCTTTTACGGACTTTCTGCAATTGGTTCTGCGCTGCTGAACTCTCGACGTCGGTTTGCAGCAGCAGCGTGGTCACCCGTCCTTTCGAACATCGTCACGATTACTTTGCTCGTCCTCATTCCCTTCACCAGAGACGGACGGCCTGAACTTACTGACGTCATGAACGACCACACCTTCTTTTGGTTGTTCACCATGTCTGCAACCGGCGGCATCATCGCCATGGCGCTTTTCCTCGTTCCTGCCTTGCGGAACACCGACATCACCTTTCGTTTCACACCCAACTTTCGCCATCCTGCGGTACGCACGATGGTCAAATTGTCGTCTTGGACATTTGGTTATGTGGTCACGAACCAGGTTGCACTCATCATCATCAAGAACCTTGCATCACCTGGTAGTGGTGACCAAGATGCCTACTCAAAAGCATTCACCTTTTTCATGCTCCCCCACGGGCTTCTTGCGATTTCGATTGCCACAACTTTCGTTCCCGAACTAGTTCGTCGAGTTCGTGCAGGTGACATTTTCGGATTTGCCACTTGGACAACATCAGGTATTCGCTGGATCAGCATTCTCACAATCCCCGCATCCATCGCAATGGTCATCCTCGCCCACCCCATCATCAGTTCACTTCTTGAGCACGGCAACTTCAATGGTGCCGCAGCAAGTAATACTGCACGCGCACTTGCAGGGTTCTCAGTAGGACTCACCGGCTTCTCTCTCTACATCTTCTGTCTCCGGGGCTTCTATGCACATGAAGACACAAAGACACCGTTCTACGTGAACGTCTTTGAGAATATTCTCAACGTCATCTTCGCCCTCATCTTGGTGGATCACTACGGCGTATTCGGACTCGGAATCAGTTTCGGAATGGCGTACATGATTGCCTCATTGGTTCTCTTATGGCTCCTCCACACCAAGCATCAAGCCATCGACTGGGGCAGCCTGTTCGATATGTCGTGGCGCGTTCTTGGAGCCAGCAGCATCATGGGTGTCGTTGTTTGGAGCCTGGAGAAACTGTTGGATCCGAAATCAGGAATGTCACAGATGGCAGAACTCTTTATCTGCGTAACAGCTGGCTTTGTTGTATACGCCATTGCTCTGTACGCATTCCGTGTGAAGGACATGCAGAACCTCTCGACACTTCTGCCAAAGAGAACAACCGACGTTCAAACGACGCTGTAGGTCTATGCAAGTACGACGAGGTCGTCGCGATGCATGACTTCGACAACCGACATGTCCGCGAGATCAGCGGTGCGCTTCCCCATGCATGAGAGTGCCTGCGACGATGACATCGCCGACATTCCGCGAGCAATCACAACGCCACCAGAATCGACCACTTCAAGAGTTGCACCGACGTCAAACGTTCCATGAACGGCAGTGACACCGGCAGGCAGCAATGACGTACCACGGGACACAATTGCATCGCGCGCGCCATCGTCGAGGACAACTGTGCCTTCCACTTCAGCAGCAAAAGCGATCCATAATTTTCGAGCAGACAAATTGCGATCATGTGGCAAGAAGCGAGTGCCCACTTCTTTCCCGTTAATCGCATTAATGACAGCATCTTCTGCAGAGGCCGCAGCAATGACTGCGGTCACCCCTGACCACGAAGCGATTCGCGCTGCAGCAAGCTTTGAGGCCATGCCGCCACTGCCTCGCTCTGTACCGGCACCCGATGTGGAGACAGCAAGCAATGGGTCATCAGAGGACACCAAAGAGATGACAGTGGCATCAGGATTCGTCCGTGGATCAGCCGTATACAAACCAGCGGTATCGGTAAGAAGCACGAGCATGTCGGCACTCACTAAGTGCGACAGCAGTGATGCAAGATGATCGTTGTCGCCGTAGCGAATCTCATTGTTCGCAATCGCATCATTCTCATTAACGACAGGAATGCATCCGAGTTCTAGGAGTCGGCCAATGGTGTTGCGCGCATGAAGGTATTGCTGTCTGTCAACAAAGTCGTGAGGAACAAGCAACACCTGTGCGGCCACCAATGAGTACTCAGCGAGAGCCTGGTTATACGCAGCCATCAACTGAGGCTGACCCACAGCGGAGAGAGCTTGGAGAGACAACACGTCTTGAGGGCGTTCCGAAAGACCAAGTCCGGCAACTCCTGATGCAACAGCACCCGACGTCACAAGCAAGACCTCATGGCCGGCAGAACGTGCTGCAGCCAACTGGCGAGCAACGGACGTGATCACGTCAAGACGAATACGGCCTTCCACATCAGTCAGTGATGAGGTTCCGACTTTGACGACTACACGCATGGGTACAGACTTACATTTCTGGCACAAATTCAAAACTGAATTGTGCAATCCACACGACATCGCCTTCCACAACCCCAGCGCGAGTGAGCAACTTAGGAACACCCAGCTTGGCAAGGCGCTCATCGATGTAGTTCAAGGCTTCAGGGGTCGTCACATCATTGAGTGCAACAACGCGCTCGGCATTGCGTCCGTGGACCCGGTACTCGTTCTCGCCCAACTGCTCGACCCACGAGTGCTCTGGCTCGGGGCGCATGATGATCGTGGCTTCTTCCACTGGTTCAGACTGACGAGCTTCGCCAACATTCTGCGCCAACATGTTGACCACATTGCGCACGTTCTCTGACGTGATGGAAGACATCTTGATGTGCTTCCAATCAGCAACATCCGTGGGGTTTGCGCTGTCGGACTTGGTACCAACAATCAGAGACGGACGAGTGAGAAGTTCGGGGCGATAGTTGCCCACCTCATGCTGCAAGATGCGCAACTGCTCTTCGGGCTCAATGCCGTCCATCGCAACAAGGTCGATGAGGTAACACAACACGCGCGCACGTTCGATATGACGAAGGAACTGATGACCAAGACCCTTGCCTTCACTTGCACCCTCAATAAGCCCTGGAATGTCAGCCATGACGAACTCAGTGGTGTCATCGATACGCACAACACCGAGGTGTGGCTCAAGAGTGGTGAACGGATAGTTCGCGATCTTTGGCTTTGCTGCAGACACTGTACTGATGAAGGTGCTCTTGCCCGCATTAGGGAAGCCCACCAACGCAACGTCGGCCATCAACTTCAGTTCAAGCTTGAGCCACCGTTCGTGCCCTTCTTCGCCCTGCTCAGCGAAAATGGGAGCGCGACGCAAGTTGCTCATGAACTTGTGATTGCCGCGTCCACCGCGACCACCAGCAGCTGCAAGCCACTTGTCGCCATGATTCACCAAGTCGGCGAGAACTTCACCCGAGTACATATCTTTGGCGACGGTGCCTTCGGGAACAGCAATATAGAGATCTTCTCCACGGCGACCATGAAGGTCTTTGCCCTTGCCGTGAACGCCATTGCTGGCGCGACGGTGTGGGTGATCACGGAAAGCCAAAAGCGACGCCGCATTGCGGTCAGCAACCAACCAGACATCGCCACCTTTGCCGCCGTCTCCACCATTGGGTCCACCAAAGGCCACGGGACCTTCACGACGGAAGCTGACACAGCCTGCGCCGCCGTCTCCACCGCGGACGTTTAGTTGGGCTTCGTCGACAAACACACTCATAGGGCTTCTTCAGGCTACTTGCCACGGATACACCGCACTTGCGACACACCACTCACCTACTGTGAATACATGGAAGAAATGCCACAGAGCGAACGAA
>WLGW01000016.1 GCA_009703055.1 Actinomycetota bacterium
CCGGCTGCATCGAGACTCCCAGCAAGCAGTCGGCTGCTTCCATGGTGCGCTTTTGGTGACTCACGATGATGAGCTGTGCATCACGACGGAACTCTTGCACGAGTCCGAGGAATCGATGCAGGTTGACATCGTCGAGAGCAGCCTCGACTTCGTCCATGACATAGAACGGAGATGGACGACTGCGGAACACAGCAAACAAGTACGCCAGCGCAGTCAGCGAACGCTCACCACCAGAGAGAAGAGACAACTTCTTGAATGTCTTTCCGGGAGGAGTTGCTTCCACTTCGATACCGGTGTTCAGCATGTCTCCCGGAGTGGTGAGAGCAAGCTTGCCCTTACCACCGGGGAACAACAACTGAAACAAGTCGGTGAAGTTCTTGCTGACGTCTTCGAATGCTGTCGCAAAGACTGACTGAATCTCTTCGTCAATCGCTGCAATGACCTGTGCGAGTTCACGACGGGAGTTACGCACGTCATTGAGTTGCTCTTCCAAGAATGTGTGGCGCTCTTGCAGCTCTGTGAACTCTTGCAACGCCAGTGGGTTAATCGGGCCCATCAAACGGATGTCGCGCTCTAGCGCACGAGCACGATCAGCATGATCAACACCTTCGGCAACCTCTGGCATCGGAGAAGCCTCTGCCACTTCTGGCTCCACTTCAAGCTCGCGGCGAATCAATTCAATTGCAGCCTCGAGACGCATGCGGGTCTCGGCCTCTTCAACATCAACGCGGCGTCCACGCTCACGAAGAGCTTCGAGTTGCTGTTCTGCTTCCGTACGACCGCGACGCGCAACGTCAAGACGAGTGGTGATCTCGCGCACTTCATCACTTTGACGGCGACGCATTTCATACAACTCTGCAAGACGTGATTCAGCGGCAACGCGATGGCCGTCTACTAAACCACCAAGACGTGTGATCGCAAGCAGTGATGCCTCTATGCGCTGACGACGCACACCCGCTTCTGCACGAGCAGCGGTATCAACTTCCAAACGACGATCAGTTTCTTCCAAGCGCTGCTTCAGGAATTGATCGCGTTCACGCAACCCAGCAAGACGAACTTCAAGGTCTTTACGACGCATTGCCATGTGTGTGGCTTTTGAATCAATCGCCGCACGTGCTTCGCCCTGTGCCTTTGCCGCTGCAATTTCGGCTGCCTCTGATTCTTCAAGTGCCGGAAGAAGTCCTTCAAGTTCTGACACGCGCTGCTGATAGCCATCAACCCGACCGCGGATGTCATCGAGAGAACCCAGCGTCATTTCACGTTCGGCACCATTCGAGCGGCGATCGTTGGTCGTCTTTGCAAGACGCTCGTTTGCTGCTTCCACTGCGCGTACTTGACGGTCAAGCTTTGTTTGTGTGTCGTTAATGCGAGTACGAGCAGCCACAAGCAACCTGCGCTGATTCTCTACCTCTGCATCAAGGGCTTGCAGTTCTGCCGTCGCAGTTGCAACTTCAGTACGAGTTTCTTCAATGACTTCGATGGAACCCACTTCATCGGCGGCACCAAGACGCCACCCTGAAGGAGCCAACTTGTCACCACGGCGAGTCACGACAACCGCGGAAGAATTTGCTTCCACAATGTCGATGGCGCCCGCAATGTCTGTGGAGCAACCCACGGACGACAACAACGAGTCGAGCAGTGCTCCGAGTTGTGCTGGCGCACCATTGGCCGGACGGACATGCGAACGAACTGATTCAACACCTTGTGGGAGCGAGCCCGATGCTCCACGATTCAAGCCAAGTGCAATGACTGCGCCGTTGTGATCCACATTGCGCAATTGATCAATGGCACGACGAGCAGACGCGGGATCTGAGACAACGATGGACGCCAAGGTGTCGCCCAGAGCAGCCTTCACTGCTGCATCCCAACCTTGATCAATATCAAGAAGGTCAACAAGCGCTCCGACAACACCCTCGATCTGAGCCAGATGTTCTGCACCGGTGCGTGCACGAGTAGATGCCATTGCGGCTTCCAACGCTTCTAAACGAGCAGAAGCACGTGCAGCACGACGCTCAGCAGTGGCGCGACCTTGTTGTGCGACATCACCAGCATTCTCGGCAACGTCTCGTTCTTGCTCTGCAGTTGCAAGCTCCGACCGAAGAATTCCAACAGCGGATTCTGCCTGCGTGAGTTCTGCCTGCAATCCATCAATGGTGCCGACAAATGCATTGTCACGATTCTCAATCTGTTCAATTCGTGCTTGCAGTTTTTGAATCTCACCGGCGCCTTGTTCCACGGTGTTGCGCAGCGTGCGCAACTCCCCGCGTACTTCAGCGGCTGCGGTGGAGGCTTCGTTGCCCTGCACCGTATGGAAGAGACCTTGTTCATTGCGCTCACGTTCAAACGCATCCTCTTCGACCTGGAGAGAATCGCTCTCGCCCATTGCAATCGTGAGTCCACGCTCCACCTCGGCAAGGTCTTCGCGCATTTCTGCAGCGTCTGCTTCAAGAGCAGCCACAACATCCTCTGCAATGAGCTGACCTTGGTCGCGCTCCATCGAACGGCGGCGTTCCGCAATGACTGCAACGAGTCCACGAGCTCGCTCTCGCAGTTGTTCCACTTTCATGAGCTCATCGTTTAAGCCAGATGCTCCACGAGCGGTGAGTTCTTCCTCGGCGGTACGAACATCGACTTCCAGCGTGCTCATCAGCTCACGAAGTTCACGCTCTGACGAATCGCTGCCCGCTTTTTCTGTCTCAAGTTGCGCAAGCTTCTCGCGCAACCCGGCGACTTCGCGGCCCGACAGATACAAACGCAATGCACGGAGCTCTCCGACAACTTCTTCGTATCGCTTTGCTGCTTCTGCTTGACGCTCAAGAGGTCGCAGCTGGCGACGCACTTCACGAATGAGGTCTTGGACTCGCAACAAGTTGGCTTCAGTCGACTCGAGACGGCGCTCGGCCTTTTCTTTGCGCTTGCGATACTTCAGAATTCCAGCGGCTTCTTCAATGATCGCGCGACGATCTTCAGCACGAGCAGTTAGCACCGCATCAATCTGGCCCTGGCTGATGATGACGTGCTGCTGACGCCCCACACCGGCATCGGACAACAGTTCTTGCACATCGAGCAATCGACACTCAACACCATTGATCGCGTATTCACTGTCACCATTACGGAAGAGCGTGCGAGACACGGTGATCTCTGTGAAGTCGAGGGGCAGAATGCCCGCAGAGTTGTCGAGAGTCAGCATGACTTCGGCGCGACCAAGTGGAGAGCGCTTTGCCGTGCCATTAAAGATGACGTCTTCCATCTTTTGGCTTCGCACAGAAGAAGGAGCTTGTGCACCAAGCACCCAAGCAATGGCGTCAACAACATTGGACTTACCCGAACCATTCGGACCGACGACAACAGTGACGCCTGGTTCCATTTCCATCACGGTGGAATCAGCGAAGGACTTAAAGCCTTTGAGGGTAAGAGATTTCAGAAACACAGCGAAAACAACAGTAATAGAGACGGCTCGCTACCGCCCCATAGCGTTAGCGCTGACAACGCGGGCAATAAGCCGTCGAACGCCCCGCCACCATGACTCTGCGGATGGAAGTTTTTCCACAGGTCAGGCATCCGAGACCTTCACGCCCATAGACCCGATGATTCTCTTGAAAGCTGCCGACATTGCCCTCAACGTCGACATATTGCGTATCTTGCAACGTAGAGCCACCAGATTCGATTGCTTCAGCCAAAATTTCGCGAATTGCGAAGGCTAATTTATCAATTTTTTTTCGGGACAAAGTGTCGACAGTCCGACTCCACCTCAGACCCACCCTGTGGAGAACTTCGTCGGCGTAGATGTTTCCTACCCCTGCGACCACATGTTGATTCAACAAAAGAGGCTTGATCGCCCCACGCCGCCCCGCCAGTCGCTCCGCCAAAACTCCCCCATCGAAGCGATCACTGATGGGGTCGGGACCCAATTTCGCAAGCTCAGGCAGGACCTCTGCTTCCAGTCGAGGGTCATACACCACCACTTCGCCGAACGTACGTGGGTCGACAAACCACATCTCTTCATGAAGACCATCGCGAGGAGCTAACTGCAGAACTACATGAGTATGTGCTGGACGTTGCGTTCCCGTCGGCTCCACCAACACTCGTCCACTCATTCGAAGATGAATCATGACGGCATCGCCAGAATCAAGGTCACACAAAATGTATTTTCCGCGGCGACGCGCAGCGACCATCGTTGTTCCTGTCAGTCCGTGAACAACTGCTTCTTTCCCCACGCGACGCACCGAGCGCTCTCGACCAACTTCAACATCAAGAATTTTTCGCCCAACAACACGCGACTCAATTCCCCGTCGGACTGTTTCAACTTCCGGCAGTTCAGGCATCGTCGGCGAGAGACTCAAATGCGATATGCGCAGCGACTTGCTCGGCAGCCTTCTTCGTTCGACCTGTGCCTTCGCCAATGTTCTTGCCGTTCACAATCGCATACGCAGTGAAAACTCGTTCATGGTCTGGCCCAACGCCTTCGGTGTTGTACGCCGGTGCGCCAAGTCCTAAGCGCGCGCATAGCTCTTGCAAGCGAGTCTTTGAATCAAAAGCTTCCAAGTTCGGAATCGCCGATTCAATTGAAGATGCAAGAAGTCTCTCAACAACAGCAAATGCTTTCTGTGCACCGCCGTCGAGATATACAGCACCAATCAAGGCCTCTAATGCGTCAGCAAGAATTGACGACTTATCCCGTCCACCAGCTGCATCTTCGCCCTTACCCAACAGAATGAATTCACCCAGCCCGATGGTGCGCGCGATGTCCGACAACGCATGCATGTTCACGACGCTGCGGCGAAGATCAGTCAGTTTCCCTTCAGGCAGATCGGCAAGTCGATGAAATGCAATATCTGCAACAGCCCACCCGAGGACAGCATCGCCCAAGAACTCCAAACGTTCATTGGAAAACGGTTCATCATTTTCGGCTTGCCAGGAACGATGCACTAACGCTTGGTAGATCAAGTCCGTGTCAGTAAACGAGTGCCCAATCACTTCAGCGCACTGCGCCAAACGTGGATCAACTTCGTCGGTCATGAACGAACTCAGCCGTGAGCGCGCACGATGTAATCAACTGCGTCGGCAACAGTGCGCAACTCAGCCAGGTCATCATCATCAAAGGCAAAATCAGGAATGCTCTTCGAGAACTCTTGCTCCAACGAATCGACAAGTTCAATCAATGCGATCGAGTCAGCACCGAGGTCATCAGCAAAAGTGTTGCCTTCAGCGATGTTCGCAACTTCCATCTCGAGAATCTCTGCGAGGTGTGTGCGAACAGTGTTGAGAATTGCGTTGCGATCTGCGGCCATGTTGAACTCCTGAAAGTGACTCAGGAAGGCAGGCTAGTAGCAATGGCCGCGCGGATTGCTCCCACCATGTCGGCATCCACCATTTCCTTGGCAACTTTGATGCCATTCACCATCGCCCGCGCACTGCTCGAACCGTGAGAAATGATGCAGACGCCGTCAACTCCCAAAAGAATTGCTCCACCGACTGAGTCTGGGTCAAAGGTGTCGTACAACGGCATTAAAGCAGGAAGAAGTTGCTTGGCTGCGTCCTTGTATTCAGGCTGAGCGAAAGCAGTGAACAATTCGCCGATCACTGTCTTCAAGGCTCCCTCGAGAGTCTTCAGTGCGACATTGCCGGTGAAACCATCCGTCACGACAACATCAACGTCTTGAGTCATGAGGTCACGGCCTTCGACATTGCCAATGAAGTTGATATGAGGACACGCCTTGAGAAGGTCGTACGCCTCTTTGCGCAGAGCGTCACCTTTGCCTGGTTCTTCACCAATAGAGAGAAGTCCGACTCTCGGGTTTTCAACGCCGTATCGCTTCGTTGAATAGACAGATCCCATGATGGCGAACTGCACTAGCCAGTCAGCCTGCACATCAGCGTTGGCTCCTGCATCGAGAAGAACCGTGGGAGTGCCGCCAGGGACGGGCACTGGCGTAGCGATTGCGGGGCGAGCAACTCCTGAGATGCGGCCCATGCGCAACAACGCACTTGCCATGGTGGCGCCGGTGTTACCAGCAGAGATCATGGCGCTGGCTTGGCCGTCGCGAACTGCTTCAGCAGCACGAACGAGAGTGGAGTCACGCTTCTTGCGTACCGACTGCGCTGGGTCATCGTCCATTTCGATGACTTCTGATGCGTGCATCAGTGGAAGGTCACCAATTCCTTCGAGACCTTCAGGGCCGACGAGAAGAACTGGAATGCCGAGTTCGGCGGCCTGCAACGCTCCAGCGAGAATTTCACTAGGTGCGCGATCACCGCCCATCGCGTCTACAGCGATTGGCAACATGCGGAAAGAACCGTGGCTCAGTCGACTGTGACTGCTACGCGGCCCTTGTACCAACCGCAAGTTCCGCACACTGTGTGTGGGATCTTGGCAGCGGCGCAGCGTGGGCATGTGCTGCGTGAAGGTGCACTGAGGCGCCAGTTAGAGGCGCGACGCATGCGTGTCTTCGACTTCGACTTCTTTTTCTTGGGAACGGCCACCGTGGTCTCCCTGTGTTAGCGGCAAAACCCTCGTTTGAGGGCTCTGACACGATAGCCCCAAAAGAAAGAAAACTCACTAGGAGGGGTCTTTGAGGGCACCTTTCAAGGTTTCCAAGGCCGCCCAGCGGGGGTCAACCACTGAGTTATCGCACGAACAGGCAGTCTGAGAGAGGTCTTTGCCGCATTGGGGGCAAAAGCCCGGACAGTCCTCACGGCACAGAGGCCCGAGCGGAACAGCCAGCAAAAGGTTCTCTCGCACCATGGGTAAAAGATTGATCTGGTCGTTATTGATTGCGTACGCCTCGGAGTCATCAGGGATCTGTTGATACAACTCAGACAGTTCAACCGTCATCCGATCCGACATGGGCGCCAAGCAACGGCGACACTCCCCGACCCACGTCGCTGACGTGGTGCCATTAACAGTGACACCGTTCGAGAGTGCTTCCAAGTGCAAGTTGACGTCAATGGGTTCATCTGAAATTCGTGACTCTCCGAATTCAAGATCAGTGGAAGCGATAGACAGCACAACATCTTTTGTTGTGCCAGGCCAGCGAAGAAGCTCGACGACATTGACGATGAGCGGAGTTGCCATGACGACCGCCTACGAGATGTCTTGGTCGAAGAACCCTGCGCGATGCTGCTCTTCGATTGGTTCTTCGGCTTCCGGTGGCGGCTGAGAACCAATGGACAATCGATTGCGCCCATTAGCAACAGTCTTCGACAAACGATCGAGAAGAATCTCAAAGCTGCCGAGACGCTGATCGAGAAAGTCCTCGGTTTCATTCTTCAAGCGACGAGATTCTTCGTCGGCCGTATCAATGACTTGACGAGCACGAGTCTCAGCAGCACGAACAACTTCCGTTCGTTGCACCATTCGCTCGGCCTGTTGCCGTGCGGCACCCAAAATCTCATCAGCTTCACGCTTTGTTTTTTCAAGAAATTCTTGACGTTCTTTCAACATCCAACGCGCTTGGCGGATTTCTTCCGGCAAACGCATGAGCGCATCTTCGAGTAGTTCGATCACTTCATCACGGTCAATGCGTGGGGTGCTCGACAACGGAACACTCGGCGCTGTTGCAATGATGTCGATAGTGCGACGAAGAAGCATTTCGCTTTCACCAAGACGTGCTTGCACAGGCGCTGGTTGCGGATACGAATTGTCTGTCGTGTCGTCAAAGTCGTCGTAAGGCATATTGTTGCTCCGTTATTGAAATGCTGCGGCCAATGCCGCAGACACTGGTGCAGGCACCATGGAAGAGATATCGCCGCCATGTTGAGCGATGTCGCGAATAAAGCGACTACTCACATGACTCAGACCTGGTTGACATGGCACGTACACCGTGCGCACGCCCGCCACTGAAAAATTCGTATGAGCCATCTGCTGTTCAATCTCAAAATCGCCAGGCGTACGAAGACCCTTCACGATGCACAACGCATTCACTGACTTGGCCGCATCAACCGCAAGCCCTGCGAATGCTTCAACAGAAACCCCTGGGATATGAGAAAGAGATTCACGAGCAATACGAACACGTTCTGCCGTGGGCAAGAGACCCGATGGCTTATCGGGGTTGTGCATGACAGCGACCACGACATTTCCAAAGAGTTCGGCGGCCTGGGCCACCACGTCGACGTGTCCAAAATGGAGGGGGTCGAAACTGCCGGGATACAGAACGGTGCTCATTCGCCCTCCACCGTACCGTGTGGAGCTACGACGGGTTGGAGAAATGAGACATGGGTACGGCCATATTTCTTGGCCCGCAAGGTTTCCCAACCCTCAATCTCTCCGATGGCACGGTCAGATTCCAAGACCACAAAGGCTGCATCAGCATCAATGATGAGATCGCGCCACTGGTCAAATCCGTACGGCGGGTCTGCAATGAGAATGTCAATATCTGGCTGCCGAGAGGCCACCGAGGTTGCATCCACTGCCAGCACAGTCGTTCGATCAGTCAATCCAAGGGCGGCAATGTTCTTCTTCAGAATCACAAGTGCGTCGCGGTCTCGCTCAACAAAGACACAATGTGCAGCGCCACGAGAGAGTGCTTCGATACCCATTGCGCCGGTGCCAGCAAACAAGTCAAGAACTCGCGCACCCTCAACAATGTCAAGACTTCCCAGTGCGTTGAAAACAGCTTGTCGCACTTTGTCGGTTGTTGGGCGTGTTGCCTCCGAAATTGGGGCTTCTATCCGCCTGCCACGAAGGTCACCTGCTACCACTCTCATACAAGGCAGACTACGACCGTGATTACACCGAGCGAGTCCATTGTTTGCGTCGACTGCGGCGGACCGTGCCATTTACTGACGCCTCCTCGCGAAGACGGCCAGTGGATGGTTGACGATGTGGTCAGTTATCGATGCCGTGATTGTCGAGATATTTGGTACATCGAACTCACTGAAGACGACACCGACCTTCAGCCCGAATAGTTCGCTACCCCTTTTTCAGTGGGTCAAACCTGATGCCAATGGCAGCCATGTTGGCAATCCGCGTCGGAAGATGATTCAACCAAAAGTTGATACTGAGCCTTTTGGGGTCACGCACAAATGGTTTGTTCCTTGCAACAGCATTCACTGTTCGGCGCGCGATCTTCACAGGATCTGCTGTGGGGATGAGATGCAGTTTCTGAAAACGATTCACTACGTCTTGTACAGACGACCGACGTTCTTCGATGGCATCCCACATGTCGGTGTTCACCGGACCAGGTGACAACACAGTGATATTCACCTTTGTTGCCTTCAATTCGCGACTGAGGCCGTTCACGAAATTGAGGATGCCTGCTTTCGTTGCGCCGTACACACTCATACCCGGGAAGCCTGCAGTGCCTGCAAGCGACGAAACGAATACAAGGTGCCCGCTTCCGCGAGCAAGCATGCCCGGCAGAACATGACGCGTGAGCATTAATGGAACTTCAAGATTGACACGAGACACCGTTCGAATCTCGCGATCATCTTCCACTGCAAACGGAGTAGAAGTTTCAAGCCCTGCGTTATTCACCAACACATCAATAGGGCCATGCATGCGTTCGATGTTTTCAATCAAGGTGTCGACAACTGAGTCATCAGTGAGATCTGCAACGACTGCGTTGCCTGCAATCTCTGCCGCAACCCGATTGAGTGCGTCAACATTTCGCGCAACAACGGTGACCTTTGCTCCACGACGTGCGAACTCGCGCGCCATGTTCTCGCCAATCCCCCGTGAACCACCGGTGACCACAACGTGCTTTCCACTTAGTTCCATCACAACCCCCTCGTGTTGCTTCCACCGTAGTGCGCCACATTCAGGATTTGAACAAGAACTCTTCCTCTTCTTCATTGAAGAGAAGGTCCAGTTCATCGCGCAGTGTGGGCAGATTCTTCAACATGGGGTCAGCCTCAATCATGCTGACGGCATCTTCACGCGCCCACATGATGAGGTCGAGATCTCGCTGTAACGATGCCAATGTGAGGTCGCTCTGGCCTTTCTGGCGGCGCCCCATAATCGTTCCTTCACCACGAAGATTGAGATCTTCTTCTGCGAGAACGAAACCATCTGTACTTGCAACAAGTGCTTCCACTCGTGGTGACGGCTCATTGTCTTGCGTGACGAGGTAGCAATGCGATTCAAGCGCACCACGACCCACACGACCGCGCAACTGGTGCAATTGAGCAATGCCGAAACGGCCTGCATCCAAAATGATCATGCTCGTTGAGTTCGGGACGTCCACACCGACTTCAATCACAGTCGTCGCAACGAGGACTTTGATGTCTCCCCGCCGAAATGCTCCCATCACCTCTTCTTTTTCAAGCGATGACATTCGTCCGTGCAATAGACCCACTCGGTAGTCGGCTAGTTCACCGTGAGACAACTCTTCGAAAGTCTCTTCCGCAGAAGCAACTTCAAGCTTTTCGCTTTCCTCAATCAGAGGACACACAACGTACGCCTGTTGACCCACGGCAAGTCGGCTGCGCACATCAGCCCACATGGCACTGCGTTCCTTCTCGTCTGACACGCGCGCCGTCACAATGGGTGTGCGACCTGGAGGAAGCTCGTCCAAAATGCTGACGTCGAGATCTCCGTAGACCGTCATTGCCGCAGTTCGTGGAATGGGCGTCGCTGTCATCACCAACACGTCAGGAACCAAACCGTGTTCTGACTCTTGTGCTTTGTCGCGCAGTCGTGAACGTTGCTCGACACCAAAGCGATGCTGTTCGTCAACCACGACAACACCCAGACTCTTGAATGACACTTTGTCTTGAATCAATGCATGCGTGCCGATTGCGATGTCGACACTGCCATCTGCGATGCCGGCGAGAATTGCTTTGCGTTCTGCGCCCTTCACTTTGTTCGTCAATAGTTCAATACGTAACTGACGATCACCGAACAGATTCCCTTCATCGCTCAAACGCAACGAATCAAGGAGTGCGCGAATACCAATTGCATGTTGGTCAGCCAGCACTTCCGTTGGCGCCATGAGTGCTGCCTGATGACCACCCTGCACTGCAGCCAACATCGTGGCGACAGCCACCAATGTTTTTCCTGAACCGACGTCGCCTTGCAGCAAGCGATGCATGGGCTGAGGTGACGCAAGATTCTTGTAAATCTCTGCAATCGTTCGCGTCTGTGCACCTGTCAACGGAAATGGCAGGGCTTTCATGAAGCCGTCAATGAGATGCCCCGTTGTCTCATGAGCAAACCCAGCTGAGTCGCGCTCCCACTGCGCTTTCTTCCCCACCAACATCAACTGCACACGCAACACTTCATCAAAAGCCAAGCGACGACGTGCAGCCTGATGCATCTCTGTTGTTTCAGGAACGTGAATGCTGCGCATTGCTTCGCCACGGTCGATGAGATTGCGTGCTTTCAGAATGCTCGATGGCACTGGGTCATCGATTCCGCGTGGTCCGCATTTGACGAGCGCGTCTTGTATCCACTTCGCAAGACGCTCTGACGAGATGCTCGACTTACCGCTCTGTGGATAGATGGGAACAATGCGACCTGTTTGATTGCCAACGGGATCAACAATCGGATTTGTCATCTGGCGATATCCGTTGTACATCTCTGCTTTGCCAAAGACAGCAACTTCGAGTCCCTGTGTCAACTGTCGTTCACGCCATGACTGATTAAAGAAAGTGAGCGAGAGTTTCCCAGTGCTGTCGCCCACTGTGGCAGTCACCATTGCTCGACCATTTCTGGTGCGGATGGATTGGCACGACAACACCTTCACCATCACCATTGCTTCCACGCCTAACTGCAGGTCCCGCAAAGTCGACATGTTGGTGCGATCGATGTACCGACGTGGATATGTCTCGAGAAGATCGAGGACGCTGTGAATCCCGAACTCTTCAATAGCTGGCTTGGTCTTTGGACCAATTCCTTTGATGCGCTCGAGATCGAGCTGGTCCAACTCGCGAAGGGTGATTGGAGAGCTACTCAACGCCGAAAAGATACGGATAAAGCGGTTGACCGCCGGCGTGCACTTCTATTGCGACGTCCGCGTGGTTTTCTGCAACCCATGCAGTGATTTGATCAGTCTGTGCAGTGGTGGCATCACTGCCGGTCACAATTGTGAGCAACTCACGCGAGTCATCAATGAGGTGATCAAGCAACTGAGTTGCTGAACCCACCAGCGTGCCCGCAATGGACACGATGCCATCGCCGCGCACAATGCCGATCCAGTCGCCTTCGGTGACTTTGCCTGCATCAGTATTCGTGTCGCGCACCGCTTGTGTGACTTCGCCTGTGGCCACTGCTTCTGCAGCCGCCGACATTTCACGAGCGTTTGACTCAGCAGATGCTTCTGGGTCATACGACACCAATGAAGCAAGAGCTTCCGGCATGGAACAACTTGGCACCACGCGCACTTCTTTTGTTGTCAACGCATCAATCTGCTGTGCCACAGGAATGATGTTCTTGTTGTTCGGCAAGATCACAACCTGTCGAGCGTTCATTCGTTCCACTGCAGCTAACAACTCAGCTGTTGACGGATTCAGTGTTTGACCGCCCGAGATCACACCGTGCACACCAAGTTGGCCAAAGAGTTCAGCCAATCCGTCACCACTTGCAACAGCGACAACCGCGCATGTCACCGGAGGCAGCGATGACGTGTGTGTCTTCGACTGAACTGGTGCACCAAGTTCTGCTTCGCGCGCGGCATGTTCTTCAGCAACTTCTTCAAAGAGGTCAGTCACGCGAATCTGTCGCGGACGGCCCCCCATCAAAAGCGGTGCTTCAATCGCTGCACCAATGTCGTTCGTATGAATGTGGCAGTTGTACAAACCTTCGCCACCGACAACCACGATGGAGTCACCAATGGAGCCCCACGCAGCTTTGAACTCTGGAGCATGCGCGTCGTCGAGATCAAGAAGGAACATCACTTCGTAGCGCAGTTCACTGACGTCGACAGTTCCATCATCGTGATGACGCTTTGCGACAGCTTCCAATGCTTCGGCAGATGGTCCCGCTGATTCATCAGGCTCTGGCAATGCTTCGCCGGTCAACACATACAAGAACGCATCGAGCAACAACAAGAAACCTGCACCACCGGCATCAACGACACCGGCCTCTTTCAGCACGGGCAACATGTCCGGCGTGCGAGCCAATGCATCACGACCTTGTGCGCGAGCAGCCTGCAACGTGGCAACAAGATCTGCGCCGGCACTGACCGCAGCGACTGCACCTTCCGATGTCTCTCGAACAACCGTGAGGATTGTTCCTTCGATTGGCTTCAACACCGCTTCATATGCAGCGGTCGCAGCTTTGGAAAATGCTTCGGCGATTCCTGCAGCATCGACTCCGCCGTCACGGGTCTCAATCGTGGATGACAACCCACGAAGAATCTGGCTGAGGATCACACCGCTGTTTCCGCGTGCGCCCATGAGCGAACCATGGCTCACTGCCTTACATGTAGAGGCAAGATCAGATGGGGCGCCCTCGAGTTCGACCACCACAGCATCGAGGGTGCGACCCATGTTGGTACCGGTGTCCCCATCGGGCACGGGATAGACATTGAGCCGGTTGATGGCGGGGCCATGCGCCTTCATGGCGTCTCGGAAGGCCACAACAGTGCCCCTGAACTCATTTGCCCCAAAAGTTTGTGCCCCAGTCACGTCTCTGAGGCTAGTGACCCACGGGTCCCTCCCCGAAACACGAGAAAACTCCCCGATTCCTCCCACTGGACGGTTGGGGTCTCTTCGATGTCGCTGGTAGTTTTTACATCTGCGTTCGAAAGGCCCTCGCCTTTCGCGAATACGAAGAGGTTTCCAAAATGGCTGCAGTTTGCGAAGTGTGTGGCAAGGGTCCGTCCTGGGGCATGTCAGTTTCTCACTCCCATGTGCGCACCAAGCGCCGTTGGAGCCCGAATATCCAGCGCGTCCGCGCCATTGTTAAGGGCGCGCCCCGCCGCCTCTATGTATGCACCGCATGCATCAAGTCGGGCAAAGTCGTCAAGGCCGGCCGCTAAAGGCACCCATGCAGGGCGTCATCAAGGCTTACGACCCCACCAGTGGTGACGGCGTCGTTGTCAGCGACACAGATCTTTCCGAGTACAACCTCGCCCCTAATGCCCTCGAGGGCAGCATTTTCCGCATGGTCCGCCAAGGCCAGCGTGTGGTTTTCGTCCTGGACGAGGCCGGTCGTGCCACAAGTCTCAGCCTTGGGTCCGAGTCAGACATGGGCACACCTGGGGTTTAATTTTTAGGATGTAGGTAGTTCACCTAGGGTCAACCTTGGGAACGTCCCACTAATTCATCCTCCCCAACGAAGAGGTCCGCACATGGCTGCTACCACTGCAAACACCCGATTGAAGCAATGGGTTAACGACTGGGCAGAAATTCTGCAACCAGAATCCATTTACTGGTGCGACGGAACTGCTGACGAGTATGAAGCTCTCTGTCAGTCACTCGTCGACGCAGGAACTTTCAAGAAGCTTGATGAAGCAAAGCGCCCGAATAGTTATTGGGCACATTCTGATCCAGGCGACGTTGCACGCGTAGAAGACCGCACATTCATTTGTTCCACAAACGAGGCCGATGCTGGTCCAAACAACAACTGGCGCGAACCATCAGAGATGCGCGCAGAGATGAACTCCTTGTACAAGGGCGCAATGAAGGGTCGCACGATGTACGTCGTGCCGTTCTCCATGGGACCACTTGGCTCCCCCATCGCACACATTGGTGTGCAGCTCACCGATAGCGCATACGTAGCAGTCAGCATGCGCATCATGACGCGCATGGGACAAGGTGCACTTGATGTTCTCGGTAACAACGATTGGGTTCCTTGTGTTCACTCCGTTGGCGACCCATTGGCTCCGGGTCAGACAAGCTCTGCATGGCCATGCAACCCCGACAACAAGTTCATCGTTCACTTCCCTGAGACTCGTGAGATCTGGTCGTTCGGTTCGGGCTACGGCGGCAACGCATTGCTCGGCAAGAAGTGCTTCGCACTGCGCATCGCTTCGGTGATGGCGCGCGACGCAGGCTGGCTTGCAGAGCACATGCTCATCTTGAAGCTCACGAATCCAGAAGGCGCATCGAAGTACATCGCTGCTGCGTTCCCTTCTGCATGCGGCAAGACAAACCTTGCGATGCTCGTTCCAACGATTCCAGGCTGGAAGGCCGAGACAATCGGTGACGACATTTGCTGGATGAAGTTTGGTGACGATGGGCGTCTCTACGCCATTAACCCAGAAGCCGGATTCTTCGGCGTTGCACCTGGCACCGGATACGACACCAACGCAAATGCAATGGACACACTGTGGGGCAACAGCCTGTACACAAACACAGCGCTTACTCCTGATGGAGATGTGTGGTGGGAAGGCATGAGCGATACTCCTCCTGCACGTGCCACCGACTGGAAGGGCAATGTCTGGACTCCAGAGTCTGAGTCAGCAGCAGCTCACCCAAATGCTCGCTTTACCGCTCCTGCATCACAGTGCCCATGCATCGCACCCGAGTGGGAAGACCCAGCAGGCGTGCCCATCTCGGCAATCCTCTTCGGTGGACGTCGTCGCACAACAGTCCCATTGGTAACAGAAGCATTCGACTGGGATCACGGCGTGTTCCTTGGCAGCATCATGGCGTCAGAAACAACTGCAGCTGCTGCAGGTGCCGTTGGCAACCTTCGCTTCGACCCAATGGCCATGTTGCCATTCTGTGGCTACAACATGGCCGACTACTTCAGCCACTGGTTGAAGATTGGTGCAGCAACAAAGAGCGAAAACCTTCCGAAGATTTTCTTCGTGAACTGGTTCCGTCGTGATGAAGACGGTCGCTTCCTTTGGCCGGGCTACGGCGAGAACAGCCGTGTTCTGAAGTGGATCTTCGACCGCGTCGATGGCAAGGGCAATGCTGAAAAGACAAGCATTGGTTACCTGCCAACTCCAGGCGACATCGACACCACAGGTCTTGAGATTGACTCTTCTGATCTCAATGCCTTGTTGTCGGTCGATGAAGCAGGTTGGAAGGAAGCCGTTCCTCAAATCCGCGAGCACTACGCATCATTCGGTGCGGCGTTGCCTGCCAAGTTGACGAAGTCACTCGATGACCTCGCATCATCACTGAGCTAATTGATTAATTAAAAAAGCCCCTCGCTTCGGCGAGGGGCTTTTTTATTCTCCTGAATTCACTCCGAGGGTTGCATCACAAGATGAATTCTCGAGGCACTACTTTCGTTTATCGTTCGTCCATGCCCTCAACTTCTCGCCGGTCTGTTGCCTCCCAAACCAATCGACTCATTGCCCTCGTTGCATCGTTCATGCTTGTCATAGCTATAGGTGTCTCTTTCATTGACAGTGGCTTCGTCGACCCTGACGCATCCTTGTATAGAGACCCACCTGATCCTGAATACCTACGCGTAAAGTCATCTCCTTATCCGTTCAAAGCCGACTTACCATCTCGCGACGCATCGATTCTTCCTCATGCGTTTAATTCAGGAATCTTTCAGACAAGCAACCAAGGTGGAATGGACCAACCAAAATACATTTCCAATCTCTATCCGCTTTCAGGAGAAGATCTCACATGTTCTGGGTGGTTCGAGCTCCACGCGTGTGCGATCGGAGAATCTGCCTCAGGTAACTTCCTAATCCTCGTGAGCCCTGCGTCGCAATCGGCGAACACAGCGATGCAAGTTGACTCGATTGATGTCGATGTGCTGATTCCAATAAGGAAAGACAACGTCACTTATGTCTCAACTGTTTTACAAGCTAATTTTCAAACATCTAGATGCAACCGCGGACCAACTCGAGGCTCTCTTCAATTGGATCGAATCAAGGTCGGAAAGAATGATGTTTTCGTGCTTTCGATTGGTGGCGATTTTCTCGATCTTGATGAATTGACCTCAGAGGAACTCCGTAATCCAACTCAAGAGATTGTGATTGCAGCCAACAGCACTGGCATGCCTGAGATAGTTGCCTCATACGCGGGAAGCGAAATGAGTCAGATTGCGGCAACGAATCGCTCTCTCTTACTCACCTATAGCGATGGCTGGCAATACGAGGAAACTCCCAATGGATTTACAGGAGCCAATCTGATTGAACTGATTCCAAACAGTCGAAATTGGAGAGAACGAATTCACAGAATCACTTCCATGAAAGATCCCTTCTGGATTGCTGCGTATGGGATCGGCATGAGAGGAGCAGCAAAGCCAAATCTTGTTAAGCCAAAGCGCCTACTTGATTACTCAGCAAATTTGTATCCCGATCCGGATAACGAGCCGATCTGCGCTGGTGGCGAAAACGAGTAACTAGGCCTGGCCAACGAGCATGGCTCGAATGCCAAGACCCATGAGGAAGAGACCGCCAAAGCCGTAAAGCAAGTACACGCGGCTTTTCAGCTGCAAGCGATAGCTGTAGATGATGGCGACGGCCATGATTGCGACGAAGCCGTAGAAAGCGTGGAATGCAGGGAACTCAAGCTTCTGCTTGTTGACCATTGCAACACCGAACGCCACCTGTACAAAGATCGTGAACTGTGCAACGCCGGTGTACCACCAGAGAGCGCGCGTGCGCAACGGAGTGAGCTTGTGGGCTGACAGCGCCCACACACCGGCCAACCCGTTGCTGATGATGGCCACCCAGGCCCACGATTCATGGAGTTCAGACAGAGATGCAAGCACACATTGAATCTAGTCGGCAGGCGCCAGATTCATCGGATGAGAGTGTCGGCCTCGCCACCGGTCTCGAGCAATGTCAGTACACCGCCAGAGACATCAAAAGTCGTGACGGAACAATTGTCCAGACTTGCAATCATCACCGCATCGTTCTGTGTGGCACGGCCAATGACTGCATTAATCGCAACGAAATGACTAAAGATCACCGTGTCTTCTTGAATCGATGAGATGCGCTCTGCCAAGTCATCGACATACTGCGTGTAGTGCGCACCAGAACGCTGTGCTACTTGTGCCCACGTGCCAGCCATCGCTTCACGCAGCCACACCACACGATCTTCCAACGCATAGCCCTCAGGTGACGGAATCTCCCCCACCTTGGGTTCAACCACAACGTCACGTTTCCATGCAGTCGCTAGAGGAAATGCAGTTTGCTGACACCGCAGTAATGGGCTGGACATAACGGGCAATGGCCCAAGCGATGACAATCGAGTTGCAACGGTGAGCGCTTGGCTACGTCCTAATTCATCGAGTGCCGGGTCGGGATCCACATTCCAGCCAGCAGCAGCCTGGCCATGGCGCACCATGTACACACGTGTCATTCGAAGATCCAGCCGTCACGCATCGGACTGTCGTCCTTCGGATCAATAAACCATTCAAAGCCGAACTGATGTGCGAAGCGTTCGTCATCCATAGACAGGAAGAAACTGGAATCACTTAACTGGCTGGCGTGACACTTCATTGCTGCACGCTTCTTTGATGCAAATGACACGACATCGACCTTCAGGTTGATCTCTGATTCGAGAGAGCCCATGGGGTTTCCATCATCCATCGGACCATCAGGGTTGAATGCTTCACGATCTGGCGGCAACATGCCCGCATCACGAGCTGCTTGCAAACCGCGGCGCATCTGATCACGATTCATCGTGCCTTCCAGCACGCGCACACTCGGGAATAACTCAGCGGCACGATGGCCGACCTTATGCACCATGATGTGATCGGGGTGGCCATAGCCGCCATGCCAGTCATAGGTGGTGAGAACATCTGCATTCTCTTCACGAAGAATGTCAGCAAGTTTGTGACCAGCCTCATCGAGCGATGCATTACAGAATGCTCCAGCATTCTCGTTCTGTGCCCATCCAGTCATTCCGCTGTCTTCATACCCGAGGAACACAACGCGATGAACGCCCAGAGTCTCAGCGGATGCCAACGTTTCTTTGTTGCGGAGACTGACGAGTGTCTCCCCTGCAGGCATGTCTGCAGGAGTTTCGCCATGGTCACCATTCGTGGCTACGACAAGAACGACACGATGCCCTTCTGCGGATGCGCGAGCAATGGTGCCACCGGTACCAATGCATTCGTCATCGGGATGAGCATGAAAGCAAACAAGTGTTGACACTTATGCCTGCTTCGCTGCGCCGCTAGCGAGCAATGCATCAACATTGGCAACGCCCCATTCACGCAGAACATCAGCGGTGTGCTGACCTGCGTGAGCCGATGGGCGATCCACTGTCGGCGTTGTCCGCGAGAATCGTGGCGCAGGCGCTGGCTGCATGTGGCCATTGATATTGATGAAAGTCTGGCGCTCGACGTTGTGTGGGTGCGCAGCAGCCTCGCTCATGGTCAAGACAGGCGCGAAACACACATCGGTTGCTTCCATAATGTCGCACCACTCATCACGAGTCTTTTGCTTCATGACATCACGAAGACGGTCCTTGAGATGTGGCCACTGCGACTGATCCATCTGCTTTGCAAACTCTGGATCATCTTTCAAACCTGTGAGTTCGAGAAGCAATGCATAGAACTGCGGCTCAATGGAACCCAAGGACACGTACTTGCCGTCTTTGCATTCGAACACGTCGTAGAAGTGCGCACCAGTATCGAGCAGGTTTGTTCCGGGTGCATTCTCATTGAAGATGCCCATTGCCTTGAACGACCAGAACATCGTCATGAGCACTGCAGCACCGTCAACCATCGCGGTATCAACGACTTGACCCTTGCCACTCTTTGATGCTTCGAGCAGAGCGCACACCACGCCGTAGGCAAGGAACATTCCACCACCGCCAAAGTCACCGACCATGTTGAGTGGAGGCAACGGCATCTCGTCTTTACGAGCGAAGTGCGCGAGCGAACCAGACAGCGAGATGTAGTTAATGTCGTGCCCTGCGGCTTGTGCATACATGCCTTCTTGACCCCAACCGGTCATTCGGCCAAACACCAAACGCGGGTTCCGCGCCTGACACACATCGGGCCCAATGCCGAGACGCTCCATCACGCCTGGGCGGAAGCCTTCAATGAGAGCGTCAGCTTTTTCCACCAACTGCAACAGCGCCTCAACACCTTCGGGGCTCTTGAGATCGAGTGCGATGTTGCGGCGACCGCGCAACATGAGGTCGCCGGCGGGAGTGTCGGGGGCAGGCCCACGCACGGCTTGTGCACGATCAACGCGGATAACTTCTGCACCCATGTCGGCAAGCAACATGGCGGCAAATGGTCCAGGTCCGATGCCTGCAATTTCAATAACTTTGTATCCGCTTAATGGACCAGCCATGACGATTCCTTTTGAGTGTTAGAAAAGATGTGATTAGTTGTGCGCGCGACGTGCGTGCGCAGAAATGCTGTCGACGAACAATGGCCATAGTGGCTTTGGCACGTCATGTCCCATATCGGCAACAAACATAAATGTTGAACCAGGAACAAGTTCGGCAGTGCGCTCTCCGCCAGATGGCGTGAGCAGCGTGTCGTCACGACCATGGATGACAAGAGTTGGAACATTCAACTGACGCAATGACTCACTGCGATCACCTGATGCATAAATCGCAGCAAGCTGACGATGTGCACCTTCGGGATAGAAACTGCGATCAAACTCGCGCGCCGCACGTTCCTTTGCTTCCGCCAGATCGAAGTACTTCTTTGAGCACCACACGGCCCAATTTGCAGCACCATCGATGTACGCAGCACGGTCTGACGAGGGCTCTGCGAGCAATGCCGCCATCGCCTCGGGCGTTGGAGAACCGTATGCAAGGTCACCGGGCACAGACATGATGGAGGTCAAGCTATGGACGCGATGTGGATGGTTGATTGCAACAGTCTGAGCAATCATGCCTCCCATTGACGCGCCGATGACATGTGCCTTTTCAATTCCCAGATGATCAAGAACACCGATTGCATCTGCTGCCATGTCATGCAATGTGTAGGGAACTTCCACCGTGACGGTGTCGCCCATCATTGCTTCCATTGTCACCTTCGCGGTATCAACTGTGACTCCGTCGTGCTTATAAGAAAGACCGCAATCACGATTGTCGAAACGCACCACATGGAAACCAGCGTCTACGAAGAGATCGAGGAATTCCTCACTCCACGCTGTCATCTGAGCAGTGAACCCCATGATCCACAAGAGGGTCGGATTCGCGGCATTTCCGCGGGTATCGAATTCAATATTGATGCCTGACGGCAGAGTCACTTGAGCCATTCACCCATTCTTTCAGGTGTCAGCAATTCTCAAACAAGTGGGACTCAGCCCAACAGACGGCGCTTCTGAGCCTCAAACTCCTGGTCAGTGAGGGTTCCGCGCTCCCACAAAGCCTCGAGCCGCTCCAACTCACGGGCGACACCCGTAAACGATGGGGCACCTTCAAAATTCCCGGACCCGCGAGAGCGCTGAATGGCCTCATGAATCACTTTCTGCACCTCTTCGGGACGTGCCACAAACGGAATTTCTTGCTGACCCTCTTTGCCGCCCGATTCAATCAAGATCCTCCCCACCCCGATGAAACGCTCCACGAGTGACTGTTTGAAATTGACGTTGTCGACACTCTTGATGGGAATCTCGACCCCTGATCGGGCGACAACACCTTGACGGTCAATCAATCGATGGTTTGTCACCACGAAGTACGTGGTGCGCCATTTCACAACCTTCACAATGAGGCGGGCCCCCGCAACAATCGAGGCCCCCACACCCATATAGGCGGCGCTTGTTTCCAAGGTCCCGGATGTTTTCCCCACAAGGAAGGCAGCGCAGATGAAGGTACCGAGAAGGAAAAGCGCATCTGGGCCATAAAACCACCAATGAGGGTGCACATCGAGAATGAAGTGTTCACCATCGTTCAATTTCTTTGCAGGGAAGGGCATGGGAAGAACCGTAGCAACCGCCTAGTTTCAAGGGGTGCGTTTCATTGGCTCAGACAATACGAATCCGGCTCCCACGCCCGACTCGGTCCTTGCTGGGCTTGATTCTGACCAAAGAACAGCCGTTACCGCGCCCGTTGGCATTGTTGTTGTTCGGGCCGGAGCAGGTTCTGGAAAAACAACAGTCTTGACACGACGAATTGCCTGGCGAGCCCTAAACGACACCGCCGATATCGAAAGAACATTGGCCATCACATTCACTCGGCAAGCTGCAACTGAAATGCGCGCCCGACTTGCACAGTTCGATCTTGAAGGCCGTCCCACGATCGGCACTTTCCATGCTGTTGCCCGACGCATCATGATGCAGCATTACGAAGACAGAGGCCGCCGTGCTCCTGTCATCATCAACAATCGATCATCGGTGATGTCGATGTGCATGGGTGACGATGCTCGTCGCGGTGGAGTCAATGATGTTCTCAATGCAATTGATTGGGCACACTCCCGCATGCTTTCGCCCATTGATGCCGGAGCAGCACTGAAATCTGCTGGACAGAACGTTCCACTCGGCGAGAAACGATTCTTTGAAGTCTTTGATGCCTATGAGAAGGCCAAGAAAAAACGTGGCGTTGTCGACCTCAACGACTTTCTCACCTATGTCGTCAATGAATCTGCCAAAGACCCTCGCTACGCCGAATCCATTCGCTTTCAGTTTCGTCACATTTCCGTTGACGAAGCGCAAGACATGAACCCACTGCAATATGCATTCTTGCAAGTCGTGACCTCCGTGCAGCCGGATCTTTTTCTTGTCGGAGACCCCAACCAGGCCATTTATGGTTTCAACGGTGCCGACAAGACACTCTTTGACACTTTGCCTTCGATGAACGGTGCCGCACATGTTGTGTCTCTCCCTTCGAACTATCGATGCACTCCCGAGATCGTGCGCATGGCGGTCAATACTCTCGCCACAGACGGACAAATTGCAGATGCTGAATCTCGACGTTCGATTGGCCAGCCGGTTCTTCTTCAGCGCTGCTCCACCGAGACAGATGAAACAGCATTCATCACGAAGAGTGTTCTCCGAGCCAAAAGTGGTCGTTCTTGGAATGACATTGCAGTTCTTGTCCGTGTGAATGCAGTTGCTGATCAGGTGCGCGAAGAATTGTCCAAAGTAGGCGTGCCTATTCGTTCATCTCGTCGAGGTGGAGCATGGGCACGAGCAGTTGCCGCAGCAACAGATCTCACCGGACGTGAATCACTCTCCGCTTGGGCAGCAGACATTCTTGACACCGGTGAATACGAACCTGAAGACGTTGATTTCATCGTCGCGAAATTCGTTCGCCAATTTCTTGATGAGAATCGCGTTGGAACAGTGGATGGACGCACATTTGGCTCATGGCTTGCCACCTCTGCAGACGTTTCCGAATCTGACGGTGTGGAAGTTCTCACGTTCCACGCTGCAAAAGGTCGAGAGTGGTCCTATGTCATTGTCGCTGGCGCGGAAAAGGGAATGCTCCCCCATCGCGGTGCACGAGGCTCGGTAGCTCGCAGCGAGGAAGCACGTTTGGCATACGTCGCGCTCACACGCGCTGCAGATGAGCTCGTGGTCTCATGGACAGATTCCCGCAACGGCAAACCCTCGGGGCCTTCCCCATTCCTTCCTACTGTCACAACAGAAGTGCAGACATTTGATCCGCCGCCACCCGAAGTACGACGACGCGCTCGGGCGGCTCAGAGTGGCAATCCCATCCAGAATGCGATTGAAGACTGGCGAAAAGACACCGCTCGCTTTGCACGTGTAGAACCTCATGCAGTGCTCTCAACACGAAGCATTCGAATGATGACGCGCGAAGTGCCCACGACGCTGGACGACATTGCCCGAATGACTGACCAAGTTTTTGCTCGCCGTCATGGCGCAGAGTTACTTGAGATAATTACTGAGGCGGCTTCTCACTGAGGTCACGGCCCTTGCGCAACATGTCCATCATCTCTGGCGGCATGGACAAGAACAAGACTTCTGCCTCGGCGCACAACGTGTCGCCATTGTGCGCAGTGCCCTTGGTGAAGATCTTGCGACCATCGACGCGCTCCACCCAACCACGGAACGCAATGGTGGTATGCAATGGCGTGGGAGAACGATAGTTAATGGACAATTTTCCTGTCATGCCAGGACGACCAGTCAGCGATTGCGCCATTCCGAGAACCTCATCGAAGGCTGCAGCAATGAATCCGCCATGGCAATGCCCTGGAGGCCCCTCATACGGTTCTGTGAAAACAACATTGCCTGTGATGGCACCGAACTCGCCCACTGATTCATCGCGGCCCATCTCCATCGGCATGGACAATGGGTTCATTAATCCGTAGAACGGGCTGCGGTCAGAAAAGTGAGACTCCGCTGCTGCACTACCAGGAACATCATCAGCGGATAGCAAGTCAATCGCACGTTCCACTTCTGCAATTGCTGCATCAACTGCTGAGTCTTCGGCAGTCGACATGAACGATGTGTAAATCAGTTCGCGCATTCTTTCGGCAAGACGAATACGTGCGTAATCAGACGCACTGAGATCCTTTGCCCGTTCATGAAATGAAGGAAATGAAACAGGTTCGTTACTCATTAGTCGTCCACCCTTATGAGAACTGGTGCATGGTCGCTCGGGGATTCACCTTTGCGAGCATTGCGGTCGATTGCTGTCCATGTCGTTCGCTCATCGACCGACTGTGACACCAAGTGATAATCGATCCGCATGCCGTGACCCTTGTGGAAACTTCCACCGCGATAGTCCCACCATGAATACAAACCGGCATCGTCATAGAAACGGCGGAATGAATCCGTTAAGCCAAAGTCACGCACATTCGCCAGTGCTTCTCGTTCGGGAACACTCACGTGCGTTGCATTCTCAAATTGCGTGACATCCCATACGTCTCGGTCTTCCGGTGCGATGTTGAAGTCTCCGCAGACCACAACATCGTCGGCGGGAGTACAGATGGCATCGAGGTGCTGGCGTAATCGACCAAGCCACGACAACTTGTATTTGTAGTGGTCGTGATCGAGTTCGCGACCATTTGGCACGTAACACGAACTGATCTGAATACCGCCACACGTTGCAGTAATAATGCGCGCTTCTTCGTCTTGCTCGATTCCCGGCGCAAAGTTCTGCATCACATTCTCAAGCCCCACCTTGGAGATAATGGCGACGCCATTCCACTGGCCTTGACCAAAATGTGCACTTTCGTACCCAAGAGCCGCAATGGCATCAGTGGGAAAGAGATCTTGCTTCAGCTTTGTCTCCTGCATACACAAGACATCTGGTTGCACTTCTTGCAGCCACGCTTCGACGCGCGGCAATCGAGCCTTCAGAGAGTTGACGTTCCACGTAGCAATGAGCACGCTATGACGGTAGTCCCCGCCACAACCGCAGCAGAACTTGGCACTATTTCTTCTTTGAAACAGCCTTTTTTACAGCAGTTTTTTTGACAGGTTCAGCCTTCTTGGCAACAGCCTTCTTCGCCACAGACTTCTTCGCGGGCGCCTTGGCAGCAACTTTCTTCGCAGGCGCAGCTTTCACAGCAACAGCCTTCTTCGCCACGGCCTTCTTGACGACCGCCGCCTTCTTTGTAGAGCTCTTCTCAACAACAGCCTTCTTCGTCGGCGCAGTTTTTTCTGGCGCTGTCTTGGCAGAAGACTTCTTTGCACTCTTCTTAGCGACAGGATTCTTGATTAGTTCTGAGACCACTTCAGGAACGCCCAAGTCAACACTGCGTCGTGCAGGCGTGTATCCGGACACCATCAGTGTCACAACGTCGCCAATTTTGAAAATGTCTCGTGCACTTCTTGGCATCGGGCTCGCCATATTGCGAAGTGGCACATACCCGGCGATGTCACCCATGCGTACAGTGACGCCATTAGCTGCATACGACTGCACTTCTGCTTTCACTTTTGTGCCAGCAGGATGCTTCTCAACAAATTCAAGATACGGAACGATGTCATTGGCCATCGCCACAGGAGCCTTTGCAGCCGCCTGTGGCTGTGCAGCTTTCATTGGCTTGGCGCTCTTTTGAGGTGCGGTGTTTTTTACCCCACGAGAACTACGTGCATTAGGCGGCGGCGATTTTGGTATTGGCATCGGCTTGCTGGCTTCAGGACTTGCGGTGGGCAATTCCTTTTTCACAACCGTGCCTGTACGAACGGAGCGGCGACTTGTCGGTCCACGAACAGGAAGTCGTTCAACAAATACCCATCCCACAAGTGGGACCGGTTTGCCACCAATCAAGCGACCTTCATCAAAGAGCCACTTGTACTTCCCATGGAATTCTTGGAAGCTGTCATTCGAGAAGATGCTGGCATTGGCTTTGTCTGCAATTGCAAGAATGAAGGCGTCTCCACGGCCCACGGCACCTGCAGGCGGTGCAACGAGCTCATTGTTCGCGATTGCGGTTTCAAACTCTGCGCGCTCTTTCTTGGCAATGCGATGACCAAAGGTGGCGTCAACGATGACCGAGATCTTGGCTCCCTTGAACTCATCCATGAGCGCCTGAACAGCTTCATCTAACTGAGCAAGGCTGGGCTCGGTCCGACCCTCGGTGGCGATGTTTGAGCCGTCAACAATGATGTGCTTAGTCACCCATTCATTGAACCACCCCCTGCCTGCTGGAACGGGGCAATCCGACCACGGAGGCAGATGTTCGCCCGCCTAGCCTGCAATCTGTGACAAATCAGCCAATTCGCGCCGTCCTGTGGGACTTTGGTGGGGTCATCCTCTCCAGTCCATTTGAGGCTTTCAACCGATACGAGGCCGACCGAGGGTTGCCCGTCGACATCATTCGTACTGTCAACTCCAAGAATCCCCATGACAATGCCTGGGCGCTTTTGGAACGCAATGACATCACACCCGTTGAATTTGATGCTCTCTTTGCGACCGAGAGCGAAGCGCTCGGACATCGAATTCCAGGGGCCGACGTGTTGTCACTATTGTCGGGCGATGTACGACCCGCAATGGTTCACGCACTTGATGCAGTGAAAGAGGCTGGCTTTCTCATGGCATGTCTCACGAACAACGTTGTCACGACCGCACCTGATCCCACACCGCGACAAGCCGAAGTTGCAGCAATCATGCAGAAGTTTCACCATGTGGTGGAGAGCAGCAAAGTGGGTTGCCGAAAGCCAGAACCGCGTTTCTATGAAATCGCGTGCGAACTACTCAATGTCCAACCCACCGAATGTGTGTTCCTTGATGACCTTGGCATCAACCTGAAGCCAGCCGCCGCCATGGGTATGCGCACCATCAAGGTCGGCGACCCCGCGATTGCACTGAATGAACTGTCAGCCCTTATCGGGCTGCAGTTCTAACTATTGACAGTTGTCGACGGCTTACAAGCCGGCGAATGTCTCATCCATCAGGTCGGCAAGTTCCTGATCATGAATTGCCTTTGAGCCAGTTGCAGGGCTTCCTGATTCGACACGTGCAACATGGCGCAAGTCGAATCCACGATCCTTGACGCGCCAGATGAGGTGCTCAACGAAATGCCATGGACCCATGTTCTCAGGCTCTTCTTGCAGCCAGACGATTTCCTTTGCGTTTGGATACCGCGCGATGACTTCATGAATCTGATCAATCGGGAATGGATACAACTGTTCAACGCGAACCACTGCCGCCGCTGCATTGCGCTTGTCGCGCTCTGACATCGCGTCGTGTGCAACCTTGCCACTGCACAACACAATGCGCTTCACAGCCGACTTGTCGGAGACGCGCGGATCATCAAGGACTTCCTGGAATGAACCTGACGTGAATTCACTGACGTGTGAACGGCTTTCCTTCATACGCAAAGGCGCCTTTGGAGTAAAGATCACCAATGGCTTACGAATGTCGCGATGAATCTGACGACGCAGGACGTGGAAGTACTGAGCTGATGTTGTGGCATTGACAACCTGAATGTTGTCTTCTGCGCACATTTGCAAGAAGCGCTCAATACGCGCACTGGAGTGCTCAGGGCCTTGGCCTTCGTATCCATGTGGCAACAAGAGGACAAGTCCGTTTTCTTGCTTCCACTTGTCTTCTGCAGCGACCAAGTACTGGTCGATCACAATTTGAGCACCGTTCACGAAGTCGCCGAACTGGCCTTCCCACATGACGAGTGCATTGCGATTCGCATAGGAATAGCCGTACTCAAAACCGAGAGCTGCGTATTCCGACAGAAGTGAGTCG
>WLGW01000017.1 GCA_009703055.1 Actinomycetota bacterium
CCGGATTTTGCGGCCGACGTGGAAGCCGCTTGGCCTCCTGTCGAAGCCACGGTGGACACCGCAATAGTGGCAGCGATTGCAGCCCCTACGCGACGCATCACGCGTGACCGTGTGGTCTGACGTTGTGTCATTGAGTTACCCCCAAATAAGCACACCACCGTGGTGTGACTAAGGACACGATATCAGGGAGTGTGTCGCACGGCATAAGCAACATTGGACAATTTAGGTTGTCCTCAGCAACTGATCCCCAATTCGTGGTGAAGACATATCACCTCGGTGACTAACTACATGTGAAAGAGATGAACCTTGATGGCGCCCGACTTGCGGTCAGCCGCGACGCGGAACGCTTCAGCAGCGTCGGTCAAAGCGAATCGATGGGTGATTACTGCATCAATAATGAAGGGGAGGCGGGCAAGCACGTCAACTGCCTCAACAAAATCATGGTGCTCATGGTTGTGTCCATAGAAGATGGATGGGATAACCGTGATTTCCTTCATCATGAGGGAGTTGTTCAAGGTGACGGGACTCCAAAACATCCCAAACTCTAAAAGAGTGCCGCTGGGGCGTGTCGCCTGAACGCAGGCGTCAAACGATTGCTGTGAACAGACGGCATCAAATGACACGTCGTAATTCGAACCGGGTTCGGAAACGGGGTGAGCTCCTAGCTTCTCCGCTGCCAGCGATTGGTGAGGGTGGCGAGTCACGATGTCAACACTGACGCCACGGTCAATAAGCACTGCAGCTGTCAGCAGGCCGATGGAACCCGCACCGATAACGACGGCACGACTGCCTTTTTCGATGTTTGATCGATTGATACCGTGAATAACAACAGCCAATGGCTCAACAAGTCCGACCGATGCTGGGTCGACACCAGCAGGCATCGGGAAGATCTGGTTCTGGTCAACAAGGACGAACTCCGCAAGACCACCATCGCGAGACATCCCGTGCAAAGATCTGCCAGCCATGGAGCATGTTTGGGAATGGCCTGCTGAGCATTGCTGGCATGTTCCGCACTCACCGGTGGGACGAATCGCAACTAATTGGCCTGACGATGTGTGTCCTCCGAACTCGTGACCAAGAACTACACCAGATAAGCCAGCCTCAATCATGTGAAGATCGCTGCCGCAGATTCCACTGGAGGTGACGGCAATGAGTTCTCCATTCCCCTCGGGAGTGTCTCTTTCGACAATGGAGATAACGCCTTGTGATGCGGTGACTGCGAGCATGCAATCAACGGTAGCCGTCAACTGCGATTACGGCGATGACGTAGTAGACGTGCTTGAACTAGATGACGAGGTAGATGTACTTGAGGGTGTTGTGGTGCTCGACGATGTGTCTGGGACTGTCGTTGTAGTCGTGGTCGTTGTTGCTTCCACGATGCGCTTTCCGAACGACCTCATCTGATTAATGAAGTAGGTGGTGCGGGTTTTGTAGCCACTAACAGAGAGGTGGACACCATCGGCGACAAATCGACTCTGCCCCTTTGGTGTGAAGAATGTGTTCCAATCGGCAATCACTAAATTTGGATATCGATCGGTTGCAGCCCGTAATGCGCGATTGAAACGAACACCGCGTGCTCTCCAGTCCGCACGACCGGTGGGTGAGAATTCAAGATTCACCCAGAGAACAGGAAGACCTCCTGCTTGTTCCATGACCGTGTCGATCGCATAGCTCGGATACCACGACTCGGATTTTGAGATCATGTCGTTGGTGCCGAGCGCGACAACAATTGCAGTTGTTGAACTGGTGAGCTTGCTGCCAATTATTTTTGCCCCCACTGTGGCCTTTCGACCGTTCTTTGCATCGAGCACCACTCTGGTCCAAATATTGGTTCCTTGCGCTTTGACGGCAAGTTTTCCGAAGTAGTTGGAGCCAAAGGTCAAACTGTCGCCAACGATGAGGACTGTTCCTTGTCCATTTGGTCCGATTGCAGGTCGTGATGCTGTGGCAACAGGTACAGCGAAGATGCCAAGCAGTGTGAGGGCAGTCATGCAGACGGCGAGTGACCTATAGATAGGTCTAGGCATAAGGGAACTCACCGTCCCATTGTGGCAAGGTAAAAGGGTGATGCGCAGACACTTCCTCACTTATTTGGCCTTGTCCACCATGGCGATTGCTCAGCCGATTCTTGATCTCTATGGAAAGAATCCGACAGTGTTCTCCGCAGCGAAGCTTTCTTCATTAGAGGTTGCCTTATTTGTCCTTGTCATTGTTCTTGTCCCCGCAGTACTTGCCACAGGTCTTGACCGGGCAACGCGCATTCTCGGACCAAAAGTGAATGAAGCAACCCGCTTGTGGATTATTGCTGGATTCTCATTCTTGTTGGGTATTGCCGTCGCCCGTTGGATCAGTGTCGATGGCAACATCGGCGCGTTTTCGCTTGGTTTCGCGTTTGCTGTGATTTTGCCAATTGCATACGACAAGAGAAAAGCAATTCGTGAGTGGTCTCGTTGGTTGTCGGTTCTCGCTGTGGCCGTGACTGTGAGTGCGGTTTTGCAGCTGCAACCGATTCTGTTTCAGTCAGATGGTCCTACTTCGGATGCTGTGATTGGAAACAAGGATATTTCCGTTCTGCAGATTGTGTTTGATGAATTCCCTTTGTACTCGTTGTTGTCAGATGACGGAACCATTAACGCTGAGCGATATCCAGGGTTTGCTGCACTTGCTCAAGAATCAACGTGGTATCGCAACAATGTCGCCGAGTCGAACTTCACCCATCAAGCTGTGCCAGCGATTTTGGCTTCTGCAGTACCACAGCAAGAAGGTGGACCGTTCCTCACCCAGTACCCGAAGAACATCTTCACTTTGTTTGCAGGAAAGGCTTCGGTGGGAGGCATTGAGCCAGTGACAAGTTTGTGCCCAAAGCGTGTGTGCGTGAAGTCTGATGAGGCGAACGCGCTCTTTGAATTGTCTCGCTTTAAAAACTTTATGCGTGATGCCGGTTATGTATATGGTCAGCGAGTACTTCCACCAGTTCTCCGTAAATATGTGCCGTCCATCGAGGGCACCTGGGGCGGTTTTGGCGCTGTGGCTAACAAGTTCAAGGAACAGTTCGACGTTGGAGCATTATCCCAAGTTGATGCCATTGGTAGGGGAACTCAAGATTTCATTAATGATTCCAAGTCTCGCGTGCAAGTGGTGCATGCACTTGTTCCGCATGCACCATGGCGAATTACTCCCGACAATCGAGTGGCCCCGTTGTCGCCATCAATTTCCACATCGAATCCCGAGAGCGAAGACGGCGTGCGAGACACGTATCAAACATTTTTGTATCAGGTTGCTGCCGCAGACAATGTGATCGTTGATGTAATGGCACGTTTAAAAAAGACTGGAAAATGGGACAGCACAATGCTTGTTGTGACTGCGGATCATGGCATTTCATTTGTGCCCACATTGCCTCAACGACACACGGATTTCACTGAGAAGGAAACGATCAGTGATATCTACAGAATTCCTACATTCATTAAGTATCCACAACAGACAACGGGAGTTGTGAGCGACTGTGCGATGTCGAACCTTGATTTGCTTCCAACGATTGTTGAGACAACGGGTACGAAGACCTCTTGGGAATTCGGTGGGAAGTCCGTTGCACAGTCATGCCCGACGAACCGTGTGCGTCAAGTGGTGTCGGCAACTGGGGAAACATCCGTGATGTCTGGCGGGTTCGAAGAGGTGCTTGAGCGAGTCGCCTACTACTCGGATGTGGTTTCCAATAAAGGGCCTAACCGACGCGTTGCTGCAATCGGATCTTCAGCAAGTGTGATTGGTGAACCGATTACCAGTGATGTGAAGAACTCAGAAGTTTCCGTTTGGACTGTGAATCAAAAGAAGAGTTTCAAGAATGTAACGAACCAAAGAGGGTCCCGAGTTCCGTCTCTCATCACGGGAACAGTTCGTCTTTCTACTCCCGTTGAGGTAGGTACTGAAGGCATCGTTGCGATTAATGGTGTTGCGGCAGGAGTCATCGGTGAGCTTTCCGGCGCGCGTGACGTCGTTCCGTATACGGCGATTCTTGATTACACGCTCTTGACCCCAGGTGACCATTCCGTCGAATTGTTCTTACGTTCGCCCGATGGTGCAGTGACCAAAGTGGGGCTTCCTCGCTAAGACCCCTAGAAGGTTGTTCGTGCCTTCCATGCATCAATGTCTTGGAGTTGATGTACGACAGCAGGAACATCACCGACGGCGATTGGTCGACTGATGAAATATCCCTGAGCCTTGTGGCATCGCATTGAAGCAAGTGCACTGAGCTGATCTTTGTTCTCAATTCCTTCAGCCACAATGTCGGCGCCTAGCGCATCTGCCATTGCAATGATCGTCCGAACCAGGTTGCGTGTTCCTTCTTCTGTTGTGATGTCTTGTACGAATGCTCTGTCAATCTTGACGCATTGAATAGGGAACTTTTGAAGAAGGGACAAAGAGCTGTAGCCCGTTCCAAAGTCATCAATAGCGATGCGCACACCTAAAGAGTTCAGACGGCGCAGTGCAGACAATGCTTGCGTCGCTTCGGTGATCATGACTGACTCTGTTACTTCTAGCCACAACTGTTCTGCGGGGATGCCAGAAGTAGAAAGTGCGTCACTCACGATGGATACGAATTGTGGGTCGTGTAACTGGCGTGGTGAGACATTCACGCTCATCGTGGTGCTGGGTGACACGACGCCTGTATCAATCCAGTGCCGTAATTGTGTCAACGCATCGTTGAGCGCCCAGGAACCAAGGGGCACGATGGTGCCAGTTTCCTCTGCGATGGGAATGAACTCAGTCGGCGGAACGATGTCACCGTCGCCACGATCCCAGCGCATCAGTGCTTCAAAGCCAACAACAATTCCTAAGTCGATGTCGATAATCGGTTGATGTACGAGATGAAGTTCCTTGCGTTCTAACGCGCGATACAAAGCTGTCTCGACATCGAGTCGCTTTGTGACTTTCTCAAGCATGGAATCATCAAAGAGGGCAATGCAGTTTCGTCCAGCTGCCTTGGCTCGATACATCGCAGTATCTGCGTGCCTCATGAGGTCATCTGCTGAGAGGTCGACGCCTTTTGGCGAATAGGCAACGCCGATACTTGCGGTGACAAACATGTCGCCTTCGGGTGTATTGACAGGCTCTCGAAACGCATCAAGAACGGACTCGGCAAGAAGAACTGATTGGGTGGGGCTCTCCGTTGTTGCGTCAAGAATTACGAATTCATCGCCCGCAATACGTGCCACCGAAGCATGCGATGGAACAGCAGCAATGAGTCGGGACGCAACAAGGGTGAGGACGTTGTCACCGATGGAGTGCCCCAATGAATCGTTGATGTTTTTAAAACGGTCAACGTCGATGAAGAGAACAGTTGGTTGTCGCGATGTACGCCATGCGTTTTGTACTGCAGACTCGATGTGTTCGAGCATCAGAATTCGATTCGGAAGTCCCGTGAGCGAATCAGTGAGAGCACTCTTCACCAGGTGATCCTGGGTGCGGGCGTTTGCGCGGACCGACTGGATAACTCGAGTCATCACAACAATGGCCAACACAGATACGGAGACAGTTCTGACAACTCGATCTTGGGTATCAAACGGGTCAGTGATTGCGAGCAACACGACGGGAACAATTAGTGAGGCAGTGGTGGTCACAAGCCGCGTCATCAGAGGAGGTGATGTCCTGCTAATTCCAGACGTATAGATATGGCGAACTGTGGGGTGAAGAAAACCTGCTGCTGCGAATCCACATGTCACAAGAAATGGCGTTGTGTATGTGGTTGATGAAATTGAAAAATCCTGTCGAAAAGACATCGCACGAAGAACAATTCCGATGAGGCCAAGGAAGACAGATAGTCCAAGGAATCCCACCGAGGGTGAGGGAGCAGAATCGGAAAACAAGAGGGTCGCTAGAAGAAACAGCACAACCATGGATGCGCCCAAAGTGGAAGCTCGAAGAATTGTGAGGGACGAGCTTGTTGATTCCTGAATGGCTGGTTGCACAAGAATGACCCAGATCAATACCCACGCTCCGAGACCAACGATGAGTCCGTCGGGGACAACACTTGAAGCACGTGGTCCCAATCGATTGCGGACAAAAACGATGAGTCCGGCGACGAGGATGAGTTGAGATACCAGGACTAATGACTCAACGGTGGATGCAGTAGGCGAACCAAGCGACGCGGAGAGTGCTGCGACTAAGAAGATGATCGACAGCAATGAGGTTGCTGTGACGCTGAATGGCGGACGATGTACGATCCAGCCAGTGCAGACCCCGAAGCCTGCCAATGCCATTGCCGCAATGGCAAAAGGGGAGTCGGTGGCCCCGCTAGAGATGCCATGCAGGCACGCCAAAACGATGCCGACGGCTGCGACGACCCACGATGAGGCTGAAAGTGCCCTACGCGCCACGAGAACCTCATTTCGGCATAGTGCGAACGCCCAATACGAACGTCTATGAAAGTACTACGACAGTGCTCATAGGCGGTGGAATCCTTGCTCTTCTGCACATTTCAGTAGGCTGAAATCAAATGACATCCGTTGCGCCCACAATCTCGGTCGTAGTTCCTGGCTCCCATCTGATGCCTGAACTGCTGGGCCAACGTGACGAGTTGTTGCGCAGGGTCGAAGAAGCCTTTCCCGATGTATCGGTTGTGGTCCGGGGCAATGAAATCAACTGTGTCGGTCCTCGCGCACACCAAGTTGGCAAACTCTTTGAAGAAATGGTCTTGCTTTTGCAGCGTGGCGAGAAGTTGGACCAATCGGTAATGGATCGCAGCATTGTGATGGTGCGTGCCGAGCAGCGCCCGAGCACCATCTTGACTGACGACATTCTGAAGGGTTCTCGGGGACGCATGGTGCGGCCAAAGACTGCTGGTCAGAAGCGATATGTCGACGCCATCCGGAACAACACAATCACTTTTGGCATTGGGCCCGCTGGCACTGGCAAGAGCTGGTTAGCAGTAGCGATGGCAGTCCAGGCTTTGCATGCTCGCCAAGTGCAGCGCATCATCCTGACTCGTCCTGCTGTTGAAGCAGGCGAGCGTTTGGGCTTTTTGCCAGGTGATCTCATGGCGAAGATTGATCCGTACTTACGACCCCTGTATGACGCGTTGTACGACATGGTCGATGCGGAAGCGGCCCAGAAACTCATTGAGCGTCAAACCATCGAAGTGGCGCCGCTTGCGTTTATGCGAGGCCGAACACTGAATAACTCCTTCATCATCTTGGATGAGGCGCAGAACACGACTCCCGAGCAGATGAAGATGTTTCTGACTCGCATCGGATTCGGTTCGAAAGTTGTTGTGACGGGTGATATCTCCCAAATTGACGTTCCGGATGGTCGAAGTGGTCTCGTAGGGCTCGAGAAGAAGTTGGGCGAGATTGACTCTCTTGAGTTTGTGCGTCTTGACGGCTCAGATGTGGTGAGACACCGTATTGTTGCTGACATCGTTGCAGCGTATGAAAAGTTCACGTCTTCCTCGGACGGCCCTCGTCCTCGTCGAGGTTCCTCCCGTGCCTGATTCACGCCCCAAGGTGGACGCTCCGAAACGTTCGGGCGGTGATGGAGTGCCCGAAGTCTTCTGTTCAGACGAACAAGATTCCATTCCGATAGAACTCGAACGATGGCGTCGTCTCGCAATTGATGCTCTTATCTCGCAAGGAATCAGGGGCGCCTGCGAGCTCTCTCTGTTTTTCGTTGATGAGGAAACCATTGCAGATCTCAATGCAGAGCACATGGGCAAGACTGGCCCAACTGATGTGCTGTCGTTTCCGTTGGATGGTGTCGAAGTTGCAGAGACACAAGGTCCCGGTGCGTTGACACGCGGACCTGCTCGGCCACATCCTGACCACGACGACATGCCGACTCTCCTTGGCGATGTCTTGGTGTGTCCAGCCGTTGCTCAAAAACAATTCTCAACTCATGCAGGCACTCTCGATGATGAGATTGCCTTGTTGGTTGTCCATGGTGTTCTCCACATTCTTGGGTTTGATCACGACAACGATGAGAATCTCGCAGTCATGCGTGCAGCCGAACTGGCCATACTCACCACTCATCATTGGGGCGGTCCCGCTCCCGATGGCTTTCAACAAGGACATAACGAATGATTGCGAAAGCTCCAACAACAATCGATTGGTGGATCATCGCCGCGATTTTGATGCTGCTTCTTGTTCTGGTGGTCTTTTCCATTGCAGAAATGGGCTTGTCTCGAATGTCGAAACCAAAGGCACAGGCACTTGCTGACTCTGGTGCCAAGGGTGGGGCTTCGCTTCTCTCACTTGTGAGGAATCCTGAGAAGTGGGTGAATCCGCTGCTGTTGTCGGTGAACATCTGTCAGACAGTGCAAGCAACCTTGACGGGTGTTGTTGCTGGTCGACTGTTTGGCGCAGCTGGTGTGGTCACAGGCGTATTGCTCAACGTCATTGTGTTCTTCGTTTTTGCGGAAGCCGTTCCCAAGACTTACGCAGTCATTCACTCGGACCGAGCAGCGCTTTCGACAGCGCGACTCATTTCTGGTCTCGCAAAGTTTTGGCCATTGCGTATGGCTTCGCAGGCATTGATTGGGCTGACAAACATTGTCGTGAAGGGCAAGGGTTTAGAGCAGGGGCCATTTGTTCGCGAACAAGAGTTTCTCGGCATCATTGAGGCGGCAGCTGAAGAAGAGATCATTGAGCACGAAGAACGTGAACTGATTGAGTCGATCATCGAGTTTGGTGACACGGTGGTGCGTGAGATCATGCAGCCTCGTCCTGACTTCGTTCTTCTTCAAATGGGAACAACAGTTGATGCAGCCCTCGATGAAGCCTTTGAACATGGCGTCAGTCGTCTGCCTGTTATGCATGAAGACGAAGAAGGCAATGAGGATGTTCTGGGAGTTGCCTACATCAAGGACTTAATGATTCGTAGTCGTGCCGGTGGCGGAGCTGAATCAATCGACTCTCTTGTTCGTCCAGCAATTGTGATTCCTGAATCAAAGCCAGTTGCGAAGTTAATGCGAGAGATGCAAAAGGACCATTTCCATATGGCAATTGTTGCCGATGAATATGGAAGCATCGCTGGACTTGTCACTCTTGAAGATTGTCTTGAAGAACTCGTGGGCGAGATTGTTGACGAGCATGATGATGAAGATGCATCGATTCGTCAGCTTCCCAATGGTGTCTCACTTGTTGATGCCGGGATGGCTATTTCAGACTTCAACGATGTGTTCAAGATTTCGCTCAATGATGAAGAGTTCGACACCGTCGGTGGCTACATGTTTGGCGTGCTTGAACATGTTCCAGCTGTGGGTGAATCAATCGAAGTTGATGGCTGGAAGTTGGCCGCCGAAGAGATTGAAGGTCGACGGATCACGAGTGTGCGCGTGTCGCCCATCGTTGCAGCGGACTAGCCCAGAGACTGAACAAGTTCTGATCGTCTCGGCTTGCCGAGTGATGTTCGTGGAATCTCTGCAACTATTTCGATCCGTCGAGGAGCACAGTGGGCAGGAAGTGTTTGCTTGACGTGAGAGCGAATCTCTTCCAGAGACGGTGCATTGCCAGTCGGAATAATCCAAGCAGTGACTTGCTGGCCCCATTCGGGGTCGGGAACTCCAGCCACGCACACATCGGCAACAGAAGCCGACGTACTAATAGCAGCCTCGACATCTTCGGGCCAGACATTCTCGCCTCCGCTGATGATGAGATCACCTTCGCGACCCTCAACAGAAAGTCGCCCGTCCTTCATTGTTCCGATATCCCCCGTACGGAACCAGCCATCAGTGGTGAAGGGGGAGTTTCCATTGCGATATGCGCGCATGAGCATGGGGGCTTTGATGTGAATGATGGAATCACGAATCTCGATCTGAACATCCTCAAGAGGGATGCCGTCATAAACGACGCCACTGCCCGTCTCTGTCATTCCGTACGTTGTCACGGTATTGCTGGGGCGGTTGTGTGGCGGACGTGACCCGCCCAAGACGATGGTGCGATATCTGGAACTGTCGACACGTTGCAGTGCTGTGCTGACGAGAGACACAAGAGTTGCACCTTCGCGTGCTGCTGTGTCGTAACTCTCGACGGTGAAGGCTGGGACTGTAATGACCGGAGTGTTGGTCACGATGGATCGCAGGATGACGCTGAGGCCACCTACATGTGATGGTGGCAGACAGGCCAACCATTTGTCTGTTGATGAGACACTGAGGCGTTGACTTGTTGCGCGAGCACTTGCGATCACAGCATCGAGTGTGAGAACTACTGCTTTTGGTTGGCCAGTGGTTCCGCTTGTTGCCACTACAACGGCATCACCTGATTCCACGAGGCGTCCTGTGATGTGTGTTTCCTCATCAAGTGTTGCCACTTTCGTTGGCTGTACAACCTGCATGACCAATGCTCGTGCTGGCGCAGGCAGACGTTGGTCGAGGGGAAAGATGGCATCTCCGTCATCCCATGCCCGACGAATGCGGTCGACCATCTGCGGGCCACAAGGCATGTCAAGGCAGATGAGTTCGTTCACGCTTTCAGCCTATGGGAGGTGCGACACTTGATGAATGAACAATGCGACGCCCTCAGCAGAACTTGGTTGGAAGAAGTGGGTTGTGGGCTCTCGGCCTCGCACCTTGCCCGCTGCCGTCGTGCCGGTGATGGTTGGTGCTGCATGTGCTTCGGCGGATTCGCCTGTGTGGTGGCGCGTATCGCTAGCACTACTTGTCAGTCTTGCCCTCCAAGTCGGGGTGAACTATGCCAATGATTACTCTGACGGCATCAAAGGCACAGACGATGACCGGGTGGGGCCATTACGTCTCGTTGGTTCTGGCGTTGCATCAGCATCTTCGGTGAAGAGGGCTGCATTTATTGCATTGGGTATTGCTGGGGTTGCCGGTTTGTTGCTCGCGTTGATGACAACGTTCTGGCTGCTGGTGGTTGGCGTATGTGCAATAGCTGCAGCATGGACCTATACCGGTGGCCCGCGACCATATGGCTACGCAGGACTTGGAGAAGTATTCGTTTTCATCTTCTTTGGTGTAGTTGCCACAGTCGGCACCCAGTACGTGCTCTCAGAGACATTGACAGCTGCTGGTTGGATCGCGAGCGTCGCTGTCGGTGCGTATGCATGTGCTCTTCTCGTTGTGAACAACTTGCGAGATATTCCGGGTGACACCGAAGTAGGAAAGAGAACATTGGCGGTGAAGATGGGCGATGCTCGAACACGTCAGTTCTTTGGTGCGCTCATTGTTCTTGCTGCTGCATCCATTGTGTGGGTGGGTCTCATGACTCAACCATTTGCAATGCTTGGCCTTGTGGGTGTGATTGCAACACGGCCCGCACTGAATGACATTGCCAAAGGCCTAAAGGGGAGAGCATTGATTCCGGTTCTCGGTGCTGTTGGGCGAGCTCAATTGATTCTTGCGGTCACATTTACTGTGGGAATCGTGATCGCGCTACAGGCGTAGAAACCAGTTTTCCAACACATCACAAAACTGTCGCACATCTTCAAGATGACAGGTGTGGCCAACATGGTTCATCACGTGATGTTCTGCTTGTGAGATCATTGGGATCATCTCTCGAGCAATCTGCGTGAATTTTTCGTCTTTGTCGCCCGTGACAACCAGGACTGGAATTGCAAGAGATTCCAAACTGTCCCACAAAGATTCTTGAGTTCCTGTCCCGGCGAATCGCAATGAATCGGCGAGTCCACGTTCTGTATTGCTGCAACGTCGTGGAATGTCTGCGAGGTCAATTGGAAGACCCTGAAACATAGGATTGGACAACCATTCAGGAATGAACTTTTCCATACCGATGTTTTCGATGTGAGTGGCTAAGGCCTCATCAGATGCTCGTCTGTCATTGCGTTCTGATTCTGAACGTAGTCCAGGTGTGCCGCTAATGAGAACTAGACCCTGCACGAGGTCTGGAAACTGCAGTGCCATGTGAAGTGCAATGCGTGCCCCCATGGAATAGCCAACGAGAATGCCTGAACGCGTGGACTCGGCAACGTCGTTGGCGGTTTCTGGGAGGGTGCGACCTTGTGTCGGCGACTCACCGTGACCGGGGCAATCAATGAGTGTTGCTTCAATCGGAAGGTTGAGTGATTCCAGAACTGGTAGCCATGACTCTTTGGTCTGCGTGAATCCGTGAAGAAAAGTAAACGGTGCACCTGTTCCGTGGACGAGTGTTGCAAGCTTCACAAGGAGAGAATTCGCTCAAGTACTTTCACAAAAACATCAGTTTCTTGTGCACCGGGAATGAAGTATTTGTCATCTATAAAGAAGGCTGGAACTCCTGTGACTTCTCTGTCAATCGCCCCTTGAATATCTTGTTGTACTTCCGCGAGTCCGCCACCGCTCTCAAGCCATGTTCGAATGGCATCTACGTCATAGCCACATTCGGCGGCACGAGACAGAACAACTTCCATGTCCCCGACATCGAGCCCTTCAGTGAAATAGGCAGACAGCAGGTTTTCTTTGAAGGTCACTTGTGCTTCAGCTCCATGATTCTCGAGAACCCAATGGAGCGCGCGATGGCACAAAATGGTGTTGGCTCTTAGAGCGATGTCCATATTGAAGGTGATGTCATCACCGGCGGCGACAGATGTGACGTGCTGGAGGATCTGCTCTGCGCGCTCCCGACCGCCAAACTTCTTCGCATAGGCATCAACCACAGGGGTAGGGGCACCAACAGGGGCTGTGGGGTCCAATTGGTACGCCTTGAAGACAATCTCAATAGGCTCTGTGACGCCCTTCTCTCGCAGTTGGGCGACGGCATTGTCAAAACGGCGCTTTCCTATAAAGCACCATGGGCACACAACGTCGGACCAGATTTCTACGCGCACAAGTGCAACGATAGGTGACATGAGTTCTATTGGCGACACCGCATCAACATTCTGCGCCACTTTGGTCGACGAATGGATTCATTCTGGGGTTCGCCACGACGTGGTGGCGCCGGGAAGCCGGTCTACGCCATTGGCAATTGCCCTAGCTGCGCGGTCAGAGATTCGAGTTCATCTCTTTCATGATGAGAGAAGTGCGTCATTCGCCGCTCTCGGTATTGGCCTCTCTACAAAGACACCAGCAGTGCTGTTGTGCACATCGGGAACAGCAGCGACCCACTTTCATGGAGCCGTGGTGGAAGCTCATCAGAGCAATGTTCCGATGATTGTGTGCACCGCTGATCGTCCTCCTGAATTGAGAGACGTGGGAGCTCCTCAGACAATCGAGCAGACCAATTTGTTTGGGGGAGCTGTTCGTTGGTTCCATGATCCGGGTGTGCCATCCATGGATGCTGCTTCGTCGTGGCGCTCACTTGCATCTCGTTGTGTCAACTCATCGACGGGTACACGTCCAGGCCCTGTTCATTTCAATCTTCCTTTCCGGGAGCCACTTGTGGGAGTGGCATCGTCGCTACCAGATCGAAAGAGTGCCACTTCTGCCCGCGTTGTTCGAGCGAGCACCGTGTCACCTGTTGATGTGATGCCGATATTCGATGCAGTGAATGGAAAACGAGGAGTCATTCTTGCTGGCCGTGGTTCAACATCAGAAGTGTTGCAACTGGCGAAGAACTTGGGGTGGCCTGTTTTTGCTGATGCGCGGAGCGATCTTCGTGAGTGCGACGAAAACATTGTCGTTGCATTTGATCCCGTCCTGCGGTCCACGCAGTTTGCAGATTCGCATTTCCCAGAGGTTGTGATTCGCGTGGGCGAGCCTGCTGCATCAAAGGTCACGGCTCAATGGATTCAGCGCAGTGGAACTGTTGTTGTTCAACTGCAGAACACAGAAATGGTGGTCGACCCCGACCATGCAGTCGCATTGACCCTTATCGGAGACATTGCAGCAACGTCCGGTGTTCTTGCAACGATGGTTACAAAGCCTGTCGAGGGGTGGTTGTCGGATTGGACTGCGGCAGAGACTGCTGCGCAGAAAGCAATTGACGCTTGGTGCACAAGTAATTGGTCCGAGCCCACCAATGCTCGTGTTGTGACGACATCTTCCCAGCAAGGGAACAATCTCGTGATCTCTTCATCTATGCCCATCAGGGATGTGGAATGGTTCGGCTCTGTGACCCCCGGAGTTCAGGTTTTCTCCAATAGAGGAACCAACGGCATTGACGGCGTCATTAGTACTGCTGTTGGTGTTGCTCTAGGAACAGGAGTACCAACAACTGTGCTGCTAGGCGACGTTGCATGCGTGCATGACTCCAATGGTTTGTGGGCCTTGATGCAAAGAGAGATCGATCTCAAAGTGGTTGTCACCAATAACGATGGTGGAAGCATTTTCTCGTTCCTGCCTCAGGCTGGCGTAGTCGATAATGCAACGTTTGAACTTCTCTATGGCACGCCACATGGTGTTGCCTTTGAACATTTGGCGTATGCACACGGTGTGCCCTTCAAGCGTGCCACTCATGCAGCGAGCCTTGCTGAAGCATTGCACGCTCCCGGGACGATGTTGATTGAAGTGCCTTTTGACCGGTCGGTCAACGTTTCCCAACATGACGCACTGAATGCCTCTGTTATGAACGCGGTGGAGAGCGCTACGGCCTAACAATTGCCGAGAGCATTGCTTGGAACTTTGCTTGAGTTTCTGCAAGTTCTGCGTACGGATTGCTTTCAGCAACGATGCCGCCACCTGCGAAGAGACGTGCTGTTCGTCTGTCTTCAGAGAGTTCTGCACATCGAATGGTGACAGCAAAAGTTCCGTTGCCATTTGCATCCATCCAGCCAACAGCTCCGCCGTAATTGCCGCGTTCCATCGGTTCATTGTCCGTAATGAATTCGATTGCCGTCTCCGAAGGAAATCCTCCGAGGGCTGGTGTAGGGCACAGGGCCTTCAACAGTGTCATGACATGCGCCGTGGGCTCGGTGAGGGCGCCTTCGATGTAGGTGCCCAAGTGCTGAACATTGGCCACCGTGACAATGGACGGCTCGGCCTCCCAGTCAAGGTAGGAACAGAACGGCAGAAGAGTGTCGTGGACCATGTCGACGACGACACGATGTTCGACTTGATTCTTGGTACTGGAGACAAGCTCATCTGCCAGTTGCTTGTCAGTGTCTGGGTCACCCGTACGCGGTGTTGTTCCTGCAAGGGGACGACTGCGAACTTCGCGATCTGCAACCTCGATCAGCAATTCGGGAGAAGCACCGATCATGTTGCCGATACAGAATCGGTAACTACTCCCGAAAGATGCACGAAGCCGAAGGAGGACGCTGTGGACATCAATGGGTTCATCTGCATGAACTTCGATGTCACGAGCGATGACAGCCTTTTTAATGAGTCCGTTGCGGACAGCATCACGAGCAAGTGTCACTGCATCGAGATAACGACCGACTGGAGTCCGTGCACCGACTCGAAAGGAGTTACTCGAGGGTCGTGGTGGGCGCGCCTCTGTTGCAGCGCGAAGGGCGCGTGCAATTGCAAGATCATCAACTTCGTCAATGGTGTGACCGACGAGAGTGAGTGTGTGCGTTCCATCTGCTCGCTTGGCAAAGGTCGCAGCAGAAACAACGAAGTTCGACGGTTCGTGAGGAAGAAATGGAATAGTGCCAAATGCAATGGGACCAATTGCGGGGAGGTCAATTGCGGAGTTATGTCCGCTGTGGATTGAATCGCTCAGTTGCTTTCGAGTTGCAGGGTCGTCGCCAGTGAAATGCACTTCGCGAGCTGCGTAACCAACGCCATCGCGAACAAAAAGAAGCCCGTCTCCAGCACACACATTGTTGAGGTCAAACGATGTGTCAATCCGAACAGTGCGGTGAATCATGAATTGCGAGTTCCGACCATGAGCTGCGTGAGCCCACCAGAGAGTTGAGAGTGTTGTGCATCGCTGAATCCCGCATCCTGCAACATCTTTTCCATCACATTTCTGTCTGGCAAGTACACAATGCTCTTCGGCAAGTAACGGTAGGCAGGTCCGTCGCTTAACAGTGCACCAATCTTCGGCACAATCTTGCCGAAGTAGATGTTGTTGCCGAAACGGATGATGGGGTTGTGTGGGACTCCGACGTCAAGCAGTGCAATGCGACCGCCAGGTCTGATAACTCGCGCACATTCAGCAAAGAACTGTTGAAGGTCAACAAGGTTTCGCAAGGCGAAGCCACAGATGATTCCGTCCACCGAATGGTCAGGGACGGGAAGACGCAAGATGTCGGCTTGTGCCCGTGGCGCTCCGCTTCGGTCATTGGCCAACATGCCGTAGGACAAATCCATTGCGATGGGTGAGAGACCTGCTTTGCGAAGGTCAATGCACAGATCACCAGTTCCTGCTGCAAGGTCAAGCACGCGTGACCCCGGAGCCAACTTGAGGTCTCGAACGGCACGACGTCTCCAGCGAGTGTCCAAACGGAAGGTCATCACCCTGTTGACGAGGTCGTATCGAGGTGCAATGGCGTCGAACATGTTGCGGACCATTTGTGCCTTGGCATCCCCTTGGGGTAGCTCAGCCGTGTCCCAGGTGGGCTTTGGGGACTTCTCTGGGGTGTTCACACTCGTAAGGCTAAGCGGTGGTGTCGCTGACTATTGCAACTTGACTCGCTGTCATTGGTCACGGGGCATAAGAATGAACGAACTCAGTGTCAACAGGGGAGACGCCAGATGATCGATTTCACACTTGCTCCAGAACATGAAGCCGTACGCCAGAAGGTCCGCGACTTTGTCGACAACGTCATTAAGCCTGCGATGGAGCCATATGGTCATCGGGACGAGATGGAGCCTGAGATGCGGGCTGCCTACATCAAAGATCTGATTGAGCTTCGTCACAAGGCCGTCGAAGCCGGATTGTGGCTTCCTCATATGCCAAAAGAAGTAGGCGGCATGGGTCTTGGTCACGTTGCGCTTGCAATGGTGCAGGCGGAAGCGGCAAAGACTCGCGTGGGTCCGTGGGTGTTTAATTGCAATGCGCCCGACGAAGGAAACATGCACACTCTTCATCATTGGGCAACCGATGAGCAGAAGGACAAGTACCTGAAGCCATTGCTGAAGGGCACGTCATCATCATGTTTCGCGATGACGGAGCCAGAGGTCGCAGGATCTGACCCCACCTTAATCCAAACTCACGCAATAAAAGATGGTGATGAATGGATCATCAATGGTCACAAGTGGTTTATCTCTGGCGCTCGTCGTGCCAAGTTTGCAATTCTCATTGCTCGCACAGAGATGGACGTACCGCCAGGTTCTCGCGGTGCGAACACGGCGTTCCTTATTGATTTGCCAACGCCAGGTTGGAACGATGTGCGTGAAGTGGAGACGATGCACGGCTCCACTGGCCACTCTGAGATTGTGATTGAAGATCTTCGTGTTCATGACTCACAGATTCTCGGTGGACGCGGGAATGGTCATCGCCTTGGTCAGTACCGTCTTGGACCCGCACGTCTTGCGCACTGCATGCGCTGGGTGGCACAAGCCGAGACTGCGCTCGACATGATGGTGGATCGTTCGCTAAATCGTTATTCGCACGGTTCACTTCTCGCAGAGAAGCAAGGTGTGCAGTGGATGATCGCAGACAGTGCGATGGAGTTGTACCAGTGCAAGCTGATGATTCTTCATGCCGCATACAAGATTGACAAAGGTGAAGATTTCCGCACGGAAGTGTCAATGGCCAAGCACTTCGTAGCAAACAGCTTGAACCGCATCATTGACCGGGCCATTCAGGTGCACGGTGCACTCGGCTATTCAACCGATACGCCGCTTGCAAGCATGATGCAGAATGCTCGTTGGGCACGCTTTGCTGACGGTGCCGATGAGATTCACCAGATGCGCATTGCCGAGAACACCATCAAGGCGTTTACCGATGATGGCACCACGCGGAAAGCAACCGGCGATCTGCCGCTGTAAGCGCTAGAAGAAGTCGATGCCTGTCCAGCCGATTTTTGAAGTGAACATCCTTATCTTGGACTGTCTTCTTCTGATGTCATCGCGATAACGCTGAATGATCAGGTTTGTTTCCTTTGATCTTTTTCCTTTTCTCAGTTCTTTCTCGAAGAATTTTGTGAGAACTGGAAATCCTGCTGCTCCTTGCATGTATCCACCTATGTAGGTCTTCGGCAGCCCGTCCAGCTTGATTCCCTCGCCGAATTCCAATGCCAACCAGACGAGTCCACTCGCAGTGCTGATAGATCTATCGAACGTGTTCTTTTCTTGCTTGAGCTTGACTTCTATGAAATACCGATCCACCTTCTTGGGAACTCCAGATATTGTCACGCGACCAAAAAGGTCAACACTTCTTTGCACTGTGTCCGGCCAGCAGGCATCTATCGCAAGAACAAACTCTTCATACATCGGATCAATTTGGTTTTGATCATCATCTTCTGGAGATGGTGTTGTCGTAGATGCTGACTGTTTAGTGAGCAGATTGAAGTCTTCTAAAGAAATCAAACCGTCCGCTAGCAGTCTGGCGTACTTTGCCACATCTATTTGTTCCTCTTCGACCTCTGCTTCTGGTTCTTCAAAGAAGAACTGTGTCTGCCATGTACTTAGTGTCTCAACTGAAACGGAGTCAGCGCCATGCAGTCTGCGGAACTTGCACCGAACATAAAGTGTTCCGTGCAACGTCTCGAACACAGGTTTGTCTTCTTGAATAGACCAAACAATCTCCTCGCCAGATGGAAGAGATAGAACCACCTGATCCTCAAGGTCCCAAGTCATCTTGATTCTGTTTTCATTCTCTTTGGAAGGGTTCGTGACCCAGATTGATGCGGACACTCGGTACTTCTTTCTACGATTTGGGCTCGATAGCGACTTGCTTTGCCCAGCGGTAATCGGCTTTTCCGGCGGGTGAGCGAAGAATGCTGTCCACGAAAATGATTTCTTTGGGCAGTTTGTATCGCGCGATGTGATTCTCTGCTTCAGCGAGGAGCGATGCAACATCTTGTGGATGTCCATCTTTTAGTCGCACAACTGCAACCACTTCGTTGCCCCAACGCTCGCTCGGACGACCTGTGACGACGCAGTCGTAGACAGAGTCGTGGAACTTGATGGCCGCCTCAACTTCTTCAGCAAAGATCTTCTCGCCACCAGAGTTGATGGTGACCGAATCGCGTCCATGCAGCTCAATCATGAGGTCTGCAGTGAGTCTGGCTCTATCGCCAGGAACCACATAACGAACACCTTGCACGACCGGATAGGTCTTCTTGGTCTTCGCTTCGTCGTTGAGGTAACCAAGCGCCAGGCGTCCGCTCTTGGCAAGCCAACCCAATTCTTCGTGACCAGCCTCAAGCACAGTGCTGAGGTCTTCGGACAAAATGTGGTTCTGCGGCGCATATGGGAAGGTGCCTGTGCCCGCAGAGCTGCCAGCACTGACTTGCGACAACTGTCCACCAGCCTCTGACGACCCAAGGCCATCGACCATCATGATTGCAGGGAGATGCTGCAGGAATTCATCCTTCAGGTTGGACGACAGAGCGGCTCCACCCGACAGAACCATTCCCAGAGATGAGAGATCGCGAGTGTTGTTCTTCAGGCCATCGAGCAATGGGCGGCCGAATGCATCTCCGACGATGAGAAGAAATGATGCCTTCTCTCTTTCCACGGTGTCCCACACATCATCAGCGTCAAGTCGATCGGTCTGTGACTGCACGATGACAGTTCCACCAGAAAGCCACGTACGCATTGCTATCCAGTGGCTTGCGCCGTGCATAAATGGTGGGCTTGTTAACGATCGAAGGCCAACGTTGGCTTCTGCGATGAACTCATCGATTGTCTGTGCGGTCTTTGAGCCGCCGAAGCACTCAACGACTGCGTCAGCATTACGCCAGAGCACGCCCTTGGGCATACCTGTGGTGCCGCCGGTGTAAAGAATGTAGAGATCATCTCCGTTGTATCCGGCAGCGGGCTTGTCAGTAGATGACTGCGCAAGTGCATCTTCATACCAAATGGCTCCGTCGAGTAGTGGGTTGCCGCTGGTATCAGGGACCTGGATGATGACCCGCAAGTTTGGAAGATTGCCTCGTACCTCTTGCAAGAGTGGAGCGAATCGGGAATGCACAACACACGCAGTCGCCTTCGAATCTGTGAGGAGATATTGAAGCTCTTCAGCAACGTATCGATAGTTCACATTGAATGGAGCGACGCGAGCCTTCCATGAACCGAGCATTGATTCGAGGTACTCATTGCCATTGTGAAGATAAATGGCCAAGTGGTCTTGACCTGTCTCCCATCCGGCGATCTTCTCCCGCTCGGTATGGCAACCAAGACCCTGAGAAGCGAGGTAGTTCGCTAACTGGCGGGTGCGCAGGTTGATGTCATTCCAGGTCAATCTCTTGTCTCGAAAGATGAGACATTCCTGGTCGGGTCTTGTTGCTGCAATCGCCTCCAAGATTTCGGCGATACCTAGGACTGCTGGTGGAAACTCGGACATCTATGAACGATAACCTCAGCGACGAAGGAGGGACAATGTCTAACAATTCCCACTCACCGATCTTTGGCGTCTTCATCCCACAAGGATGGAAAATGGAACTCGCTGGCATTGAAGGTGCCGAAGCGAAGTGGAACAAGTCTGTCGAAATAGCAGTGCTCGCCGAAGAACTGGGTTTCGATTCGATTTGGGTCTACGACCACTTTCACAATGTGCCAAAGCCCGCTCAAGAAGCGGTGTTTGAGTGCTGGACGACGATGGCAGCTATCTCACAGCGCACCTCGACCATTCGTCTTGGGCAAATGGTGGGTTGTAATGGCTACCGCAATCCTGGCCTTCTGGCCAAGATCACTTCAACCCTTGATGTCATCTCTGGTGGGCGACTCGACTGGGGTATTGGTGCCGGCTGGTACGAGAACGAATTCAGGGGATACGGATACGAGTTTCCGAAGCCCTCTGACCGCATCGGAATGCTGAAAGAGACCATTGAGATTGTGAAGTCAATGTGGACTCAGGCAGAGACAACGTATGACGGCAAGTACTACAAAATGTCTCGAGCACAATGTGATCCGAAGCCCCTTCAGCAACCAACACCTCCTGTGTGGATTGGTGGCGGCGGCGAACAACTGACACTGCGAGTTGTTGCCCAGCATGCTGACGTGTCGAACTTCGGCAGTTCACTCGAAGAGTTCACGCGCAAGCGCGGCATCTTGCAAGAGCACTGCAAAATAGTCGGGCGAGACGAGGCGACAATCCGCAAAACCATCTCGAGCGAAGTGTTCATCCGTGAGACTGAGAAGGAAATTCTCGAGGTCACTCCGAAAAGTGCATGGGGCTTGTCTCCAGAGGAATGGCGCGAGAAAGCCCTTGTTGGAACGCCTGATCAGGTCAGCGAAAAGATTCAGAAGTATCTCGATGCTGGATGTACAGGTTTCATTCCTTGGTGCCCGGACTATCCGAACACAGAAACAATTGAATTGTTTGCGAAGAAGGTCATCCCGAACTTCCGCTGACGCAGTATCGGTGAAGATGGTCTTCTTACGCTGAGTAGTAGCGGAAGATCACTTCTGCGATGCAAGAAGGCTTTGCAGCACCCTCAACTTCAAATGTGGTCTCAAGGGTTACTTGAGCTCCGCCGCTGATGTCATCAACGGCAAGAACTTTGACTCCTGCGCGCAGCTGTGAGCCCACTGGAACTGGTGACATGAAACGAACTTTGTTCGCGCCATAGTTCACGCCCATTGCGATGCCTCCGACAGAGAAGATCTGCGGAAGAAGAACTGGTCCAAGAGACAGTGTGAGATAGCCGTGGGCAATGGGGCCGCCAAAGGGGGACTGTGCCTTTGCGCGCTCTGGGTCTGTGTGGATCCACTGCTGGTCACCTGTGGCGTCAGCAAAGAGTTGTACTCGCGCTTGATCAATCTCTAGATATTCGGAGTAACCGATGTGTTCGCCCACGAGGGCTTTCAGTGCTGCAAGGTTTTCGATATGACGTGCCATGCCTTCAGTGTGGCACAGCAGGCAGGCACTCGTCTTAACGGAGCCAGGCCTTCACGTAGTTCCGCGTCATTGTGTGTAGCAGAAGGGCACACAACGCTGCTTCAAACATGAAGTTGATGTACGACGAGCCAAAAATGATGTCCTGAACAGTGATGCCTGGGTATGGATTATCCAGTTTCCAAATCAGTCGTAAGACAAATGGTGAGAAAGACGCAGCCAAGGCGAGGACCCAGCCGAGTTTCTTTCCATTGGCCATCAAGAATCCACCAGCGGGGTAACACAACACGAAGAGCAGCGCCAAGATTGCGACAGGACCACCTGTAACGCGCCAGTATCCGTAAATCTCGTTCTTATCTAAGAAGTGAAGAAAATTAAAAGCACCGTCGATGTACAACAGCCATGTTGCGATGGAAACTGTTTGCGGTTGCATTCGGTCAAACCACTTACGAAAGTCGAGCTGCGAAAAATCATTTCTGGCCATGAACAAGTGTTGCACCTTCATGCAAGGCATGGGCATCATTTGCAACTACCCTGAGAGATGTGCGGAGCGGTTTTGTGACCTTTGTTGGTCGACCAAATGTTGGTAAGTCAACATTGCTGAACGCCATCTGTGGCCAGAAGGTCTCCATTGTTTCCAATAAGCCTCAAACAACACGTACGCGTGTGCGCGGTGTGCACCACGGTGATGATGCACAGATCGTCTTTGTTGATACACCGGGCATTCATAAGCCAGTGACTGCTTTAGGCGAGCGCGTGAATGCCACTGCTCTCGACAGTGTCAAGGACGTTGATGTTGTATGTCTGTTAATCGATGCGTGTAAACCGTTTGGTCGTGGCGATCAATGGGTGGCCGATCACATTGATGTGCGCAACGCCTTTGTCATTGTCAATAAATCTGACCGTGCGACACGTGAGCAGATGATCTCTCAATTGCAAGCCACTTCTGTGTTGCAAGCCGCTGAGTATTTCCCTGTCTCTGCACGAACCGGTGAAGGAGTGCCCGAGCTGTTGGCTGCCTTACTTGCCAAGATGCCCGAGGGTCCTGCGTACTATCCGCCCGAAATGATTTCGGATACAGAAGAAGCACAGTGGGTGGCTGAACTTGTTCGCGAACAGCTTCTTGCTGTCTTGAAAGATGAGCTCCCGTATTCGGTTGCCACTCGCGTAACTGAATGGGAATGGCCAAAGGTTCGCTGCGAGATTCTTGTCGAGAGGGAAAGCCAAAAAGGCATGGTCATCGGCAAAGGTGGCGAACTGTTGAAGTCGGTGGGCCAGAAGGTTCGTGCTCAAATGCCACCAGGCGCCTACATCGAACTTCATGTTGTTGTAGAAAAAGATTGGCAGCAGCGGCCCGACCGCCTCGAACGTCTCGGTTACTAAAACCGTCGTCTTTATCTCTAGTCCTGGGTGATGTCACGCAGGAACTGTTCAACAACAGGGCGTTCCCGAGTTTTGTTCATCGGTGGCATGGCGTTGATGAGAGTCCACTTGTATTTGGCTGTTGCCAAACGGCTGTCGAACACGGCGACAACCCCACGGTCTGTGTCGGTGCGAATGAGACGGCCGGCCGCTTGCGCCAATGAGGTTGCTGCCATGGGCAGATCGATCTCGCCAAATGACTTATCTCGTCCGATGGCGTCACGACGAGCTTCAAGAAGAGGATCCGTCGGAGTAGGGAATGGGAGTTTGTCCAAAATGACAAGCGACAATGTTCTGCCAGGAAAATCAACACCTTGGAAGAAGCCTTGTGAAGCAAAGATGCACGTGGGCTCATCTGCATTGAACATGTCAATGAGTGTTTGACGCGGATAATCCTTTGGCCCGAGAATGGGGAACGGAACGCGTTCACGCATGGCATCAATGGCTGCATACATCGCTGCATTGCTGGTGAAGAGAGCCAATGTGCGACCACCTGCAGCAGTCATCAGTGCTTCCATCTCGTCGTACAAGAACTCTTTGTACTCGGGTGACTTCACCTCGGGGAAGAATCGGGAGCAATACAGAATCGAATTCTTCTCGTAGTCAAAGGGACTATCGACTGTGAGAACTTCAGTGCCGTCGAGAGGCAGTCCTACGCGTTCTGGCATTGAGTGCGGAACCGTGGCTGATGTGAGGACAGCAGTGTGTTCGTTCCAAACATTCGTGGCGAGTACTTCGCCGATGTGGAGGGGAGTGATGCGAAGAATTGGTCGCTCTTCGCTGCCCTCAACGTACGCCACATACCCTTCGAATGATCCCAGTGCGATGTCGAGGCTTTCAGTAAGGCGCGTGCCCTGAGTTTGGGCGCGATAGATGCGTTGCTGTGTTGGTTCGTTGTCAGTCTTGAGTTCTCGAAGTGCGTTGATGATGGTTGCGACCTCGATACGGATAAGAGACATGTTCTCGACGATGCTCGATGGCAGTGGGCGCTGCAGACGATTGCCGACATGCGGTCCAATCGCACCGGAGAAGCGAAGTCCAAGTTCCTCAAGACGATTCGTGACCATGGGGTCTGCAATGACGCGTCGTACTGATGATGCAAAAGAGGAGACCCGACCGTTGGTGAGTTGGATACCCACCGCATCGCTCAGTGAGGACTCCAACTGGTGCGCTTCGTCAAAGATGACGATTTTGTGCTCCGGGAGAATGTTGCCACTGCTGGCAATGTGTGCCCCGTACAGAGCGATATTGACGACGACGACATTTGCGGTTGACGCTGCGTCACGAGCTCGTTCAGCGAAACAGTTGGCTCCAACAGGGCATCTGCTCTTTCCTGGGCATTCATCTGTCGAGACGCTGATTGCTTGTTTTGCGCGGTCGGAAGGGATGCGAGGCAGTTCTTCGAAATCTCCTGTCTTGGTTTTCTTTGACCAAGCAATCAGTTCATCAATCTCTTTGTTGACACGATCGGACGTCTCTTCAAATTCAAGTTGTGCTGACTTGTCGGCTCTTTCATTGATTCGTTGAAGACATGCGTAGTTGCTGCGACCTTTGACTACGGCCCAAGTGAATGGAATACCGAGATGCTTTTCCAGCAAAGGAAGGTCATTGCTGTTCAGTTGATCTTGGAGAGCTTTTGTCGCTGTGGCGACTACAGCGGTCTCACCGGAGAGAATGGCGGGGACGAGATATCCGAGAGACTTTCCCGTGCCGGTCCCTGCTTGCACGATGATGGAACGGCCTGAAGCCAATGACTCGGCGATGGCATGAGACATGTCGATCTGGCCTTGACGCTCTTCTGCACCATCAAACGACGAGGTGACTTGGCGCAGTGCTGCAATTGCTTCTTTGCCAGCGAGTGAGCCGCTCATGCGGGTGATCCCGTGAGGGATGCGATCGCTTGATCAAATTCTTGACGATTGAAATCGGGCCACGGACGTTCGGTGAAATAGATGTGAGCACCTTTGATCTGCCACAGCATGAAATTGGAGATGCGTGCTTCTCCTGACGTGCGCACCAAGAGATCAACGGGAGGCATCTCAGGGTCATACAAGTTGGCCTGGATGGAAGAGGGAGTAACGACACCTTGTGACATTGCGAGACGCGATGCTCGCACCAATTCGGCGCGGCTGCCGTAATCAAACGCAATGGTGACAGAGAGGCCAGTATTGCCAGACGTATCAGCGATGGCTTTTGTGATTGCCTTCTGGACGAGCACAGGTGTGCGAGCACCTTTGTCTGAGAATGGTCGACCAATCCAGCGTGTGCGGGCGTTGTTGCGGTTCATCTCTTCGGTTCGTGAGAAGAGTTTGCGGTGAAGAGACAGAATGTGGCGCACTTCTGTGCGGGGACGAACCCAATTTTCAGTGGAGAACCCAAAGGCCGTGAGCCAGCCCACTTGACGGGCAGCAGCCGACCGAACTACTTCTGCGAGCGCCTCTTCACCGGCCGTGTGACCATCTGTACGGGGTAGACCGCGTCGACGAGCCCAACGACCATTGCCGTCCATGATGCAGGCCACATGAAGGGGATGGTTCGAAACAGAAGCGGACATGGTCCTTCCACCCTAGTAAGGGGAGGTGTCGGAGAAGTGCTAGCGGTCAGGGGTCTTCAACATGGGAGAATGGAAAGGTGACCAGTTCCGGTGATTCCCAACAAAATGGCTTAGACCATGTTGTTGTCTCTGCGGGTACACCTGCTGAGTGGTTGGAGATGCCCCAGGACGACTGGATGTCGCGGCTGAAGGCTTTGGCTAAGGGCGCAGGCGTCGAAGGTGCACACTGGGTCACGTTGTTGCCTCATCATGGGGCTGAGTTCACTCCCGCCGAGTACGAGCGGTATGCCCAGATGATGTCGGCCTTGCCATTCATGTCAACTGTTGATGCTGTCCATGGGACACGCTTTGTGTGGCAGATGGGAGATGGTCCACGAATCATTGTTGATCCACGTTCTGACGGTCATCGTCGTTTTGCCGAAACTGTTGAGGCATTGAGAGTGAAGGGTGTTGATCCGGATTCTGTTGATGATGTGTTGTTGTCCGATGCGATCCTGTTCCCCGCAGTGCAAGAGCCCGACTTGGTTGTCGTAATGGGTCCAGCAAACCAGATTCCCGAATCAATGGTGTGGGAACTCGCATACAGCGAACTTGTGTTTATTGACTTGTCTTGGTGGGAGTTCGACGCGAGTCATCTTGAATTAGCGATTGATGATTTCAATCGTCGTCACCGTCGTTTCGGTGGTCTCGACTCGTGAGTGTGTATCGCGACAAGGCCGTCGTGTTGGGGTCGTACAAATTTGGCGAGGCCGACCGTGTTGTTGTTTTGCTGACAGAGAATCACGGAAAGATTCGAGCTGTCGCTAAGGGTGTGCGAAAGACGAAGTCGTCGATTGGTGCACGACTCGAACCCATGAGTCATGTTGATATCTCGTTGAGGTCAGGTCGAGAGCTCGACACTGTTGACCAAGTCAAACTCATCTATGCGCACCAGCGGTTGCGTGATGATTTTGATCGACTTCGTCAAGGGCTCTCGATGGTGGAAGCAATGAACAAAATCACTCCTGATCGAGAGCCAGTACAGCATTTGTATGAGCTTTTGTCGCGAGCGCTCCATGCATTGGACGAACGTCCTGCTCCCTTGATGCTTGCGGCATTCTTCTGGCGCCTGCTCTCCATTGAGGGATATACGCCGCAGTTGGATGTCTGTGTCGCATGCGGGGAAGAGGGTGAGTTGGTCTCGTTCGACGTTGTTGAAGGTGGCGCTCACTGCGGTTCATGTCGCACCGGAGTGCCTATTTCTGCCCCGTCTCTCGCCATTATTCGATTGATTTTGGGAGGACGGATGAATGAAGCCCTCGCAATGCCTGAATCAATGGCTGTCAATGAAGTGAACCATCTTGCGATGGAGGCCATGGAGGCTCATCTTGAACGACGTTTAAGAAGCCTCGGCGTGTTCGACCGTCACTTGTAGGCTTGTATTTCTATGCCAGCCAAAGACCTCGACCAGATCGTTAATCTGTGCAAGCGCCGCGGGTTTGTGTACCCCAGCGCTGAGATCTACGGCGGGTTTCGCTCGTCGTACGACTACGGCCCCTTGGGCTC
>WLGW01000018.1 GCA_009703055.1 Actinomycetota bacterium
CTCGGCTTGCCCAAAGATGCTCAGACCGATCCGAAGACTCCTTTCAAAGACATTCCAAAGAACTGACATGACACTGATTACAAGCGGCGTGTGCAATCCACGCAATCTTTCCATCAACTCCAAGGGCAGCATTCATGATGATGCGACAGCAACAGAGTTGGGTTTCCGTGCTGGAACAGTTGCGGGTGATATTCACCTTGAACAGTTCGGGGGAATCTTGAACTCTGCATTTGGTCAGCAATGGTGCGAGACCGGTTCTCTCAGCATGTATTTCATGCATGCAACTGCAGATGCTGAACCTGTGGAGGCAACACTCGACATTGGCGAGTCACAGACTCCATTGCACAACGCTCAGATTGCTGCCCGTATGCACACACCCGAAGGAATCACAGTTGCAGAAGGAACTGCAAGCGTGGGTAACACGTCGCAGCCAACAGCTTTGTATTCACGCGACCGACGCTCCGTTGATGCATCCACTCTCAAGATGTTGCGTCATGCGAATCCTGGCCGGCCATTGGAAACCATCACACGACGCGCACCCGGCAATGATCAGATTCTTCGTCACTCGCGCGGAGTCATGACATCACCACTTGATTGGTATGTCAGCGATTCGCCATGGGGCGGGCCTATCTGTTCTCCACTCACATCGTGTCGTGTTCTCGTGGCAGGAATGACTGAAACCATCGAGAAGGAATGCGGTGAGTTTGTCGGTCTCTACGGTGCAATTGAAATCCGCCACCACAACGGCCCATTGATGCTGGACACTGAATACACCGTGACTGGTCATGTCTTGGATGTATCGGACACACCCAAGACAGAAGTGCTGTGGTACACCACGGAAGCACGTATCGCTGGTGAGCCAGACAGTGCACCCATTGCGAGTCTCACAATGATGACGAGGCTGTTGAAGAACTCCTCGCCGCTCTATTCGGCGTAGTTCTTAGTCAGCAATTCAGTTGCCGTGGAATCCATTAGGGATTCGCACCGGAACATGAACGGCTTCGATGGGGTCCTCTGTGATTGCTTGCGCACACGGGGCCAGATTGCCCTCAAGAAATGGGTTTGAGCGCTCGTTCTCAATCGTGGACGTGAAGGAATAGTAATCAGGTTTTCAGCTACTGATTCCCCGCATGATTTAGATCTATGGACCCGTGAATTAGATTCAAGGGATGGCAAACGGTCACGTCACACTCGGATACAACACTGGCTACTGGGGCAGCGGCCCTCCTCAAGGTGCACTGGAATCAATCAAGGAAGCTGACCGTCTCGGATACGACAGTGTCTGGACTGCAGAGGCTTACGGAAGTGATTCGCTCACACCACTTGCATGGTGGGGCGCACACACAGAGAACGTTCGCCTAGGAACATCCATTGTTCAAATGAGCGCTCGTACACCGGCAGCTACTGCAATGGCTGCGATGACAATGGATCATCTCAGCAACGGACGATTCATTCTTGGTCTCGGTGCATCGGGGCCACAAGTCGTGGAAGGCTGGTACGGCCAGCCGTATCCGAAGCCACTGGCACGTACACGCGAGTACGTCGACATTGTGCGTCAGATCATTAAGCGTGAGGCGCCCATTGATTTCCAAGGCGAGTTCTACAACATGCCGTATCAAGGCGGCACCGGTCTCGGTAAACCACTGAAGAGCACAATTCATCCGCGTCGCACAGAGATTCCTATCTATCTCGGTGCTGAAGGACCAAAGAACGTTGCGCTGTCAGCAGAGATATGCGATGGATGGCTTCCTCTCTTCTTTAGTCCAAAAGAGGATGCGTACTATCGCGAGTGTCTTGCAAAAGGTTTTGAAAAGAGCGGCGAAGCAAACAAAGCAGATCGATTTGAAGTTGCTGCTGTTCTCACCGTTGTTCCTGGTGACGACATCGAGAAATGCGCTGACATGGTGCGACCATTCTTGGCGCTCTACGCCGGCGGTATGGGTGCACGCGATGTCAACTTCCACTTTGAAGTGTTTGCACGTATGGGCTACGAAGATGTTGCACTCAAAGTGCAAGATCTCTACCTTGCAGGAAAGAAAGCGGAGGCTGCTGCAGCAATTCCACTTGCAATGGTGGAAGACGTTGCCCTCGTCGGCCCTCCTGCAAAGATCAAAGAAGAAGCTGCGAAGTGGCGTGATACCTGCATCACGTCATTCCTTGTCGGCGGTCCAGTCCACACTCTCGAACTCTACGCAGACCTCCTGCTCTAGGACTCGCTCAATTGTCTCGCGCCCATCGCCACACCTAAGGTGTTGTTGTGCCTGAGATTTCAGTTCAACGTTTAGACACAGATCTCCCTTTGCCACGCCAAGCCCACGAGGGCGACGCTGGTGTGGATTTGTATGCACGTGAAGATGTTGTCCTTGCACCGAGCGGCGGACGTGCCCTCATGCCCACCGGTATCGCCATTGCGATTCCCCTTGGTTTTGCGGGCTTTGTGTTGCCCCGAAGTGGACTCGCACTCAACAACGGCATCAGCGTGGTGAATGCCCCTGGCCTCATCGATTCGCATTACCGCGGAGAGTTGAAAGTGGTGTTGATCAACACCGATGCATCACGTCCGTATCACGTCCATCGCGGTGACCGCATTGCACAACTGGTGATTCAGCGTGTCGAGGAAGTCACCTGGACTGAAGTTGACTCACTTGATGAAAACAATCGTGGTGGTGGCTTTGGCCATTCAGGTCGTTAGCGACCTGCGGTTACTACTTCTTTGGTAACCGAATCGACAACACACCCACAGCAGTGAGTTGTTCCACTTCTTCTGGTGATACACCTGCAAGTTGTTGCAACACTTCAGCATTGTCTTCACCACGGAACTTTGGAATCCCGCGCGTGCTGACATCGGAACCTGAAAACACCCACGGTGCATTCGGAACACGGAAAGTGGAGCCGTATCTGTCATCTGCATCAATAATCACATTGCGATCTTCTGCCCACTCCGTGTCAGCAAGTTCACTCATTGTGCGAACAACACCCATTGCGAGTCCTGCTTCTGCCATCACATCTTCAATTTCTTGTGCAGTCGGTATAGAACGCGCCCAATCACGTAACTCATGTGCCAGCGCATCAAGATTCTGTAGTCGTGTTGCCACATCTGTGAATCGTGGGTCTTCCAACATGGCCGGCCGCTGCATCGCATTCACAAAGAGATCAAACGTTCCACGCTCTGCCGGGTGCCCACTAACAACAACATACGTTCCATCACCGGTTTGCAAAATAGGGTAATCACCCGGCTGGAAAGAACGAATCTGATCCGCAGGAACATCATGTTCAAACAATTCGTTCTGCACGTGTTCATTCACGTACAACATCGTTTGCGCCATCGAGACATCGATGTATTGACCAACATTCGTTTTCTCACGTTGAAACAGCGCAGCCAATACTGCTGCTGCGGTCTCCATGCCGGTGTACACATCGGCATGGCTATGCGGATCATTTGTGGCTTGTCCACCACGAGCACGTGCTTGCAGCCCAGTCATACCTGTCTCTGCGTTCACCACAGTGGCATATGCACGACGATGGCTCCATGGGCCCGTGTTCCCATACCCACTAATCGCTGCATAAATGAGCCGTGGATTGACTTCTGACAGCACCGAGTACCCAAGACCCAGTTTGTCCATCACACCACCGCGATAGTTCTCGACGAGAACATCGCACTCGGCCACCAATTTCTTAATGAGTTCGACTGCTTCAGGCTTCTTCAAGTCCATCGAGATGTTCTTCTTGCCGATGTTCTGTTGTGCGAAGTATGTCGACATTGACCCCACGCGCGGAAACGCAAACCGGGTGAGGTCGCCTTCAGGTGGTTCTACTTTGATGACATCAGCCCCAAGATCTGACAACATGCGCGTGCAATGAGGCCCCGACAAAACACGAGTGAAGTCCAAGACTCGAATGCCCTCAAGTGGGCGTGCTGCTGACGAAGAGGTCATTGACCAGTGAAGCGAGGAGCGCGCTTCTCCACGAATGCGGCAGCAGCTTCGCGATGATCAGCAGTTGACATCGTACGAATCATCGCAGTTCCTTCTGCATCGAGAGCTGCTTGCAATTGCACATCACCTGCGCGGTTGATGTTTTCCTTCATATAGCGAAGAGCAATCGGCGCACGTGCTGCCAATTCCTGACACCACATGAGCGCACCTCTTGCAAAGTTGTCATCAGGTAACACTGAATTCAGTAACCCCATTTCAAAGGCTTCTTCTGCAGAGAGACGTGGCGACATGAACATGAGTTCTTTCGCTTTTGCTTCTCCCACCAAGCGCGGCAAGAACCACGACGACCCAAAGTCGCCGCTTGCACCAATGTTGGAAAATGCGGTGACAAGAACAGCGCGCTCTGCCGCAATACGAAGGTCAGCCGCAAGAGCAATCGACAAACCTGCACCCGCCGCTGCGCCAGGCAACGCTGCAACAACTGGCTGCGGCAATTTACGCAATGCTGCACTCACGGAGTTCTGTCGTTGACGAATACCTTGCACTCGGTCTTCAATACTGGAGCCAGCAACAACTGAACCGCCGCCAACATGTGAGGCATTCATCTGCTTCACATCGCCGCCAGCACAAAAGGCTCCGCCTTCACCTGTCACCATCACGACATGCACATTGGGGTTCGCTGCAATCTGTGGCAGAGCAGTCTCAAAACCTGCGTACACACCCTCCGACAACGCATTTCTCACCTCTGGGCGATTGAACGAGAGAATCGCAACATTGCCTTCAATGCGCCCAATGAGATCGGTCTGCCCCGTGTTCAATTCAGCCATCATTTCCCCCTTGTAGAACTCTGTACAGCCTGCCATGCGGCCTTTAGTGCCTCTCATTCGTGCCCTCAACACTAGATTTGACCCAATGAGGGGGCAGCCATGTTGATCTGGATGGATCTTGAAATGACCGGCCTCGACGAGTCCCGCCACGTGATCGTGGAGATCGCCACCTTGGTCACCGATGACGACCTGAACATCATCGCCGAGGGCCCCAATCTCGTCATCCACCAACCCGATGAAGTGATGGCTGAGATGGACGACTTCGTCACCAACATGCACACTGTCTCCGGGCTTCTGGAGAAGATCAAGACTTCAACAATTTCTGAAGCAGATGCGATGCAGCAGACTCTTGATTTCATCAAAGAACACAGTCCCGAACCCAACAAGATTCCGCTGTGCGGCAACTCCATTCGCACCGACCGCACATTCCTCGCGAAGTACATGCCAGAGATTGAGAACTGGTTGCACTACCGCTGTGTTGATGTGTCCACCATCAAGGAACTCGTGAAGCGATGGAATCCTGGTCTCGAACATGCTCGTCCCAAGAGCGAAGGCATCACACACCGCGCAATGGATGACATTCGCGACAGTGTCGCAGAGTTGAAGTTCTATCGCGACAAAGTGTTTCGCACAGCAGAAGAAACTAAGAAGAAGTGAACGACCAGTCGCCTCGTCCCGTGAAGTCGGAGCAGTTGCAGGCGACTGATGAAATTGTTGAAGTTGCGCCCGGTGTTCTGCGCACGCAACTTCCCGCCAACATCACTGGTCTTGGTCACGTCAACATGTACGTATTGGAAGACGAACGCGGTGTTGCCGTTGTTGACCCAGGTCTACCAACCAAAGAGTCATGGCTTGCAGTGCAAGAGCGACTCTCACGCATCGGTGTGCCCCTTCGTCGCGTTCACTCGGTGATTGTCACGCATAGTCATCCCGATCATTACGGCGGCGCAGAACGTATTCGTTCGGAGTCTGGTGCTGACATCATCACGCATCGACTCTTCCGCACTTTCTACGACCCAACAGACCCACCTGATGTTGATGCTGAAGAACTTGCACTCATGATGCGCAGTCCATTCGATACACCGCCGTGGGGTGGTCCGGCAATGGATGTTCCTTGGCAACGTCGCGTGCGTCTACGCATTGGTCGCACGTTTCCCAAACTCATGCGCGTGCCTCAACCATCGATTCGGCTTGCCGAAACAGACCGCATGAAGTTCGCGAAACGCGAATGGATGGCAGTCCACACACCGGGTCATACACATGACCATTTGTGCCTTTTCGACCCAGAAACAGGCACTTTATTAAGTGGTGACCATGTCTTGCCCAGCATCACACCTCACATCAGCGGCCTCACCGCGCACGGTGATCCACTCACGCTTTTCTTTGAATCCCTTGACAAGATTGGGCGCTTTGCCAATGAAGTGTCCATCACACTTCCTGCACATGGAACTCCATTCCACAACGTGGGTGAACGCGTGCAACAAATCAAAGACCATCACCAAGAGCGCCTGCAGAAACTTCGTGATGTCAGCAATGACCTCAGCCGTCCCGCCAGCGTGATGGAGTTTTCCACTCATCTCTTCTCGCCACGTGCACAAGGTTCGATGGCTGACAGTGAGGCATATGCGCACCTTGAACACTTACGACTTCTTGGTGACTTTGATCGACACGAAAACAACGGCGTGTTCGAATACGTTTTACGCGACTAAGACAAAACTCCACACCACATTGCTGAATGCATTGTGTCGTTCTCTGTGAGTTGGAGATCCAACTCGTTATCAACAATCACTGATTGACGAACAGGACTCTGTCCCGGATCAACTTGAACAACATGTTCCACCACTGCGCGCAAGGGTGCGCGAAGATCACGATGTTCTGCAAGATGTTCTTCCACGATTTCCCAATATGCAGCATTGTTCATGTGACCGACCGCGTCGTAATCACTAAAGCGAAGTGGCCATGGAGAACTCGTTGCACGAGCTGCATCAAACAATTTGTCGCGCAACAACAAGCGCGCCCCAACAACTCGACCACCTGAAGATTCCGTCAGCGTTTCAACAACATCATCCGGAACACGACTTGGTTGCATCGTGTCTTGATCAATGTGTACCCACAACGCTGCAGCATCAACAAGTACTCGTCCATCAAGTGCCAACAGTTGCGTGCGTCGTTCCGCCCAATGCGAGCCAAGTCCACCGCACCACGTCACAAGATCAATCTCTTCCATATATTTCGGAAACTCGTGCACATCAACAACTGTTCGGCGCACCACCCACCAATGCGGGTCGCTCCACTCAGAGACGCGAGTGTCATCATTCGACACGTCTTGTAGGTACCGAGCTAAGGCGTCCAGGCGTAATCGACCATTCGGGGTGGCATCTCCGAGCCGAACGCGACGGCGGGCGGTGAACTCACGGCCCACTGAGGTTCGAGACACCATCTCAAAAGACAAAGCAGCGTCACGAAAGGCCATACCGCGACCCTATCGGGAGGGCTCAAACCCTTATGGGCATTGACTTTCATTAATTCAGTTGAAATGGCCCTCAGAAGGTGGTTTCATGGGCACCGATATGCGTACCTCGTTTACCACCGCGTTTATGGGCACCACGGCGACAGCCGTGGCGTTTGCCTATGCCGCGACAGTGGTCGATCACGCAGTCTCCATGTGGTCTACCCCGGTCGTACAGCACGCAAATAAGCGTCGCTCCCGGCAGCCCCGTGGGATTCTGAACTAGCTAGTTCAGTCCAATCACTCCACAGGCCGCCGGGTTTCCACCCCGAGCGGCCTTTTTGTTTTGTCCGCCCACAACCACAGATCTCCAAAAACACCCGAAAGGAAAAGAGAAAGAACATGTACACCAAGATCAATACAGACATGGGGGGCGTTGCCCTCGTCGAACAGCCACTCGTGCTTTCTGCAAAGCGTTGCTCCGACGGCAACGGAACCTTGAGCTACCTCTTCTTCTCTGAAGAGTGGGTCGACATTCAGCGCGCCAAGGCGATCTGTTCAAAGTGCTCTAACCAATCGGAATGCCTCTCAGGCGCACTTGAGCGTGAAGAGCCTTGGGGCGTCTGGGGTGGAGAAGAACTTGACATGGGAAGAATTGTCGGAGTGCGTCGGCCAAGAGGCCGCCCACCCGTCAAGGCAAGACCTGTCACAGCCGTTCAAGAGGTACCGATCCCACGGCATCTCGTAGCCTGAGTACATGCAGTGGAGTCGAAAAAAGGTCGTTGTGACGACTTCACTCATTGTGCTGTTTGCCAGTGTCATCGCAGGATGTTCAAGTAGTTCGTCCTCCGACGACACTGGCGCCAATCGCACCGATCCCGGGGTCAACCTGACCCCGGGAATCGGCACCAACGCAAACATCAAGGGCAAAAAGTTTCTCTTTGTAGAGATGCAAGACATTGCCAGTGGAGCAGACGTCACCATCGTTCCGACCGGCAAACCCATGGTGGTCAACTTCTGGTACTCAACATGTGCGCCATGCATCCGAGAATTGCCTGCACTCTCTGATGCCGCAGAGAAATACGGCGACAAAGTTCAATTCATCGGCGTCAACCCCAATGATTCTCGCGACGTCGCCCAAGCCTTCTTGAAGAATCTCGGTGTCAAATTCGCTAGCTACATCGATGACGGCGATCAACTGTCCGCAGTCGAAGTTGCAACATTTCCCACCACCTACTTCCTTGATGCTGACGGTGTCATCGTCAAGATGCAATCGGGAGAACTCAAGCCAGAAGACATCGAATCAATTCTGAAGAACGATCTCGGAGTTGCCGAGTGATTGCACTAGAGGGCGACTTTGCCTACAGCTTCATTCTCGGAGTATTGGCAGCAGTAAACCCGTGTGGATTCATTCTTCTCCCCACGTATTTGCTCTATTACCTCGGCACCGAACTACATCGCGAGAAGGAATCACCCGCAACAACTGTGCGCCGAGGTCTCACCGTTGGCGTCGCAGTCTCTAGTGGATTCGTTGGGCTTTTCATTGTTGTAGGAATCATCTCGCGTGCATTCACCACAGTGATTCGCGACAATGCGAAGTACGCAGCACTCGTGATTGGTATCGCTCTTGTTGCAATGGGAATCGCGATGTTTCGCGGCTGGAAACCACCCATCTCCCAACCCAACGTGGCAATGCAGAAGCAGCGCACCTGGCGAAACATGTTCCTCTTTGGAATCGTTTATGCAGTTGCCTCCATTGGTTGCACCATCGGTCTTCTTGTTTCCGTCATTCTCGGATCAGTCGGTCGACACGGTTTCGTCTCTGGTGTAATCAGCATTGCCCTCTACGGATTAGGCATGGGACTGCTTGTCACATCACTCACCGTTGCTCTCGCCTTCGCACGATTCGGATTCGTGAGCAATCTCAAGAATAGTTTTCCCATCTTTGACAAAGTCTCTGCGATTGCAGTGGTTCTTACAGGCCTTTATCTCACCTGGTACTGGTTTGGAGCCATCACCAATCGCGCATCCGACGGTGTGATTGGTCGAGTGGAGAGAGTGCAAACTGATGTTGCAGTTTTTCTCCAGAACACCGGCGCTTATGTTTTGGCCGTTGTCTTTCTCGCCGTTATCGCAACTGCAATCATCGTTATTCGTCGATCCCCACAACGGGAGATATAAGTGGAGTTATCAGATCTCCTCACGATGGACGGCGTGTCAGAACATTCCACGCTTCGATCCACTTTTGGTTTCATGGCCTTCCACGGTGGTGCCCTTGAAGAGATGACCGACATCGTTGCATCGCGAGCAGCTGAACGCGCCGGTGCTTCGTATTACGGCATTCAATTGCCCGACAATCTTGAATGGCACATTCCTTCGCACAAGGTCACCGCAGATCAGTCCCCTGTTTTGGGTGAGTTCTTGAGCCACGTGAACATCGTGATCACCGTGCATGGCTTCGGACGCGCAGGGTTCTTCACGTCACTCTTGTTAGGCGGTCGCAATCGACGCCTTGCTGCGCACTTATCGGCATCGTTGCAACATCATCTTCCGGCGTATCGCATTGTTGATGAACTCGAAGACATTCCGCAGAACCTGCGTGGCCTTCACCAAGACAATCCCGTCAACTCTGTTGAACATGCAGGTGTGCAGTTAGAACTTCCACCACGAGTACGTGGCTCAAGTCCGTTGTGGTGGGACTGGGAAGGCCCAGGCCTCACACCTCACACAGAGTCATTAATTGACGCACTGGTGGACTGCGCCACCACCTGGCCCATCGCTTCGTAGTTTCTAGCGCAAGGAATAGCCCAAAGGGCATCTTGGATTACGCGAAGGCTCCATAATCTGACCATCAAAATCCCAGTGGTCGACTTTGAAAACTCTTCCATTCCAACGAAAGAAAACCATGTTGCTATCGGAGGCCGGATCACACGGACCTTGTCCGTAAGTTTTCAATAGACCATCTTGGATTTCTGGCGGTCCACCTTCTGTGCCCAAGTCATTCGGGATGTAATCAACCAAGTCCGTTGAAGTCACAGGGAATTTGGCACTGTTGGCAGGCGCAAACAAAAGTTTCTGCCACTTGTTCTGAACAAGCTGAAAATATCTTGTCATTGATCCAACACCGTTGCCAATACCTCTATCGACAATCTCCAATTCCTTCTTACCATCACCCGTGACGTCGACGAAGGCAACATCCATATTCCCTTCATAAGCAGTGACGTTCAGTGCGATGGCCCACTGCGCCAAACCATTCTTAATTGAAAAATCCCAGTTGCAGGTTCGAACTCCATCCTCACTCCATTCGCTTGTCTTTGGATCAAAGCGTGGATTAGGGGTATTGAAATAGCAGTGTTCAATCTTCTCAACACTAAATGCGCCGAATGACTCCCTCTTCCAAACTGCTCGAGTCTCAGAAGAATTGATCTTTTCGTAGGAGTATTGGGCGTCATCGGGCGATGCATCTTCAGATGACGATTCCTTAATTGTGGATGGGGCAATTACGTCGCTTCGTGTCGATCCAGACTCAGTTCCTTCTCTGCATCCAACTAGTAAGCACAGTGACGCAATAAATATTGCCTTCTTCATTATTCCGGAATAGGAATTGTGGGGATGCTGTACGGCAATGGGTCAATGACCTTCTTGACGTATTCGACATCCAGGCCAATCGCTGCAATCTGTTCAAGTGAACGACGTCCGCCTAAAGAGCGAAACAAATCAAAGGTAGAAACGGTCGACTGATTCACCACTGCAATATCAATGCCGTCACGTGAATCAATCACGGTCTTGATAAAGCCAAGCCCCACCGTCACAGCACCACTGTCGCGTGCACCAGGCTGGCCAACTGCATGTCGCACGTCATGTTCATGTGATGTCACATCAAATACAAACTGCGACAACGTTGGCTGAGGAATATTGGGGAGAATTTGCAGGAACTGCGGACCTTGTGCTTCCCACGCATCTGCAAGATCTTTCAAGGAGTCACCGCGGTGACGTTCCACCTGGCGCTGCGTCCACTCTTCACCGGCGACACCTTCCATGTCACCCAACATGATGGCTTCCGGTACGCCCATCATGTGTGACACGGTTTCTTGCACCGTCCATTCAGGGCAATGCGGAACAGTGATCTGTGCAGCATCTTCCGGAAGTTCGCGCAGCAATGTGATCATGCGCTCGCGCAATTCAACGTAAGCCTTCACAACTTCTTCTGCTGGTACGAGGTACGACATGTTTCTCCTTAAGGCGCAAGGCGCTCGACACGCCAAACAACTCCGTGACGCGTATAGCGAAAACGATCATGTAAACGGCTGGGGCGACCCTGCCAGAACTCTGCACTGTCGATTGACAACACATACCCACCCCAATGTGGTGGCCGTGGCACATCCACGCCGTTGAACTTCTCAGTGAACTCTTCCACGAGGTCATTGAGTTGATCTCGATTACCAATGACTTCAGATTGCGGTGACGCCCAGGCGCCAATCTGTGATGAACGTGGCCGTGATGCGAAATATGCATCACTTGCCTCTTCTGTCGCTAACGAAATAGACCCACGAATGCGTGCTGAACGATGTAACTGCAACCATGCAAATGTCGCGGAAGCTTCTGGATGCTCAGCAATCTGGACACCCTTTGTACTCTGACGATTCGTGAAGAACGTGATGCCATCGGTGTTGATGGTGCGAGCCAAAACAACACGGGCATCGGGAAAACCATCAGCAGCAATCGTGGACACCACCATCGCATTGGGTTCAGCAGCACCAGCTTCTTCTGCTTGGTGATACCAAAGATTCAGTTGGTCAATGGGATTCGCCAGCAAATCATCAATCTCAAGACCAGCGGTCTCATATTGAATGCGACGATCAGCAAGACCCATTGATTACGCCTTTGGCGTGATGTGTGTTGCGCCGCGCATATATGGCAATAACACATCGGGAATCTTCACGCTGCCGTCAGCTTGACGGAAGTTCTCACAGATAGCAGCCCACACACGAGGAACTGCAAGAGCAGAACCATTGAGAGTGTTCGCTACTTCTGTGCCCTTCTGACCTGTGCGCTTGAAACGAATATCACCGCGACGTGCTTGATAATCCGAGAACCACGAGACACTGCTGACTTCAAGCCAGTTATCGCAACCAGGTGCATACACCTCGATGTCGAAACTGCGGTGATGACTTCCGCCCATGTCGCCTGTGCAAATTTCAATGATGCGGTATGGCAATCCAAGACCAGCAATCAAACGCTCGGCGCGATCACGCAATTCAATGAGCAACTCGGGTGATTGCTCGGGTGTTGCGAGAGCAAGGATTTCAACTTTGTCGAACTCATGTGCACGCAACATGCCACGTGTATCACGACCTGCAGAACCTGCTTCACGGCGGTAGCAACTGCTGTACGCCATAAAGCGTGCAGGCAAATCTGCTTCATCAACAACTTCGCCTGCATACAGCGATGTCAACGGAACTTCAGCAGTTGGAATTGCCCACAAGTCATCACGCTCAATGGCGTATGCATCATCAGCAAATTTGGGCAATTGACCAGTTGCAGTCAATGTTGCTGTCGTCACCAATGAAGGCGGACGAATCTCTTCGAATGCATCAGCATTCATATCGAGCGCGTATTGACACAGTGCACGTGACAACGTGGCACCAAGACCGCGCTGCATCGTGAACATCGCACCAGAAATCTTCGTCGCACGCTCGTTATCGAGAATGCCCAATTCACGTGCGGTGTCCCAGTGTGCAACACGCTGATGGTCTGCAAAAGAAGAAGGCATGTTGACAGGGCCCTTGATGATGGGGTTGTCCTCATCGCTTGAGCCGTCGGGTGCATCTGGATGCGGCATGTTCGGAATCCGCAGCATCACCTGATGCAATGTGTCTTGCAGACCTTCGGTCTCACCCTGCAGAACACGCTCACGTTCACCCAAAGAGCGGCTGCGCTCCATCAGTTCTTCGGCTTCTTCGTTCTTCTTGTCCCGGCGCAACATGCCCACCTGCTTGGACAGATCATTGACCTCGGCACGGATTGCATCGCGCTCGACCGTGATCTCCCGAAGTCGGGAATCAAGGGCAACAGCCTCGTCAATCTGGGCAAGGAGCTCAGGCTTGCCTCGGCGAGCCAGGGCTTCTCTCACAACGTCAACGTTGGTGCGCAGTAGGCGAACATCAATCACAGAAATGAGGCTACCTGCCCGCCCTTTACGGGGTCGGGGTGAATACATCAGGCGTATTGTGGAGGGGTGTCCGTTGTCGTTGAAAATCTCACTGTCCGCTACGGCAGTCTCACGGCCGTTGACAATGTCTCCTTTGAAGCCCCCACAGGGGCCGTCACTGTGGTTCTCGGGCCCAATGGCGCAGGAAAGACCAGCACCATTGAGGTGTGTGAAGGCTTTCGTGAGCCTGCGCAGGGAACCATTCAGGTCCTTGGATTAGACCCGCGTACTCAGCACGCACAACTCACCCACCTGATGGGGGTCATGTTGCAGGGCGGGGGCGTGTACCCCAGTGCTCGTGTCGGAGATGTGATTCGCCACTTCTGTGCCCTGTACGGCAAGAAGGTTGATGCCGCTGCCCTCATTGAACAAGTGGGGCTCACAAGCCGAGTGAAGAGCACTTGGCGACGCCTCTCTGGGGGTGAGCAGCAGCGCGTGTCGCTCGCCCTTGCGCTCGCTGGCGACCCCAAGGTTGTCTTCCTTGATGAGCCCACTTCGGGCGTCGACATTGATGGGCGCGACACCATCCGCGACATCATTGCTGCTCTTTCACAACGAGGAACCACCGTTGTTCTCGCATCTCATGACATGGCTGAGGCCGAACGCGTTGCCAGCCATGCAGTTCTTTTCCAGGAAGGTCGCGTGATCGCCCAAGGTGCCATCGCCGATCTCACCGGAGTTCGCAAGCGTTTCCGATTTACATCGGTTGCCACTATCGACACGACGGAACTTGCGGGTGCTGCCGGCAGCCCCGCACACCACATGGGTGATGGTGTCTATGAGATCGCAGCAGAGTCATCACCGCGTCTTGTTGGTCGCGTCACGCAGTGGCTTGCAGAACAAGGCCTCCCCCTCCTCAGTGTTGATATGGGTCAAGAGTCTTTGGAAGATGCATACCGACGAATGACAGGCGGTCGTCGATGAAGCGCATTTTCCTTCAACTGCGTGCAGAACTGATGTTGCTGGCGCGCAACGGCGAACAGTTACTTCTCACGTTGATCATCCCCGTGATTCTCCTGGCGTTTTTCGGTTCCGTTGATGTGTTGCCCAGTGGCGACACAGAGCCGTTGAACTTCCTTGTTCCTGGCGTGCTTGCTGTTGCCATCATGAGCACGTCAATGGTGAGCCTCGGAATCGCCACTGGCTTCGAGCGGTCCTATCTCGTTCTCAAACGTCTGGGCGCCACTCCTCTGTCGAAATCGCAATTGGTCATTGCAAAAATTCTCTCGGTGTTCGTTGTTGAACTTTTACAAGCAGCTGTTCTCTTGCCGATTGGTCTTCTCCTCGGTTGGAACCCCGCAGGAAACACATGGCCATTAGCAATCGCGGCCGTGTTCCTCGGAACAGCATCATTTGCTGGAGTCGGGCTCATCCTTGCTGGTCGACTTCGTGCTGAGATCAATCTGGCAGCTCAAAACGGCCTGTATTTGCTGCTTCTTTTGCTCGGTGGAATGATCATTCCACGAGACTCACTTCCCGGTTTTCTCAGCACTGCAGCATCTGTATTGCCATCAACTGGACTAGCTGACCTTTTGCGTTCCACCCTGAATGGCAGCGGACCGCTTATGCAGCCATTCATCGTGCTTGCAGTGTGGGCCGCATTGGCTCCTGCAATTGCTGCGAAGCGTTTCCGCTGGAGCTAACTACGTCGTCTCGTTCGGTGGACGAGTGCGATCAAATGCCGCTTCCACCTCGGAGTACATCAGTGGCGGTTCTGTACCAACGACTTCTGCATCAGGTATCTGATCGGCATGGTCATACGACTGTTCTTGAAAGAACGAACCCATAAAGCGTTTGAAGAAGATGTAGATAATGATTCCCCACATCAGGGATGATCCGCCCAACTTCATGATTCCACCAGCGGCTTGTTGATCACTGAGAACACTGATGCCACCAACGCGCACAAGCGTGTCGTAGTGCTTGTACACAGCGCCCTCAGCAAATGTCAGCCAACCCGCTGGGATCGTCGGAATCAAGGAGGTGCCGAAGAGATAAATCATCTTGGCACCATCAGACATGCGCCATTCGCGAATCGGTCCACACACCGGAGTCCAGAACATCAACGATGTAAAGACCACAAGAACGTGCAGTGAGTAGTGCAATGGTCCGCCAGCGGCACTTCGGTTCACGATTTGCGGAATGTGCGTGATCATGAGCGTGCAGTTGTACACAACGACTCCGACCACTGGACGCGTCAGAAGTCTGACGACTTTGTACGTGAACCCCTTGCCAATCAACAAGCGGAACAACCATTCCGGTGTCGCCAAAAGAGCCAAAGGCGGAACGATGTACGTGAGGATCATGTGCTGCACCATGTGCGCCGAGTACAAGTATTCCTCTGCAATGTCGTGCATCGGCCAGTCACTGGCAAGCCACAACAAGGTGATCATCACGATGAACGTTGTTTTCTGCCGACGGCTAATGACCTTGCCTTCGGGCGCTACTTTTGGCCCAAGAACGCGCACGGTGTACACGAAGGCAGCAATGAGACCAATGATCAATACCCAGACTTCTGGGTGGAATTGATACCGCCAGGGGTTCGGATTTGTTGTGGGTTCTATAGCGGCGAAGAACACCGTCAACCCACCTCTCTACTAGGAGATGAAGAACTTAAACGTTGCGAGTGCAGTGATGTACACAAACAACGCAAGGCCTAATCCTGTGTAGAACATGAAACTGAAGATTCTGCTATCGAACTTCAAGTGCATGAAGTACGACACAACCATCACAAACTTGACCACCATCATGATCATCAATGAAGGCATGAAGAGTGGCCCGAAGTCGACGTAATACGTGGAGACTTCAAGCGCTGTAATTGCCGCCAAGATAAGTGCAATCTTGATGTAGCCGGCATCTGACATGCCGTGCTCTTGCTCGTGTTGTTCAGTAGATGTACTCATGACGTCCCTCGCTATCAGGATGGAATCAGGTAAACGAGGGTGAAGATAATGATCCACACCACGTCAACGAAGTGCCAGTAAAGACCCACAATTTCAACAACCTCGGCCTTGTTGCCGGTGATCTTGTTCTTGCGAATAATGCCCACGGTGGAAAGCAACATGAGCACACCCACCGACACGTGAATACCGTGGAAGCCAGTCAGTGTGTAGAAGCTCGAACCAAAAAGGCTGGTGGAGAAGCCAAGACCTTCACGAATGAAAGCAGTGAATTCGTACACCTGGCCACCGACAAATGTCGCACCCAACACAGCAGTGATGGTGAGCCACAAGTTTGTGCGGCTGTCGTCACCACGCTGTGCAGCTGTTACGGCCAACACCATCGTGAGAGAAGACATCAACAAAACGAAGCTGCTGACAGAGGTGAATGGAATGTCGAAGATCGCCATTGGGTGTGGACCGTCGGAGACACGTCCGCGGTACAACATGTATGTGGAGATAAGACCACCAAAGAGAAGGCACTCTGAGCCCAAGAACAGCCACATTGCCAACTTGTTGTTGGAGAGGCCGGTGGACGTTTCGTGACCGTGTTCTGACGCGTGGTCAGCTGTGTGTGTTGCTGTCTCAGCCAAGGGGAGCAATCTCCTTCGTGTTGCCATCATTGTTTGATGGCTCAAAATCAATCTCTTCCGCAACGGATGGCTCAAGGATCCAGCCGTAGGAAGCGAACAGTGTGATGGCGAAGCCAAGCACGATCATTGGAATGCCGTAGATGGTTCCCAATCCGAGAAGTCCGACACCAACTGAAAGAACAATTGGCCAGTACGACGGTGAAGGCAAGTGGATGTGAGCATCTGCTGCTTCTTCTTCCACGCGCACCAGATCTTCGCCCTCGGCGACCTTCTTCATTGTGTGGGTTGCAGTGTCTTCCTCGTACTTACGGTGGAAGAACTCATCCAAGTGATGCACAACTGGAATGCGATCGAAGTTGTGTGCCTTTGGTGGGCTGGTTGTCAGCCATTCAAGGGTACGAGCATCCCATGGGTCAAGCGGCGCTTGCTTCTTGCTGCGCGCGGTAATCACCACGTTGATGAGGAAGAAGAGAACACCCACCGCGAGGATGAATGAACCAATCGAAGCAATAAGGTTCCAGAATCCGAGGTTGAAGAAACCTTCACCTGCTCGAGCTTCTGTCCACACGTACATACGACGTGGCTGGCCCTGAAGACCAAGGATGTGCATGGGGCCGAACGTCAGGTTCATACCAATGACCATGAACCAGAAGTTCCAGGCGCCCAATTTTTCGTTGAGCATCTTGCCGAACACTTTTGGCCACCAGTAGTAGAAGCCGGAGAAGAGACCGAACACCATGCCACCGAACAACACGTAGTGGAAGTGGGCAACGATGTAATAGGTGTCCGTTTGTTGCGTGTCAGAAGGTGCAACAGAGTGAGTCACACCTGACAAGCCACCGATGGTGAACAACACCACGAGACCAATCGCAAAGTTCATTGCGGTGGTGTACCAAATCTTGCCGCCCCACATTGTGAGCAACCAGTTGAAGATCTTGACGCCAGTAGGAATCGCGATTGCCATCGTTGCAACGGAGAACACCGCCACCGATACGGGTCCGAGACCCGAGGCAAACATGTGGTGGGCCCACACACCGAATCCAACAAGTCCGATTGAAGCACCAGAGAAGACCACGAATGGGTAACCAAAAAGAGGCTTACGAGCAAACGTGGGAAGTACCTCAGAGATAATGCCGAAGGCCGGCAGAATCAACACGTACACCTCGGGGTGTCCGAAGATCCAGAACAAGTGCTGCCACAAGAGCGGGTCGGCACCTTGAGAGACGTCGAAGAATGTTGCTCCATACGATCGTTGCAACATCAGTAGGACGAGCGCAACGGTGATCACGGGAAGTGAGAAGACCAAGAGGAACTGCACCACGAGGATCATCCAGGTGAACACTGGCATCTTCATGAGGCTCATACCTGGAGCACGCATGTTGACGACGGTGACAATCAGGTTGATGGAACCGAGCAATGACGCCACACCAGCAATCTGCAATCCGATGACCCAGAAGTCGACACCATGAGATGGCGAGAAGATGGGGCCTGAGTTTGGTGCGTACATGAACCAACCACCATCAGCAGCTCCGCCAAGGAACCATGACGCGTTGAGAACAAGACCACCGATGATGAGAAGCCACAATGACAATGCATTGATTCGTGGGAACGCAACGTCGCGCGCACCAATCTGCAATGGCAAGAAGTAGTTCGCAAATGCACCAGCCATTGGCATGGCAAACAAGAACACCATGGTGGTGGCGTGCATGGTGAACATTTGGTTGTACTTGTCAGCACTAAGAATTTGACCGTCTGGCATTGCAAGCTGCAAACGAATGAGCAGAGCTTCCACACCACCAATGATGAAGAACACCATGGCGACAACGCCGTACATGATGCCGATCTTCTTATGGTCGACAGTGAAGAGCCACTCTCGCCAGCCCTTTGTTTCGACTGGGCGCTTCACAGCACCAAGAGTCTGTTGTGGAGTCGCCACTACTGGAGTAGTGCCTGTTCCGGGTCGTTCGATGATCGCCATGTCGTTCTCCGATTACTTCAGCGTCAATAGGTAGGCAACGAGCTTGTCAATGTCGTCCTCGGTGAGGCCGAGATTCGGCATACCGCGGTACAAACCATTGGTCTTTTCAAGTTTTGCTGGGTCGGCATACATCGGCTTCATTGCCGGTGCATTGCGCAACCATGCACGCAAGGTCTTCTCATTCAGGCATTCCTCAGTCACGCCGGCGAGATACTTCGCACCAAACTCTTCTGACTTTGCATTCCACACGTCTGCACGGCACTTCTGATTCACCATGTCGAACATGGCGCCAGCAAATGTGTTGCGAGTCATGAGTGTCGTCAAGTTCGGTGCAGCACCGGAGTAGACGTTCTCATCAGGAGCAGAAATGATGGCTTTGCCGTTGGCATCTTTAATGCCATTGACCTGGTGGCAACGTGCGCACTGATTAATGAAGACGCCTTCGCCTTCCTTCGCCAATGTTCCTTCTGCAGGGGCTACGTACGGCTTCTGCTGGTTTGCCACCCACTTGGCAAAGTCTTCCTTCGACAATGCAATGGCTTCCATGCGCATGTTGGCATGTGAGAGACCACAGAACTCGGTGCACTGGCCAGCATAAATGCCTGGCTGATCAGCCTGCATACGAAGCAAGTGGATACGACCAGGAACTGCATCCTTCTTGCCGTTCAGTGCTGGAATCCAGAATGAGTGAATAACGTCGCGGCTTGTCTCGCGCAACAAAACATTGGTGTCTTCAGGAATGACCAACTGACCCGACGTAATGATCGGCTGCGTAATGCCTTGATCTGCCTGTGCCGGATAGTCGTATTCCCACCACCACTGCTGACCAGTGACGTTGATAATCATTTCGGTGTCTTGCGTTTCTGCAAGATCCATGATTGTGCGGAAAGTGAAAACACCAACAACGGTCAAGATCAGAGCAGGAACAATCGTGAGAACGATTTCAACAATTGGCTTGCCGTGTGACTGAGCAGGAATTGCCTGACCCTTGTCGCGGAACTTCACGAAGATGTACGCGGCAAATGCAGAGACAAGCACACCGACGATGCCGGCGATGGGGAACACAAGCTTGTCAAGGCTGGTAATCATCTGGGCGTTATCGCCCTTTGGCTGCCAGGTGTCTTGCGGTGCGTTCTGAGCACAACCTGCCAACACGACAGCGCCAGCGACGCCTGCGATGGTGGTCGAAATTCGACGTGTCAAACTTTTCACGGGGCTCACGGTATCCATTGCCTTCTCCGTTGTCTTGGGCTTTTGGGTGTGGCTCACGGCACCACCACCTTGATCTCGCCTGTCGCCCCTGGCACCGTCAACGTGTACGGGGCCTCAGGGTTTGAAGGCTTGGGAATAGTGACAGTCAGAGCTTGCTCTTCGTTCTTGCCGGTGAGCTGAGTACAGGTTCCGACCTTTTCCATCACATCAGTGGTTCCGACTTTGACTTCACCCAAGTTGACGACCAAGCGGTATTCCTCTGAATCGAGATTGCGGAACAAAATCGTTGTGGAGTTCGAGCGCGGAATAGTGATGGACTCAACGTCTCGCTTCAATCCAACTTCCTGAGCACGAATCTTGCCGTCCTCAACAAAAACTGTTGCAATCACGCCAGAGCGCAATGACACAGAGCCATTGGGTTCGTGGTCGTAATGTTCGCCAGCTTCTTCGCCGCACTCACGATGAGAAATTGAGTACGGATCTTCCTTCGCGTACTTCACAAGTTCCTTGCGCTCTCCATTGAGAGCACTGGTGACTCCAGCGACCGCAAGGATGAGCGCTCCCACCACTGAGATGATGGCTGTGGACTTGCCGCGCAATGCTGGCTTCGCTGCAAGAAGAAATCCTGTTGCAAAGATCAAGGCCGACACAATGATGAAGATGATTGATGCTTCGTCTTTCGAGACGGTGAGCATGATTCGTGAGAACAAGAACGCAACAACACCGAGTACCACAGCAGCAATGCCTGGGTAATCAAGTGCGCCAATTGCGCGATGACGAACAAACGCATTGAATTCAGAATCGGCAGATGCCTTTTCAGCCCAGTCGTCAATGACCCATTCCACGGCGCCACCGATGAGAACTGCAAGACCCAAAACAAAAACAATCTCGTTTGTGGCAATTCCCAAAAGTGTCAACGCCCCACCAAGTGCAAAGACAAGTGGCCAGAACGATGGAGCAGTTGTTTCGGTGTTTGCTTCAACAGCTTCAGCAACCGTGTCTGTGTCTCCGTCACGAGTGAAGATCGAGAAACCAGCGATGAGTGCGGCGCTAATGAACAAACCAAACAATGCGTAAGCACCAAGGTCTGAAGGGTTCACGAGGAAGCAGTACAACACTGCGGACACAAGACCAAGGCCTGTGAGACCAAGGAAATATTTTGAGCCTGGAGTAAACATCTCGACCTACTTCTGCACGTACACGAAGAACCACACTGCGGTAAATGCCGCTGTGAGGAAGTACCAATACAACGCATTCGCTGAGATGACTTGCAGGTCATCGTCGCGTCCGCCAACGGAACGGAAGAAAGCAACTGTTGTGAATGCCATGCCGCTCACAATCAACGCCAACATGGTGCCGGTGATTGCGTAGAACAAAGCACCAAAGGCACCCTCTGCCAAGACCACTTCCATCTGCGCGTAGATGGCAACTTGGGCATTCACAAGAGCAATACCAATGCCAAACAAAATCACAAGTGCAAGAGAGCGGTGCTGGCCATCACGACGCTTTGCGGAATACACAGCCCACTGAGCCATCAAGGCTGCAAATGGGAATGTTGCAAACATTGTGTTGGCAGCAACTTCAGGAACGATGATGTCCTTTGACATCCAGTCCTTGATGATCTTCAAACCGTCAGCAGATTCGCGAGTCGGCGCACCAGCGCGGAACTTCATCCACATCGCGAGCATGCCGGCGATCAACATTCCTGCTGCAGCAGCGACTAACGCTGTGCCGACAAGAACCTGACGACGTGATGTCTGTGAGGGTGCGGAAGGCAATGCCAATGTCATGCCGGTACCTCCTGAGAAGGCTTCGCATCGAGAAGTGGTTCACTTGAGGAAACCGTTGCGAGTGAAGCGAAATTGTTTGCTGGTGCTGGTGAAGGAATGGACCACTCAAGTGTGTGTGCATCCCATGGGTCGTCCTTTGCTCCGGCGCCTGCGCGCACTGCTGCGACAAGAAGACCGACGTACGCGAGGACAACAAGAGCAATCAGCGCAGAGCCCGCTGCAGCAAGAACGTTCCAGAGTGCAACGGGTCCGCCGTACTCGAAACCGTTCACAACATTTGCAGGCTGATCAGCAAAGCCGGCGATGTACAGCGGGAGTGATGAAAGAACAGTTCCAATCAAGCCGAGACCTGCAAGGCCAAGAACTTTTTTGTCGTCAAGAACAACGCCCCACAATTTTGGTGCCCAGTGTGTCAATGCACCGAGAGCAACAAGCACGCCGCCGTATGCGAGATACAGCGTGATGCCTTCAGAGAATGAAGTTCCTTGCAGGCCAGCATCTTTGACGTTGCCAACGAACGCACCAGTGGCTCCCGCAAGAATCATGAGAACACCGAGAATGGAGAATGCGAAAGCTGCATTGACTGATGGCTTGCCTTCCTTAAAGGAGAGCATTGCGACCGCGACAGCAACAAGCATTCCGAGAAGTGGCAAACCGTTTGTCAACAGGAACAACACTGTGCTCGACAACTTGTCGCCATTTGTGCCGGAAAGATCAAGAACATGATTGGTCTGTGTGACAGCGCCAATGGTGGCTGCGGAAATCAATGCAATGCCGCCAAGCACCACGGGGCGCAATGGCTGACGAACGCGCGCTACAACCGGAGCAATTTCAGCAAGTACGCCGAACGCCATGATGACGAACACCAACGTTTGTGGCGCTGAGTAGACCCATCCGAGCCATGTCTCAATCCCCTTGCCGCCACCAAATGCGTTCTGTGCATAGGTGTGGTCAACATAGAGATAGATCACGCTGCTGATCGCAACAGGCAAGGTAAGCAATGTTGCGATTGATGCAATGAGAGCAGACCACGAAAATGCAGGGATCATGTCAAGAGACATTCCCGGTGCACGTGAGGTGAGGATTGTCGTTGCCACAGAAAGGCTTGCTGACAAAAGGCCAACAATGAGAAGTCCCACTCCCAAAAGGAAAAGGTCGCCCATGTCGGCATTGCCGCCGTTGGGACCGCCGTTTGCGATGAGTGAAATCAGAACAAGACCAGACCCGAAGAACCATGCCCAAAATCCGTATTGCGCCAAGCGTGGGAACGAGATTGCTTTCGAACCGACTTGCATGGGAACAACCGCAATCGCGATGCCAATGAAGAGTGGTGCAACCAATCCGAGAACAAGCACGTGACGGAACAGCCACGAAAGTTGAAGTGCTGCGTCACCATCAAAGATCTGCATGCTTGATGGGCTCATTCGTTCTAAACCAAAGATGATGCCGATGACGGCAACCTCTATTGCGTGAACAAGAGACCAACCGATGAACAGTCTTCCGATCTTTTTATGATCGCTACTGGTCACCCATTGGCCAACTGAGGCGACAACGGACGAGCTAGAGCTCTTGGTCGATGCGCCGACATGAGTGTCGTTGGTGGTCATTTTCGGATGGTCTCCTGGTGACACCCCATAGCCCTTGCGAACTTCCGGGGTGATTTCGCCTAGATGTAACGCTCTAACACTAACCACCGCCCCCACTCGGAGGGTAAATCCTTGGAAGGCTTTTAGTTAGTGCAATTGCGCACGATTAACGAACAAAGACGTCGACGGTCAGGGCAACGAAAAGGACCGTGATGTACGAAATGGAGAACGAAAAGAGCTTCATGGAAGCCGATGGGCTATCGGATCGACCAAGTGCGATTGTGCCCCAGAGGAAGGCAAGGCCCAAGACCGCAGCTGAGATGCCGTAGACCCAGCCCATGTTCCCCACCGGGACAATGACCAAGCTGGAAATAGTTAGTGCGATTGTGTACAGAATCATCGACCGGATGACCTTTTCGTGGCTCTCCACCACGGGAAGCATGGGAACTCCTGCCGCGGTGTAGTCCTCGCGGTGCTTGATGGCCAAGGCCCAAAAGTGCGGGGGAGTCCACAAGAAAATCAACAAGAACAGCAACCACGGGGTCCAGGACAACGAATTGGTGACCGCGGCCCAGCCCACAAGGACGGGAACTGCGCCAGCCGCACCGCCAATCACGATGTTCTGCTTGCTGGTGCGCTTCAGCCACAAGGAATAGACGAACACGTAGAAGAAAGTGGCCGACAGTGCCAAACACGCCGACAAGAAGTTGGCGCCGGCCCACAAAACGGCAAAAGCCAGTACTTCCAGAGAAATAGCGAAAATCAGGGCATTTCTTGGGGCGATCAGGCCCGTCACCAGGGGACGGTTCTTAGTGCGTTCCATCAGGGCATCAATGTCCCTATCGATGTACATGTTGATTGCGTTCGCTCCGCCAGCTGCCAATGAGCCGCCCAGCAACGTGATCAAAATAAGGCTGAGTGCGGGCCAACCGCCTTCTGCCACCACCATTGTTGGAACTGTGGTGATGAGCAACAACTCAATGATTCGGGGCTTTGTGAGCGCAATGTAGCCACCAATAACAGAACGAGGTGCACGTCCAGAATTGTGTCCGCGGCTAGTCAGGCGCGAGGGGACGACGGGACGAACATTGAGGGGCACAGTCATTCATCGTATGGCTGGTAAGCAAAGACGACCAATCGGCAGCACAATGTTTCAGTGCCATTCACCACAGACCCCCTCCTCAGGCCAGGGGACACCCGTGCTTCTGACACCCAGGTGGCCGAACCCGACATTCAAGAGACGACGGATACCGATCTTCCTTGGATTGTTTTGGTCTGGAATGACCCCATCAATCTGATGTCGTATGTCTCTTTCGTTTTTCAGAAGCTCTTTGGTTATTCCAAGGAAAAAGCTGATCTGTTGATGCTCGACGTTCATGAGAAGGGTCGAGCTGTTGTCTCTAGTGGCACACGTGAGCACGCAGAAATTGATGTGTTTCGTCTGCATGAGCACGGTTTGTGGGCAACCATGCAAAAGGACTCGCAGAAGGATTCATGAGAAAGCGCAAGAAAGCCGGGCCTGTTGAGGCACTGGGCGATGGGGCTTTTCGCATCAACCTCACCGACTCTGAACGCGAAACGATGCTCGCTTTTGTTGACCAATTAGAAGAAGTCCTGACCGCCGAGCACACAGACCCACGCCTGCGCCGCCTCTTCCCCACCGCGTATCACGAGAACCCCGACCTTGATGCTGAGTATCAGGGCTACATGCGCGACGAACTCAGCGCATCGCGAGCTTCATCGATTGCCACCGTCCGAGAGGTCCTCGGCACTCACGAACCCATCTCTGAGTCCCAGATGTATGCGTTCATGATGGTGCTCAACAGCCTGAGGTTGGTGCTGGGCACGCTCTTGGGAGTCTCTGAGGACGAAGACACAGACGATATTGAAGACGATGACCCCACATTTGGTCAGGCTCAGTTGTACGGATATCTGGGCTGGTTACTGGAATGGACAGTTGACACGTTGTCTAACGGCTGAAAGTCCCTAGATTCAAGGGGCGCATTAGCGCACTCCTGCCGATAGTGTTTTATTGCTCTCAACCGGAGTCGTTCTAGCCCCCATCGTCTAGTGGCCTAGGAC
>WLGW01000019.1 GCA_009703055.1 Actinomycetota bacterium
GTCACCTACTTCAAAGAGGACATCTCCGCGCACTAACTCGCGCACTTTGCCTGCAGCAGCAATGGGGGCGAGTAATTCGAGAGGTGCCTCTGCGAAGAATTCTGTTTCAGCGAGAACTTGTTCGTGTGCCATAGCAATTCTGACCGTACTACCCTTCGGGCATGGCTGAAAATGAAACTGTGTGGACAATTGTCGTAGCGGCAGGTTCAGGCCTCCGTTTTGGCAGTGCAAAACAATTTGAACTCATCGGCGGGAAGAAAATCGTGGACTGGGCTGTTGAGGGGGCATCGAAACATTCCGTTGGAGTCATCACCGTGTTGCCCGAGGGACAAGCACATGGCGAAAACGAAGTAGAAGGTGGGAAAACACGCAGTGAATCAGTGCGTAAGGGTCTTGCCGCTGTTCCGCCGGAAGCGACGATCATCGTGGTGCACGACGCCGCGCGCCCCTTTGCTAGTCCAGCGGTCTACCAACATGTGATTTCCGCGGTCGTTGATGGGGCTGCCGGAGCTGTGCCAGGTGTCTCCGTTGTTGACACCATCAAGCAAGTGAATGCATCGAACGTCGTGACAAGCACTTTGCATCGCGAGACCCTTCGAGCAATCCAAACCCCTCAGGCGTTTCGAGCCGATGCGCTTCGCAAAGCTCACGCAAGTGGCGGTGAAGGAACCGATGACGCGACATTGATCGAAAAGATTGCCGGCGAAGTCATCGTGGTGGAGGGCGAAGTCGTCAACCGCAAGATCACAACGCGAGAAGATCTGGAATGGGCGAATGCGCACGCCAACTATTTGTTACGAGGTGAAGTCTGATGATTGATGTTCGAGTTGGCCAAGGTTTTGACATCCACAAATTCGCTGATGCACCCATTGAAGGTCGCGTCCTCATCTTGGGTGGCGTTCCGTTTCCTGGTGAGCGCGTGCTGGTGGGGCACAGCGACGCCGATGTGATTGCTCATGCAGCAGCTGATGCACTCTTGGGTGCAGCGGGACTTGGAGATATCGGCCAGCACTACCCAGACACCGACCCAGCGTGGAAGGGTGCGGACTCATTGGCCATTTTGAGTGATGTGGCAGCCAAAGTGACTGCCGCGGGCTGGAGAATTGGCAATGTTGACTGCAGTGTTGTGTGCGAATCGCCACGAATTGCTCCATCTCGCGACACAATGGTGACCCTGCTTTCCAAAGCCGCTGGTGCACCCGTTTCTGTGAAGGGACGACGCGCTGAAGGCCTGGGGGCGATCGGACGCAGCGAGGGCATTGCCTGCTTCGCATCAGCCGTCATTATCAAGGAGTCATAGTCATGGCCGCACGTAAATCGAATAAGCCCAAGGCAAAGGTCAATCTCGGACCTCCAGGACGTCCCGCTGGTGGACGCAACACAAACAGCCGCGCCGGAAGCAAGCCAGCAGCAAAGAAGGCTGCTGCACCTCGAAGTGGCGCTGCAGCATCTCGCGGTGTTGTGTCGCGCAGCAAGGGTGCTGGTGCCGGCGGTGCATCACGTAGCGCTGCTTCGTTCTCGCGTGATGATGCTCCGCGTCCAAAGGCTCGTCGTTCCGCTCCGCTTCCTGGTGGACGTCGCGGTGAAGCACCACGTCGTAATGCACCTGTTGCAAAAGGTCTCGGTGGAGAACAAGTAGAAGGCCGTCAAGCAGTTCGTGAATTGTTGATTGGTCAGAAGCGCAAGATTCGCGAAATCTGGATGGCATCCGACATCGATGCTGCACCGATTCTTGATGACATCGAACAAATCGCACACGCACAACGTGTTCCCATTCTTGAAGTTGCGCGCCGCACGTTGGAAGACACAGCGCGCAGCGAAGCACCGCAAGGAATCATCGCGTTTGCTGATCAACTGGAAGAGGCATCGTTTGCCGACATGTTGAAGACGCACAATGGTGTCGCACCATTTTTGGTGGCCGTTGATGGCGTGACCGATCCCGGAAACCTCGGCGCTCTCTTGCGGTGTTGCGATGGTGCAGGCGTGACAGGTGTTGTGTTGCCAAAGCATCGTGCAGTGCACGTGACTCCTACCGTGGCAAAGGCATCAGCCGGAGCCGTCGAGCATGTTCCCATGACTCTTGTGTCGGGTCTGCCCACTGCAATTCAGCAGATGAAGGACAAGGGGATCTGGGTGGTCGGTCTTGACGACTCCAGCACCAACACCTTGTTCGACATTGGCAAGTTGGCCAACGAGGGCATCTGCATCGTTCTGGGGTCCGAGGGTACGGGCTTGTCCCGCCTGGTGAAGGACCGTTGCGACACCATTGTGGGCATCCCCATGTTGGGCCAAGTGTCTTCTCTCAACGTCTCGGCGGCGGCCGCGCTGGCCACTTATGAAGTGACCCGTGTGCGAATGGCTGGACACGCCTAGGCTGAGAGACCTCGCCGGGTTAGCTCAGTGGTAGAGCAACGCACTTGTAATGCGTAGGCCGTGGGTTCAACCCCCACACCCGGCTCCATTTACCTCTAGCAGATTGCGCCAGTTGGCACGCCTTGTCTGCCGTCGCTGAGATCCACGTGTTCCCACATGTTTCCATCTCCACCAGGGAGGCAGAACCGATTGATGACGGTGGCGCCGCCATTCTCATCTGAACTACTGCAGGACGTGAGGGCTGCTGGCACGAGCAGTAGGGCGATAATGAGAAGCTTCTTCATTGTTGGACCTTAAGGAAGAGCATTTGCGTAGGACACTTTGTTGGGGCATTGAACACGTAACTCCTCAACTGCTTCTGCATCGCTGAATCCTGTTCCGGCGATTGCAGATGACAATTCCTGGAGAAGAAAATTCACATCAGTTTGTGAAAACGCAAGCCCCAAGCGAGTACATGTGCGTGACACCGCAGATTCAAAAGCTGGTGTATTTCGAGAGTTATCGGGAGAATAATCATTTTCCGAATTGTTTCCGCCAGAGCTACACGATGTAAGGGCGACGGCAACACAGATGATTGCAGCAATTTTTTTCATGAAGGGCTCCTAACACTTACCGCGCAGGAAATCTGCAAGATCATCTTTGCCGTATTCACTATTTAGTGTGTATTCAAGTCCAGCGGCAGTATCTGCACCGAATTCAGCGACGCCGTAGCAAATTTCATCTTGGGCACTTGAAGAGAGTTGATCCCAATCACTTTGGATTGCGCTATTTGAGCAACCCGTGATGAGAAGGAGTGTTGACACGGCCAACGTGACGACGAGTGGTTTTTTCATGAGTTTCCCCCAAAACTTTCTGTTGGCAAACAATAAGTTCCGAGATGTCTCGATTGGTAGGTTTCACGCCAAAACCCATTATGTGGCTGATTGGGGCGACTGGGGACCGGCCCTCTGCAAGATTTCAAGAGTGAGGGGTTCAACCCCCACACCCGGCTCCATTTGCTTGATGTATAAGGGTTTACTGTGGTGGCCTGCACCCTGTACACCCGCCCACTACGGTGTGGATATCTCCTTTTCCAATACGGAGGACCTTTTCTTATGAGCCAGCAACGCCCCCGCGGATCCCGCCCCTCACTTCCATCAGCCTCCAACGGCAGCCTTGGCGCAGCCGTTGCGGTGGTTGCACTCCTTCTCGGATTCCTCATCCTTCGCGATGTACGCGCAGATGGTGGCACCAGTGTCACCCCTGCCACCAAGGCACCGGAAGTCACGGTTCCTGGCGGTGGAACCACTGACCCGAACTCTTCATCGTCCACTGCGCCGTTCAACATCATGGGCTTCAAGATTCAGGTTGCGAACGCATCGGGTATCGCAGGCAGCGCCGGCGACATGACTGGTCGTTTGCAGGCACGTGGATACGTGGTGCCCGAAGCAAAGAACGTGGCTCCTGGTACAGCGAAGCGTTTGAAGACCGGTGTGTATTACACCGTGGGTTGTGAAGCCAATGCGCAAAATGTTGCAGCAGTCCTTGGCGGCAACGTTGATCTTGGGCCAATGCCGAATCCTGTTCCGTTGGAAGATGGCAACATCGGCGAAGCATGTGTTCTGATTCTTTTGGGAACAGACCTTTCGAACAAGCCACTTGCTGGTGCTGAAGGCGGGCCGAACGGCATCGCTGCAACCACCACTGTTCCTCAGTAAAAGTTGTTGTTGATGGTGTGTCGCTCACAGCGACGCACATTAAGAAAGCAGTTTTTTGAGAACGTCAGTTGTGGCGTCTTCAACACAACGCAACACCTGTTGCAACGCCATGTCGGCACCAAACATTTCAGTGATGCTGATTGTTTCAATCTCTGCTCGTAATGATGAGTCCATTGCTTCGTCAATGTCACCCACGATTGCAAGAGTGCGCTTCTTTGCATCTTGTGCGTAATCAAATACCGACCCGACGACTTTGCCGTCAAAGCTGGTGTCATCAAGTAAGCCTTCGCCTGTGATGACAATGTCGTGTTCCTTCACGGCCTCATCAAAGCCATTCTCTTCAGCCACGATGTCAAAGCCAGGAATGAGTTTTGCGCCGAGTGCAGCAAGACCACCGGCAAGTCCGCCAGCAGCGCCACTGCCAGGCATGCGCGCAACGTTGATGCCGTAGTCGCGCTCATAACGCTGCGCGAGTTGTTCCAGTCGACCAGTCAGCATTCCTACTTGTGCAGGAGTCGCACCTTTTTGTGGCGCAAAGACTTTCGCTGCATCGGTGAACAACGTGTCGACATCGCACGCAACGAGGAATTCAACTGCAAGGAGTCGTGCAGGTGTGCCGATGGCTTTCAGCGCGCCAAGACCACCATCTGTTGTGGCAGAACCACCGAGGCACACGATGATTTTCTTGGCGCCTGCGTTCAGCGCTGTGTCAATCAGCTCACCCACACCTTGCGTCGTGGCATTCAGTGGGTCATTCTTTGCTGGACCACCGGCGAGAGTGAGTCCCGACGCACGAGCCATCTCGATCACAGCAACGCCTCGGTGAAGTCGCCATGCGGCTTCTACTGGTTGGCCTAATGGTCCTGTCACGAGAGTGGTGCGGTTGGGTCCACCGAGTACATCAAGCGTTCCCTCGCCACCATCGGCCATCGGTATCTCGGTGCAATCAATATTGAGAGCCCAACATGCGTGTCCGATTGCGGCGCAGATCTGTGCGGCGCTGGCGGTGCCCTTGAATTTGTCGGCCGCTGCAAGAACTCGCACGGGGCTACCTTACGGCGGGCATAAGGTTTCCACCATGAGTGATTCATTGAACGAATTGGATGCAACGGCACAAGCCGCTTTGGTTGCCACAGGCGAGGTGTCGGCACGCGAGATGGTGGACGCCGCAATTGCGCAAGCAGAGCGTGTGAACGGCGACATCAATGCAATCATTCATCCGCGATTTGACCGTGCACGTGATGATGTTGCGAAAGGTCTGCCCAACGGTGCCTTCACTGGTGTGCCGATGGTGTTGAAAGACCTTGGCGCATCAATGGCAGGTGAGCCACATCACATGGGCGCTCGTTTCTTGAAAAACGAAAACTACATCGCGCAACGAGATAGTTATCTCACGCGTCGTTTTCGTGATGCTGGTTTTGTTGTCATTGGTCGCACAAATACACCAGAGTTCGGCAACACGATTACAACTGAACCATTGAGTTACGGTCCAACACGTAACCCGTGGAACCTTGAACATTCCACCGGTGGTTCGTCGGGTGGTTCCGCTGCGACTGTCGCAGCGCACATCGTTGCTGTTGGTCATGCAAACGATGGTGGTGGTTCGATTCGTGTTCCTGCAGCTGAATGCGGACTTGTTGGTTTGAAGCCATCGCGTGGTCGTGTGAGTAAAGGACCAGACCTTGGTGAAAGCTGGATGGGTTCCACAATTGATGGAAGCGTGACGCGCACCGTGCGCGATACTGCAGCTGTTCTCGATGTCATCGCCGGCTATGAACCTGGCGACCCGTACACAGCGCCACCATTTGCACGTCCGTTGTTACAAGAAGTCGGCGTTGATCCTGGTCGTTTGCGCATCGGCATCTTGGATCATCCGTTGTTCGAGCACCAGACAGATCATGCAGAATCTCGTGAATCGGTTCGTCGCACCGCAGAGATGTTGACATCGCTCGGGCACGATGTCTCCGTTGCGTGGCCCACCGCGTTGGAACATCCTGAGAGCGCCGGCAAGTTCACGGCAATTGTTGCCGCATGGACACACGCAGATGTTTCAACGTTTGAGAAAATTCTTGGACGCGAGATCGGTGAGGGCGACATGGAGCCCGACAACTTGTTGATGCGCAACCTTGGTCGCAACGTTTCAACAGGGATGTATCTCGACAACATGATGTGGTTGCATGCATGGTGCCGTGAAGTTGTGCAGTGGTGGGAACCCATGGATGGCTCTCGCGGCTTTGACATCTTGGTGACGCCAACGATTGCGGGTCCACCACCGAAGATCGGCTATCTCGCCGGCGAAGACGGCACTCGTCATCTTCTTGAAGTGTTGGCGTACACAGCACAGTTCAACCTCACGGGCCAACCAGCGATCAGTCTTCCATTGCATTGGTCCACGTCTGGATTGCCAATGGGTGTGCAGTTTGTGGCCGCCCCGTTCCGTGAAGATGTTTTGGTGCGGTTGGCGTCTCAGTTAGAGGTCGCGATGCCGTGGAGCGACCGTGTGGCGCCACTGGTGACAAATCCCTAGTCGCTCGGTAGGGTTTTGCACATGGCCGTTACCGTACGAATCCCCACCACCATGCGTCCCATCTCCGGTGGAGCATCCACTGTTGAAGTTCCTGCTGGCACCTTGGGTGAAGTCTTGAAGTCGCTTGATGCGGCTCACAATGGCTTTGGCGAGCGTTTGTTTGATGGCTCAGGTGACCTGCACAAGTTCGTGAATATCTTCGTGTCTGATGACGACGTGCGCTACCTCCAGGGCCTTGAAACCCCTGTGAAGGACGGCGACACCGTCTCGATCATTCCCGCGGTCGCCGGCGGCTTTTAAAAGCCGCGACTCGAGTGAGGCCATTGGGCCGAACGGGAATTGCGTAACTGGCGGTTTCTAAGCCTTTTGGCCCTCTGGTGAGGGTCGGTTTCCCAAACATGCCAGGTGTGGCGTTAGCAGTCTCAACGGTAGAGTGCTAGCCATCGGTTCGCCCCTCGGCGTACCCCCCCATATAGGCACCCCAATTCGGAGGAAACCACCATGGCAAAGCTCATTGCGTTTGACGAAGAGGCCCGTCGCGGTCTTGAAGCTGGCATGAACAAGTTGGCTGACGCTGTCCGCGTCACGCTCGGACCAAAGGGTCGCAACGTCGTTCTCGCCAAGCAGTGGGGAGCACCCACAATCACTAACGACGGTGTCTCCATCGCAAAAGACATCGAACTCGAAGATCCATATGAGCGCATCGGCGCTGAATTGGTCAAGGAAGTCGCAAAGAAGACGGACGACGTCGCAGGTGACGGCACCACGACAGCAACAGTTCTTGCATGGACAATGGTGCGCGAAGGTTTGCGCAACGTTGCAGCCGGCGCAAACCCCATGTCTTTGAAGAAGGGCATTGAGGCAGCAGTTGCAGCAGCAATCGTCAGCATCAAGGATCTCGCGAAAGAAGTCGATTCGAAAGAGCAGATCGCTCAGGTTGCCTCAATCTCTGCAGCCGACACTGAAATCGGCCGCATGATTTCTGAAGCCATCGACAAGGTCGGCAAAGACGGTGTCATCACCGTTGAAGAGAGCCAGACGTTCGGAATGGAAATGGACCTCGTCGAGGGCATGCGTTTCGACAAGGGCTATATCTCCCCGTACTTCGTCACCGATGCAGACCGCATGGAAGCATCACTCGACGACGCATACATCCTTCTCGTCTCGGGCAAGATCACAAACGTTCGCGACATGCTTCCTGTTCTTGAAAAGGTCATGCAGAGCGGCAAGCCACTCGTCATCATCGCTGAAGACATCGAAGGCGAAGCACTTGCAACTCTCGTCGTGAACAAGATTCGTGGCACGTTCAAGAGCGCAGCTGTCAAGGCTCCAGGCTTTGGCGATCGTCGTAAGGCAATGTTGCAAGACATCGCACTTCTCACTGGTGCACAGGTCATCAGCGAAGAAGTTGGTCTCAAGTTGGAGAATGCAACTCTCGACCTTCTTGGTCGCGCAAAGAAGATTGTCATCACAAAAGATGAAACAACAATCATCGAAGGCGCTGGCACCGAAGATGACATCAAGGGTCGTATCAACCAGATCAAGACTGAAATCGAAAACACAGACTCTGACTACGACCGCGAGAAGCTCCAAGAGCGCCTCGCCAAGTTGTCAGGTGGCGTTGCAGTTCTCAAGGTTGGCGCAGCCACCGAAGTAGAACTCAAGGAAAAGAAGCACCGCATCGAAGACGCAGTGAGCACCACGAAGGCTGCTATCGAAGAGGGCGTTGTTCCTGGCGGTGGCGTTGCACTTCTTCGTGCACAAGCTGCAGTTATCGCTGCTGCTGAAAAGCTCACAGGTGACGAAGCAACCGGCGCACGCATGGTCGCACGTTCACTCGAAGGTCCACTTAAGCAGATCGCAGAAAATGCTGGTCTTGAAGGCGGAGTCGTTGTTGAAAAGGTAAAGAGCCTCAAGGGCAACGAAGGCCTCAACGCTGCAACAGGCGAGTACGAAGACCTTGTCAAGTTGGGCGTCATCGACGCTGCAAAGGTGACACGCTCTGCATTGCAGAACGCTGCGTCCATTGCTGCTCTTTTCCTCACCACCGAGTGCGTGATTGCAGACAAGCCAGAAGAGGCTTCACATGCAGGTCATGACCACGGTGGCATGGGCGACTTCTAAGTCGTTCATACATTTCTGATCGTCGATGTCGCGTCCTCTCGCACTCGTTAGTTGTGCTGAGGCGCGACATCACGACACAGATCTTTCGTTGATTATTCGCGGTCTCCAAGACCGCGGAATCGTCGCAGAAATTACGGATTGGGATAACGCCGCTGAGGACTGGTCACGGTTCTCCGCGGCGATTATTCGTTCTCCATGGGATTATCACCGTCGCTATGACGACTTCGTGCAATGGCTTGATGATGTTTCCACGAAAACAACGTTGTTTAACAGCGCTGACATCGTGAAGTGGAACACCGACAAGGTGTATCTCGGCGAAATGATCGATGCTGGTATCCCAGTGATTCCCACAATGTTTGTTCGTAGCGCTGAAGACTTAGTGCTCATCACGAATGAAGGAATGCTTGATCGTGACATCGTGGTGAAGCCGACAATCAGTGCGGGTTCAAACAACACTGAACGCCATATGGAGTCCCCTGTGAAAGCAGCGGCTCATCTGGGCTCGCTCATTGATGCGGGCAAAGTTGCAATGGTGCAGCCGTATCAGCGCTTCATCGATGAACGCGGTGAAACCGGAATGGTGTATTTCAACGGCACCTATAGCCACGCGTTCCGCAAAGGTGCAATCTTGGCGACAGGCGACAATGTGAAGAACGGCCTATACACCGAAGAAGATATTTCAGCCCGTGATGCGTCATCGCAAGAACGTGAATTGGGCGAGCAAGTCATGGACTTCATCGTGGAGAAGTTCGGTTACGCGCCGTTGTATGCCCGTGTTGACGTTGTTCGTGGTTCCGCCGGAGTTCCAGTTCTGATGGAGCTCGAACTTGCTGAGCCGTCCTTGTACCTCCACATGGATCGTGATGCAGGTACTCGCTTTGCATCAGCCGTCGTCACAGTCACTCGTCAGTAGATAGGTTAGAAATATGAGCGAACCGATGTCCCCCTCGGTCGGCCTTGGGGTCGTCCACCTTTTTTGCAAGCCATTCCCTGACTTCAAGGGCGATGATCTTGTTGCAGCCGTGAAGGCTGCAGAGGCAAACGGCGTCACCGTCGTCACTGTTTCCATGTTGGGTCACAAAGCTGATCTTGCAGTGATGGGCATGGCCGCAGACATGCGCGCTCTGAAGGCATTACAAACAGGTGTGCAGCATGCAGGTCTTGAAATTGTTGACAGCTATGTGTCGCTCACAGAAGTGTCTGAGTATTCAAAGGGCATGCCGCAGGAAATGTTGAATGCTCGTCTGTATCCGACACTGCCACCTGCAGGAAAGAACGCTTGGTGCTTCTATCCAATGTCAAAGCGCCGCGAGCACAAAGACAACTGGTTCACCTTGGAATTCGACAAGCGCAAAGAACTGATGGAAGAGCACGGCAAGAGCGGGCGCACATTCGCCGGCCGCGTGATTCAACTTGTTACGGGTTCAACGGGCCTTGACAATTACGAGTGGGGAGTCACCTTGTTTGCTGTGCATCCTGATGACTTGAAAGAAGTCGTGTACACGATGCGCTACGACGAGGCATCGGCTGTGTACGCAGACTTCGGCGCGTTCTATGTCGGCATGGTTACACCTGTCGAAGAACTGATCCACCAGATCTAACTCGCGTCTTTCATTATTGGTGCGTATTTCTTGTGCGCTGCCTGTGGAGAAATACCTAGCAAGTTCCCAATTCGTTCCCATGTGGAACCCGAAGCCCTTGCTACGGCGATTGCTCGACACAGTTCACGATCCCAAATACTTCGTTCCAACAATGCGCTCGTCACTGACATCTCTTCCTCGGTGAGTTTTCGCTCATTGAGGTCATCCCACGTCTCTACTTCCTTTAGGAAGGACTCAATATCCTCGAGCGCTCGTCGCCCATTCTTTGTGTTTTTCTTCTTCATAAGTACCTGAGAAATTTTCCTCGTGCAGACATTGCATGGATGATGGCAGAATCTCTGGCGTCAGCATATCAACTTATGTTGATAACTCGATGGTGCTTGCATGCTGGCATGTGTGCCGATTTATCGCCTTGTGGCAATGCAATTTGCATAGACCTGGGTCTAGGTTTGGGTTGTTGAAACGGGGGACACGTGGCAAATGTTGTGAATGAAGCACGCGAGTTCTTAGCGGCGCATTGGCAGCCCGACATGGATCTTGCAAAGTGGAAAGAACTCGTCATTGACCATCGTTGGTCCGCATTGCGGTGGCCAGAAGATTGCATGGGCCGTTCGTTAGATGACGAAACAGCAAAAGAAGTCGAAGCATTGTTTGTTTCTGCAGGCGCACCTGGCACGGGACAAGACAAATCCAATCTGTGGGCTGGCTCCATTGTCGGCTTCGGCACGCCAGAGCTGAAAGAACAATTTATTCGTCCTTTGTTGATGGACGAAGTGGCGATGTGTTTGTTGTACAGCGAGCCCGGAGCTGGTTCAGACCTTGCAGGTATTCGCACGTCAGCAGTTCGTGACGGTGATGAATGGGTCGTCAGTGGCCAGAAGGTGTGGACCTCTGGTGCGAAAGATGCCGACTATGGAATGTTGATTGCTCGCACTGATTGGGATCAGCCAAAGCACCGCGGAATTTCTTTCTTCTATCTTCCGATGAAGCAAGCCGGTGTTGAAGTGCGTCCGCTGCGACAGGCAACGGGTGACTCACGTTTCAACGAAGTGTTCATCACTGATGCACGAGTCCCAGCGCAGAACATGCTGGGTGAACTCAATCAGGGTTGGTGGGTATTGCAAAGTGCGCTGGCGTACGAGCGCGCAATGATGGGCATCTCACGTCGTGGCCCTCGTGGCCCGGCTGGTGGCGCGACAGCAACTGCAATGGGTCACATTCCGTTGCCAGATTTGTCGTTGGTGAAACTGGCGCAATCGGTAGGGAAGAACAACGACCTGAAGGTACGACAGAAGTTAGCGAAGTTGCATTGCATGCGCTTAGTGAACGACTGGAACAACGACCGGTCAAAAGCGATGTCAGCCGGTGGCGGTTCGTCGCCTCTCGCATCATTCGGAAAACTCGCAATGAGTGGACTGCTGCATTTTGCTGGTCACTTACAGGGCGAACTGTTGGGCGCTGAAGGAACACTTGATGGTGATGAGAATCCTCGTGCACGTGATGCGAATTACTCACAGCTCAATGCGTACTTCACCTCGATCGGTGGCGGCACGGATCAAGTGCAGCGCAACATCATCGGTGAACGCATCCTTGGTTTACCCAAAGAACCTGAAGTTGATAGAGACATGCCATTTCGCGATGTCCCTGCGGGCGGCAAGCGTTAATTAATCGCGCGCCATGGTGGCACGACTTGCGCCATGGAAATCAAGAACTTGATCATCATCAAGATTGATCTCGACTTTCTTGAGATCGCCTGTGAACAGGAATGGCGATTCATAATGGCTTACAGGTGTTCCTCGGTCGAGGCCAATGTCAAGTCCCGACCATGAGATCAGAAGCCAGAAGATGTTTTCCGTTGTCATGGTGCCCACTTCAACGTCATCAATGAACATCGTGAGTGTTCCTTCGTTACCGTTGCGCTTCATACGCACGCCCACAATGTGTGGGCCAGCCGAGATCTTGCGATCTGATTTCAGCATCTGGTGACTGCCACCAATGTTGAGGTCATGCTCGAGGAAACCATCTCGAATGAAGAGGCTGTATCCACTGGTGAGGTCTCCGTGAGAGATCAAGACACCCTCACAACCATCTGCAGGAACATCGATGTATGCAGAGATTGTGTATGAACGACTGCGTAAGTCGGGTGCAACATCGGATGGGATGTGACCCATTCCTTTCCAGAAGGTGTAGCGCGAACGATTGCCTCGATGGCGTTCTGCGTTCTCTGCAAAACGTGGTGCAAAACGATCGTCAAGTGGCAACACCTTGTTCTTGTCGGCTTCTTGCCACCACATCTCGATCAGCTTCGCAAGGCGCTCTGGCTCTTGTGCAGCGAGATCATTCATCTCATTGAAGTCCTGTGCAAGGTGGTACAACTCCCACACATCGTCTTCAAACGGAGTTCCCATCTGGTGATACGCAACTGCTTTCCATCCGTCAACAACGATTCCTCTGTGACCGAACATCTCAAAATATTGCGGACCACGATTGATTGTTGCGTTGGGGTCACTGAGAACAGGTGCGAATGATTGACCTTCAATTGGCATCTGTGCGATGCCGTTCACAGTTGTTGGTGCTTCAAGACCGAGCATCTCGAGAATGGTCGGGGCAAGGTCGACGGCATGACAGAAGTTGTGGCGAACACCACCGTGGTCATTCACAACACCTGGCCATGCGATGACAAAGGGATCACGAATTCCGCCGGAGTGCGTGTTCTGCTTGTAGCGCTTTAGCGGTGTGTTGGCGGTCATCGCCCAACCCCACGGGAAGTTGCTGTGTGTATCAGGACCACCGATGTCATCGATCTTTGAAATCTTTTCTTCGATTGATTCCGCAATGAGATTGAAAGGCCCCATTGCATTGATGAATCCCAATGGTCCACCTTCTTGACTTGCACCGTTGTCACTCATCACCATGATGACGGTGTTGTCGAGTTGACCGGAGTCTTCAAGCTGCTTCACCAAGCGTGCGAGGTGATCATCGAAGTGTTCGAGCATTGCTGCATATGCAGCCATTAATCGAATAGATAGTGGCTTCTGATCTGCAGGTACGTCTGCCCACGGAAGAACCCAATCGTTGCGATCAGGAAGGACGGTGTCTGGTGGAACAATTCCCAACTTAATTTGGTTTGCGAGACGACGTTCGCGTGCTGCATCCCAACCATCGAGGTAGTTCTTCTCGCAACGGTCGATGTATTCAACGGGGGCCTGATGAGGTGCATGACAGGCACCCGGTGCAAGCAACATCATCCATGGTGTGTCGGGTGCGCCAGCAGTGTGGTCTGCAACGTAGGTAATGGCGTTGTCAACAAGATCTTCGGTGAGGTGATAGCCAGTCCAATACGTTCCAGGTGCGGTGACATGAGTGTTGTCGCGCACAACTTCAGGGCTGTACTGGTCAGTCTCTGCATCGAGGAATCCGTAGAAGCGGTCAAACCCGCGTGCAAGTGGCCATCCATCGAAGGGACCAGTGGGGCCTGTTTCGGTGAGAGGTGTGACATGCCATTTGCCGACCATGTAGTTGCGGTAGCCGTGCGGGCGGAGCATTTCAGCAAGTGTTCCTGCTTCGTGTGTGATCTTGCCGCGATAGCCGGGGTAGCCGCTGTCGAAGTTGGCGAGGCAACCAACACCAACAGAGTGATGATTACGGCCAGTGAGAAGTGCTGCACGAGTGGTGGAACACATCGCTGTCGTATGAAAGCCAGAGAAGCGAAGTCCGCGTTGTGCAATCGCATCAATAGTGGGTGTGTTGTTCTCGGCGCCGTAGCAACCAAAGTCTGCGAAGCCCACATCGTCAAGCAACACGATGAGAATGTTTGGCTTTCCTGCTCCTTGATTGTGGTCAGGGAAATATGGGGTCGACTCAGAGATCGTTTTGCCGATGGTGCCGGGGAATCCGGTGGGTGTGGTTGGGGTAAACGTCATCAAAGCCTCCGAGAATGCCTCTTGAGTGTACTTTCGTCCCCATATTGCAGGGATAATCAGGTGCGTTCTGATGTTCTGTAGGTTTGATGCCAATGAGCAGTACGAATGCATCGATAGAGGACTTGGAGTCGTATCCCAGGGACTTATACGTGGCAGTCATGCAGGCGATTCCTGCATGGGTCGCACGACGAATGCTGGAGATTGCATCGCATGGTGGTGTGAGTGCCGGGGCTGACTTCATGGAAGCAATTGAGTCAGTGTCGCGGGAGACGATGCAACAACTCTCTGGAGATCTCTTGTCACTTCTGACAACCGATGTTGACCATCAGAGATTTAACCCATTACAGGTCATTCGTGAAGCAAATGTTTTCGCAAATCAATCTCTCGCCATCCTCGGGGTTCCTACGCCGCGCCGCGATGAGTTTGATGCTCAGGTCATGCCCCACGACCACTACGCCGTTGGCCCGTTGACATGGAAGGACCTCTCGGAAGACGTTCACGAAGCCGGTATTAGCTGGGGTGCATGGAAGGCGGCCACTGTTCTGACCCGGCGCCGCGCAGAGGGCAAGATCCAATAATCCCCCCGCCACCGTGGCTTTCGGGGGAATTGTAAAAAGCATGTGAACCATTTGAATTCACGGCTTTCCCGCTGGTGGGGCACCGTACGCTCAGGTCATGGTCACACGCCTGGACATTTCAAATGACTTGTCACTGAGAGGTCTCACGGCGTGTCAGGCGATGTCTGCGGCAACAGATTCATGGCTTGCACAGTTGTTTGATGCCGCTACTGCCGATGTGAAAAAGCGTGAGGACATTGCGCTGATTGCAGTGGGCGGTTATGGACGTCGCGAACTGGCGCCACAAAGTGATCTCGATGTGTTGTTGGTTCACAGGAATGTGAAGGACATCAGTGAGATTGCACCCCGCATTTGGTACCCCGTGTGGGACGCGGGTATCAAACTGGGCCATTCGGTACGCACGCCGAAAGAAACCATTCAGTTGTGTGGAACAGATTTAGACACTGCAACGTCACTTGTCACCGCACGCGTGATTGCAGGAAATGAAGTTCTGGGAAATCAGGTCATCGCCGAAGCGGAAGAGAGTTGGCGCAAGCGCGGCCGTCAGTGGCTCGTAGAACTCCACACTCGTGTTCTTGAGCGATACGCCAAAGACGGCGAAGTTGCATTCTTGTTAGAGCCGAATCTCAAAGAAGGTCTTGGTGGTCTTCGCGATATTCATGCATTGCAATGGGCCGTGAAAGCCGGTCTTGATTTGTTACCCGGCGATGCAGCACAACTGGAGTGGTGCAATGACGTTTTGTTGAATGTTCGCGTTGCACTGCATCGTCACACTGGCCGTCCAAACGAAATTCTGCGGCTGGAAGATCAAAGACCTGTTGCTGCACTCGCAGGATTCGAATCTGATGATGCGTTAATGGCAGCTCTCGCAGAAGTGGGTCGACGTGTTGCCTGGATTTCGGACGAAGCGTGGTCTCGTCTTGACCCTCCCGCTAATCGTTCAAGTACTCCACAGTCAATTGCCCCTGGTGTTGAACTTCTGAATGGAGAAATTCATCTTGTTGACAATGTGAATGTGTCGGAAGACCCCACATTGTTGTTGCGTGTGGCAACGGCAGCAGCGCGATTGCGTGCTCGTATCGCTCGACCATCACTGGACCGACTCGGTCAAGAATCACCGGTGTGGCCGGATCCGTGGCCTGCAGGCGCGAGTGATGATCTTGTGGCGCTGTTGTTGGAAGGCGAAGACGCGATTCCTGTCTTGGAAGCTCTTGACCAACGAAACCTCTTGGTACGAGTACTTCCTGAATGGGCACCTGTTCGCAGCAAGCCACAACGCAATGCGTTTCATCGCTACACGGTTGATCGCCATCTGTGGCAGACAGTGGCAAATGCGGCGGGCCTCGTTGACCGAGTCACACGTCCCGACTTGTTGGTCATTGGTGCTCTGTTTCATGACATCGGTAAGGGGTATCCCGGAGACCACACCGAAGTAGGTGTCGAGATGTTTGAGTACATCGGAACACGCATGGGTCTGACCGATGCGGACAAGGGGATTGTGTGTTCCTTGATTGAACATCACCTGTTGCTTGCTGATACTGCAACGCGACGAGACTTGTCCGATGATGCGACCATCACAATGGTTGCTGAGCGTCTTGGAAGCACGGTTGTTCTTGATCTCTTGCATGCGCTGACAGAAGCGGATTCAAAAGCAACTGGCCCATCAGCATGGAGTGATTGGAAAGCAGAACTGATTGCACTTCTTGTCGACAGAACCCGCCATGTACTGGGTGGTGGCGATGTGCAAGAAGTGATGTGGCGTTTGTTCCCTGATGCAGGCGTGTTGGAAATGATGGCAGCGGGTGAAGTTGCAATTCGCGCTCTGCCCGATCGAGTCGCGGTTGTAAGCCCTGACCGTCCCGGAACATTCAGCAAAGTGGCGGGTGTATTGGCGCTGAGTGGTCTTGATGTTCTTGGTGCCGAAGCGCATTCAAATGAACAGGGAATGGCTGCATCGGAATTCCGTGTTATCAGTCCTCTTGGCGAAATTGACTGGTCACCGATTGTTGAAAATCTTGAACGTGCACTCTCTGGTCGCCTTGCACTTGAATCGCGCCTCGCGGACCGTGCAGCAAGTGCTCGCCCGCGCAGAGCAACATCTGCAGTTGCACCTGCGGCGCCCACAGTTCGTTTTGATGATTCAGCATCATCGAATGCGACATTCCTCGAAGTGCGTGCTCCTGACATGCTTGGCGTTCTTCACCGAATCACAAAAGCAATTGCTGATCTGGGTCTCGACATTCGACATGCGCGTGTCTTGACCTTAGGAAACGAAGTTGTTGACTCTTTCTATGTTCGTGAGTCGGGTGGCGGAAGAATCACCGATGAGTCCTACAAGAATGAGATCTCCCGCGCCATTCTTCATGTGCTTGTTTGACGTGACAATGCGATGACGGAATCGAGCTCTGCTTCGCAGGGCTAGGGTTTGTTGTGTGAGCGACGTATCTCCCCAAAACTTCACCCGAGACCTCATTCGTTGGAGCGAGACGTTGGCTGCAATCGCCCGCACTGGCATGGGCTTTACCCAGAGCTTGTACGAACGCGAACGGTATGAAGAAGTACTGAAGGTTGCCGCAGACATTAAAGCGTCGGCAGATGAGGCTCTTGAAGTACGGCGAGAGCAAGATCACTTTGTTCAAGAGTGGATGGAATCAATCGGCGAAGGAGTTCCGGGTTACGTCACGCCAAAAGTTGCCATTGGTGCAATCGTGGGGAACGAAGAAGGAAAGATTCTTCTGGTGAAGCGGAAAGACAGTGGGGTGTGGCTGTACCCGACTGGTTGGGCTGATGTGGGGTATTCACCTGCTGAAGTCGCAGTAAAGGAAGTCGAAGAAGAGACTGGCATTCATGCAATGCCGTTGCAGTTACTGGGTGTCGTTGACGGTATGCGGATGGGTTTCTCACGCTTTGGTATGTACATGTTGCTCTTTCACATGAAGGCAACGGGTGGTGAACTCAATGGCCATCCATTAGAAACTGCAGATGTTGGTTGGTTTGGTCCTGATGAATTGCCAACACCAACTGCTGGTGCTCAATGGTGGGGCGACATGGCATTTGCTGCGATCAACGGGATCATCACACCAGCGACATTTGATGCGCCACGCGAACAACTGTGGCGTGGCGAAGAAGGAATGTAAGAACTATTGACCGTCTTGGTCGCGCAGGAACTGCTCGACCTCGTCTACCAAAGTGTCAATGTTCTCTTCGGCATCATCGTCTTCATCTGTATCGCTGAAGTCGAACTCAAGTTGGTTCGGGTTATCGAGGCCGAAAGCATCTTCACCAAGAGTCTCAATGCGCTCGACGTATTCACGAAGTTCATCGTCATCATCAATCATTGCTTCGACACGATTGTCGTAATCAACAATGCGATTATGAAGCGCGCCGAGCGGGGCAGGCGTTCCGATGATTTCTCCAGCGCGAGCGATGAGGGCATTTGCTGCCTTTGGTGAAGGAATCTGCGATGCAATTGCAGGCACAGCTGCCCACAGCGACGCTGAAGGAATAGATGACTGTGCACATCCGTCATGCAAGACGCTGATAATGCCGGTGGGGCCTTCGTAACGTGATCGGCGCAAATCAAAGCGTTCAATGATGGCGTCGTCATTAGCGGTGCCCATGATCTGCACGTCACCTCGATGTGACACCTCAGCAATGAGCGCGCCCAGTGACAAGATCATGGCTGCATCAAAGCGTGCTGCCACACCGATGATCTGCTCAGTGAAGAGTCGCCACTTCAAACTTGGCTCTGGTCCGAGAATAAGAATGACGTCGGCGCCGGGAGTGCTCGCATGCCACAGGCTGACTTTTGGCCACACGATGGAACGAGTGATGCCATCTTCCAAGCGCACCGAAGGACGGATCGTTGCGAAGTCAGTGAATTCTTCTGGGTCAATTTCTGCAAGAGGCTCTGCGTGCCACGCGTCAATCAATGTACGTACGGCTGTGCTTGCGGCGTCGGCTGCATCGTTCCAGCCACTAAAAGCTGCGATGACCGTGGGGTTATGGAGTTTTGGACTCGATAACCAGCGGACGTGATCTGAAGCCGTCATTACCTCTGAAATCTACCGTCCTTTTTGGGACATGAAATTCCTGAGTTTCCTTGTGGAAAACATGGGAATTTGTTCATCTTGTGGCAAGGTGGAGACCATGTCAGTTGTTGTTGAACGGGCCACCGAAGTTACGCCGGAACTCATCTCAGCGTTTGAATTGCTGATTCCACAACTGTCGTCCTCGAATCCGCCACCACAGTCAAGTGAATTGCAGGAGATTGTGTCTTCAGATTCTTCAGTGCTCTTTATCGCTCGTGTTGACGGGAAGATTGTTGGATCACTCACGCTTGCAACATTCCGCATCCCGACGGGTCTACGGGCCTGGATCGAGGACGTCGTCGTCGACTCTTCTGCTCGCGGTCACGGTGTTGGTGAAGCGCTGAATCAGGCTGCACTAGCTGAGGCTCGTGCCCGCGGTGCAGTAACCGTCGATCTCACATCGCGTCCGTCGCGTGAAGCAGCGAACCGCCTGTATCAAAAGCTCGGCTTTGTGCAGCGCGAGACAAACGTCTATCGCTTTACTTTTTAATCGGCATTGTTGCTACTGTCATGAGGAGATTGAGATGAGCAGAGATTTAGTGATTACACATTGGGTGGATGCAACTCCGGACGTCCTCTGGAATGCCTATTCAACACCGGAACTTTTTCACCAGTTCTTTTCACCTGAAGGCTTGTCCATCCCTTTGGATTCTGTTGTCATGGAATTTCATGTCGGTGGGCGGTTTGAGTTCGACATGGTCTTTGAAGAATCTGGAGAGGTGAGCCCCAATAAAGGAATCATCTTGGAACTGGAAGCCCCACACAAAATGGTGTTTGGGGAGCCTGAGTTCATGGGCGGAGAACTTCGTTCAACGCAAACCTTCACTGCAGACAATGGCAGAACTCTCATCGTGGTGACGCAAGAAGGATTACCTGAAGAACTCATCGACAATCCGGAAGTCCTTGAGGCATTTCGCTCTAGCTTCCGCAAGCTCGGCCGTGTCCTTGGTGTGAATACCGAAAATCGCTAGACCGTAGACTGCGACTATGGCTCATCTTGAAGGCACCTATGTTCCCAGCACTATGGCATGGGTGCGCGACCAAGTCGACACGTACGAGAAGTCGGGTGGCACAGAAGGCAACACACTTCGTGACTCCGGCATTCCGGTCATCATCGTGACCATGCGTGGTGCAAAGTCGGGCAATGTTCGCAAGATCGCTTTGATGCGCGTTGAGCACGAAGGTGAGTATGCGCTCGTTGCGTCTCGCGGTGGCTCTGATGTGAATCCTGATTGGTATTCAAATCTTTTGGCTCATCCCAACGAAGTTCTCATTCAAGATGGTCCCGAGGCACATCGCTTTACTGTTCGTGAAGTAACAGGCGACGAAAGAACAATCTGGTGGGATCGTTCAGCCGGTGTTTTCCCGCAGTACAACGACTATCGGGCAAACACTTCGCGCATAATCCCCGTGCTTGTTGCAACACCTCAATAGAGGTCTGCTCAATTAGTGAGCAGGTGCTTTGTCCTCGAGGGCATCAGAAAGCCCAGCGCGTTGCTTCAGTGGAATCTCTGGCAATAGCCAAGCAAGAACTACTGCAAGTGCCATTAATGCTGCACAACACCAGAAGATTCTGCTGGTACCAAGTGCAATGCTGTCGATGACTGCTTGACGCGGGATGGCAGGAAGACGCTGAATCATCTCTGGGGAGCGAATCAGTGTGGACGCATCTTCAGGAGCAATGTTGGGAACTCTTGCTGGGATTTCGCTACGAATGGTCGAGTTAAGAAGTGTGCCGAATATTGCAAGACCGAACGATCCACCGAGAGACCGGAAGAACATCACAGTGGCAGTTGCAACTCCGAGATCGTGATACTCCACGCCATTCTGACTAGCAATAGATGTTGACGTGAAAATTGATGCAGCGCCAAAGCCCATGAGAATCATGGGAACAACCAAGAAGATATATCTCGTCGTGCCGTCAATCTGGGCCATGGCGATGAGGCCCATCGTTGCAAGTGTGGAACCAATAATGGGGAACGGTTTGTAGCGCCCTGTTTTTGAGATCAGTCGACCGACACCAAATGTGGCAGCGGTGACACCGACCATTTGAGGAAGTGAGCGAAGACCTGATTCGGTCGGGGAAACGAAGAGGGCATCTTGGAAGTACAGAGCAAGGAATGAACCAGACCCGTACACAATTGTTCCAGCGATCATCCCCAACATTGCTGCTCGGAAGACAACTTTGTTGGAGAACAAGTGCAAAGGAATCATCGGCTCTGATGCACGCTTCTCTACTTGGATGAATGCAAAGAGTCCCACCGCAGCAGATGCGAAAAGAAGAAGCACGTTTGTCTCTGTCCAGCCCTTGCGGCCTTCTTCGAGTCCGATCATCAATGTGGCAATGGTGAATGACAACAGTGCTGCACCTGCGTAGTCAAGTTTTGCTTCTTTGCGTTTGAAGGGAAGCTTGAGAGCGAAGTGTGTCACGGTGCCCACGATCAGGATGAACGGCACATTGATCCAGAAGATCCACTTCCATTCGTAGTGATCAATGATGAACCCGCCAACGAGAGGCCCGAGAATTGCCGAACCCACAAAAGCAAGTGTGAAGTAGCCCATGTAACGGCCGCGATCACGCGGCGGAATGATGTCGCCGATGACGGCAAAGGAAAGCGCCTGGATTCCCCCTCCACCTAAACCTTGGAAGGCGCGAGCCGCAATGAGCTGTCCCATCGAACCAGCAGCACCGCAGAGGAACGAACCGACGAGGAAAATGAACATCGTGATTTGAAAGATGCGTCGACGTCCGTAGATGTCGGAGAGTTTTCCGAGAAGTGGTGTGGCGATAGCCGAGGTCACGATGTACGACGTGCCGACCCACGCAAAACTCTCAAAGGAGTTGAAGTCGCCCACGATCTTAGGAAGAGCAGTCGCGATGATGGATGTTTCCAAGTTGGCGAGCATGGTTGCGGTTGCCAAAGCACCCAGCACCATGATGAGTCTCGTTTGGGTGAAGCCCGGGACTGAGGATTCTTTCGCCATGGGGTTCACCGTACTCCTATTTGCTTCATACAAATAACTTGGAAAGCGTAGTGAAGACCATGAAACACTTGTGCCATGTCACCTACAAAGTCTGAAATCATCACAATCTTTCGAAATCGGCTTGCTGAAGGAGCAGTACGTGACTATTCAGATCTTGCTCCGCACATTGCATCATTGGCGAGCAACATGCCGGGATTAGTTGACTTCAAGACATTCACTGCACCAGATGGCGAGCGCGTCACCATCGTGACGTTTTCAAATCAAGACACGCACAACGCATGGCGCGATCATCCTGAGCATGTTGCTGCTCGGGCACGAGGTATTGAAGAGTTCTACAGCACGTATTCAATTCAAGTAGGTACTGTCACATACTCACATCACTTCACGAAGGAGACGACATGACTTCGTCAAGTGAATGGTTACGTCCAGCGTCGGCAGGAAAACTTCGTTGCTGGTGGCCAGGTGATGATGTTCCGTATCAGGAGTATCACGACACAGAGTGGGGACGTGCAGTCGTTGACGATGAACGCCTCTTTGAGAAGGTCTGTCTTGAAGGTTTTCAATCGGGGTTGAGTTGGCTAACGATTCTTCGTAAGCGCGAGAATTTCCGACAGGCATTTGCTGGCTTTGATATTGACGTTGTTGCGCGATTTACCGAAAAGGACATCACTCGCTTGATGAATGATGCAGGAATCGTTCGCCATCGTGGAAAAATTGAAGCGACAATCAATAATGCGGCCCGAGCACTTGAACTCGTCGAACAAACAGGGTCGTTAGCGCAGCACTTCTGGTCTTTTGCTCCGACTGCTCCTTATGGGAGAGATGGAGAAGGACAACACCCCTCTGGACTTTCAACAACCTCACCCTCAGCGATTGCATTATCGAAAGATCTCAAGAAACGCGGTTGGAAGTTTGTTGGCCCTACAACGATGTATTCCTTCATGCAGTCAATGGGAATGATTAATGATCATCTGCAGGAATGTTTTGTGCATGAAGCGTGCGAAAAGGCTCGCGTGGCAGCACTGAAGAAACAGAAGCGTTAGTCGCGAGGATGAATTAGAATTTCTGCGTTCTGGCGCACTTGCCAATCGCGATCTTCTAAAGCTTTCTGCAGCGCAGCATCGACTTCATCTCCATCGAACGGTGCGAGTGCGAGGACAGCGCGGCGGCGAACAGCCGGCTTGTCTTCACATGCCTGAAGAATCGCGGGCAACCCTCGTTCATCACCGATCGAACCGAGCGCAGCCGCACATGCCTCACGAACAACAGGTTCCTCGTGTGAAGTTGTGCGATTGATGAGATGCTGCAGTTCTTCATCGGTGACTGGAACTCGTTCGCCCAGGCTCCATGCAGCCATCTCGGCGACGAACACATCTGCATCATCAATGAGGTGATGAATTGAGACATCATGAAACGGCGCAGCAAACTCGGTGGCTGTTCGACGAACCTCAGATTCTGAATCAGTCATTGCAGCGCGAAGATGGTCTGATGTCAAAGCATCAAGTCGATGAAGCGAACGAAGAGCGCTAGCTCTCACATCTGAATGAGATGACGCTAAACCGGCTTGCGCGGTAGCAACGTCTCCGTTGAATCCAGATTGGATAACAGCGAATCTCTCGTCAACAGACACTGTTTACGCCTGAAGAAGTCCACCCACCAGCTCGAGAGCAATGGTGAGCATGAAGCCAACGATGCATGCGATGAGTGCTCCGAGGACAAGTGCGCCGACAGAGAGATTAAAAATTGCCTTACGACGTTGCTGCTGGTCTGGTTCGCGGTACAACGGAGTCAATTTGTTGTCGACCCGCACAGGAATTGGGCGTCGAGGCGTGGCAGGCTTCATGCGGTCAGTAATCCACAATGCGAGAAGCGCCAATGCCATGACCCACACGGCACGAACGCCGACACCAGAAGTAGAGATCGACAGGAGTGACTGAGAAATGAATGAAGAACTCATGAACGAGGAAAGCGTAGCCCTCCCACCGCCATCGTTCCCTGCAGATATACGCACTCTTCGGGTTGCTCTGCCACTCATCACTGTTTCGTGGTTGATTCTTCTTACGGTCGTTGTCATGGCGAGTGTGCGAATCCAGCGCTGGGAAATTGCGCCAGGCGAGGCAATGACAGTTTCTTCTCGAATTGGGTTTATGCCAGCGAAAGAAGGCGATGCTGTTCCACAACGGTATGTGGCTGACGAAGGCATTCGATTCGTCACTGCGTTTGGTGGACAGTTATCAATCTTGGATTCCATCCTCGGATGGATTGACCCGTATGTACGAGTTGATACCTACAGA
>WLGW01000002.1 GCA_009703055.1 Actinomycetota bacterium
AAGTTCTCGCTGAAACAGAATTCTTCGCAGAGGCACCTCTCGAATTACTCGCCCCCATTGCTGCTGCAGGCAAAGTGCGCGAGTTAGTGCGCGGAGATGTCCTCTTTGAAGTAGGTGACGAGCCCGACAGTATTTATGTCGTTCTTTCTGGTCGTATTGCAATTGCGATTGGTAATCGTCCGTTCGATCATCGCGAGAGCGTGATTGCACTCATGGATGAAGGCGACCTCTTCGGTGACATGGGCATGCTCGACAAGAGCCCACGATCCGCGGGTGCACGTTCACTCGAAGCATCCACAGTTCTTGAGATTCCGTACTCTGCAGTGATTGAACAGCTCAACAAGTCAAGTGACTTGTTGTGGAATGTCATCCGCATGCTCAGCCGTCGTCTTCGCGCAATGGACCAAGCACTTGCAGACAGCGTGTTCCTCGATGTCACCGGTCGTACCGCGAAGCGTCTCTTGGAATTGTCAGGCGGCAAGGATGAATTCACATTGCCCGTGACGCAAGAAGAACTCGCCGGCATGGTGGGTGCATCTCGCGAGCGTGTCAACAAAGCAATCGCAAGCTTCATCAAGCTTCACTGGCTCGAGCAGAGCGAGCGCACGTATCACATTATTGATCGTGCAAAATTGGAACAGCGCGCGATTTAGCCTGTAAACATTGCGTTTTTGCAATGTTTTTCACAACTAACGCAGGGCGCTGAGTAGCCAGTCTTTTGTCTTTGCGTATGCATCGTCTGCGTCATTTTTTCTGTATGACGGACGCGACGCATCGTGTGCGAATGCGTGATTCGCTTCAGGGTAGAACGCAATCTGTGCACCTGTTGCGCGCAACTGAGCGATGTCTGCTTCGGGCGTGTACGGATCTTCCCCACCGAGAATTGCAAGAACATTGTCTGCATACCCATTAATCAGACATGCAAGCGGCTCCACGTGCCCAGGGCCTTTCCACGTAGGCGGCATCACAATCATTCCGTAGAAAGATGCAATGCGAACAAAGCGTTCGTTGATTGCTGCTTTAAAGCAGTACATGCCGCCCATGCAATATCCCATGAGGCCTGTTGTAACCGTGCCCAGTGCATCAGCACCTTCCAATAAGTCGCGCATGTTGTCGCTGTCGTTGAGTTGGGGAAGAACTGCAACACGACTTTCAATGGACTCATCAACACTCTTGCCCGGGAACGGCTCAACTGCGATGACCGACATTTCCCATTCACGTGAAAGCCGTTCGACCATTTCTTCATAAAGCGGACGCAGACCAAAAATGTCGGGCGCAATGACAAGACCCATCTTCGGATTCGGGTGCTGAACCATGAATGCTTCTGTTCCGGAGGGCAATGTGATGCGCATCTGCAAAGTATTGCCCAGCGGTGAGACCCTGGGTGAGACCTCAGAACCCTTCGTGGGTAAAGGGTTTTCCGCACTGTGCCCCGCATGGCACACATACCTACTTCCACTGCACAGCCCACCTCAGCCCCTTCCACATCTCCCCCACCTGACCAACTGGTCTGGACAACTGTTGGGGCAGGCCCCAGTCGCCAGATCATCGATGAGTGGACTCGGTACGCCCGCCGACCAGCCATTGTGCGTCACGTGAACTCATGGGGCTTCATGCCCCGCCCAATTGAGCATCTTGACGAGGTGTTGGAACTCGCTGGTTTTGGTCGAGCGATTGATGACTCGGACGGTGATCAGTTTCTCTGGCACCTTGTTCGCGAAGCGGAACACGATGAGATCGCAGCTCGCATCGTCCTTCATCGCATGATGCCGTCCATCATGAACATGGCACGTCGTCGCAGTCGGGTCTTCCAAGGTGGCCTAGAGATGGCAATCAACGATGCTGTTGGCACGGCGTGGATGATCATTCGAACATTCCCCCATCATCGACGACCTCGAAAAATTGCAGCCAACATTGCGAAGGACACTGAGTACTACGCGTTTGTTCGCCAACACCGCCTCAAGCGCGTGAGAGAACAACAGGTGGGAGATGAGATGTTGCAGGGAACCTATGAGTACCAACTCGCTCACGGCGATTCAGAGGACTTTGACAACGCCATGGCTGAAGCCGAAGAGAACGGCGTGAAGGCGCATCACATTGAATTATTGAATCGCCTTGCCAATGGCGAACACAGCAGAGATATCGCTGCAACTGAAGGAGTCTCAGCGCGCACTGTTCGTCAGTACCGCAAAGATGCAGTGGAAGAAGTCCGCCGCGTGTTGCTGAATGGCTGAATGGCTGAGTGGCTGAGTGGCTAACGGTGATTAGCGAGCAAGTTTGACGCGACGTAATCGCAAACTGTTGGTCACCACGAACACTGATGATGATGCCATCGCCAAACCAGCCCACATCGGGTTCAATCGCCCAGTCGCAGCAAGTGGAATCGCTGCAACGTTGTACGCAAAAGCCCAGAAGACATTGGTGCGAATCGTGCGCAATGTAGCTCGCGACAAAAGAATTGCATCGGGCACGGAACGAAGGTCTCCGTTGACGATGGTGAGATCACTGGCCTGCATAGCAACATCGGTGCCGCCACCCATTGCGATTCCCACATCTGCTTGTGCAAGTGCAGCAGCGTCATTTACGCCGTCACCCACCATGGCGACGGCATAGCCACGTTCTTGCAAGTCCTTCACGACTGCGACCTTTTCATCGGGCATTACGCCTGCATATAAATGGTGTTCGTCAGTGTCGATGCCGACTGACATTGCGATGGCCTCTGCAGTTGCTTTGTTATCACCCGTGAGCAACACCGGTGCAAGGCCCATCAACTTCAGTGCTGCGATTGCTTCAGCACTTGTGGGCTTTGGCTGATCAGATACGCAGAGAACAGCATTCGCACGGCCGTCCCAACTCACGAGAACTGCGGTTTGCCCATCAGCGCGAGCTGAGGAAAGGGCTTCCTTCAATGAACTCGGGATGATGACAAGTCGGTTGGTGAACATCTCTTCACGTCCGACCAGCACGATGACGCCACCAATGCGACCAGCAGCACCCACACCGGGCATTGCTTCAAACTCATCAAGTTTCGGCAGTTCGCCTAACTCGCCTTCGGCTGCACTCACAATGGCGCGCGCAATCGGGTGCTCACTGCCCTTCTCCACTGCCGCTGCGTAGCGCAACGCAGATTCACGTGAGACGCCTTCTGCACACACAACGTTGGCAAGTGTCATCACGCCAGTAGTCACCGTTCCGGTTTTGTCGAGCACCACGGTGTCGATGCGGCGTGTGCTCTGCAGAACATCAATGCCCTTAATCACGATGCCCATCTGTGCAGCTCGACCACTACCGACCATGAGTGCAGTGGGGGTTGCGAGTCCGAGGGCACATGGACACGCGATGATGAGAACAGCAACTGCAGCAGTGAAAGCTTTCTCAACATCTCCGTCGAGAATGAGCCACGCAGCCAAGGTGGCTGCACTAATTGCAAAGACAACCGGCACAAAAATAGAAGCGACCTTGTCGGCGACTTTTTGCACAGGCGCTTTCGTGGCCTGCGCATCACGCACCAATTTGGCCATGCGCGCAAAGGTCGTTTCGCCACCCACACGAGTTGCACGCACCAGTAATCGGCCATTTTGGTTCACCGTTGCTGACGTGACATTGTCGCCAACAGCGACATCGACAGGAACGCTTTCACCCGTGATCATGCTTGCATCGATGCTGGATGTGCCTTCTTCAACAACACCGTCTGCTGCGATTTTTTCACCGGGGCGCACCACCAGAATGTCACCTTCGCGCACCACCGATGCAGGAATAGAGACTTCCTCCCCATCGCGCAATACGGTGGCGTACTTTGCACCCATTGCAAGGAGCGACCGCAATGCATCACCCGCAGAGTTTTTCGCGCGCATCTCGAGATAGCGACCGAGGAGAAGAAAAGCCGTGACGGTGGCGCCTACTTCGAAGTACACATGGGCAGTGCCTGCGTGCGTCATCGTTAATCCGTCGTGCACCATCGTCTCGTCGAGTGCATTCCCCCATACAAGTACCCAGATGCTCCAGAGCATCGCTGCAATCACGCCTACAGAGATCAACGTGTCCATTGTGGTGGTGCCATGACGAGCGTTCTTGAATGCGGCTTTATGGAACGGCCACGCACCCCACGTTGCAACGGGCAGCGACAACACCATTGCCCACCATTGCCAGCCACTGAATTGCCACGGCATGATCATGCTGAGTGCAACTACAGGAATTGATAGTGCTACAGAGAAGTAGAGACGAATACGAGCCTGACGAAGTCGTGCTGCAAGGTCATCATCAAATGGATTGTCATCCACGACGCGTGCACCGTAGCCAGCATCGAGAACTGCCTGAATGAGAGCGGACTGTTCAAGCGATGTTCCGTCATATGCAACCATCGCGGATTCTGTTGCGTAGTTGACAGCAGCTTCCACACCGTCAATCCCGTTGAGTGTCTTTTCAATACGTGCCGCACATGCCCCACAGGTCATGCCTTGAAGAGCAAGTTCTACTTCAACAATGGATTCGGGGGGAACCACAACACTCATACCTCTTACCTACCACCAAAGTCGGGGTGGCGCTTCTCCAGAAACGCTGCAATCCCCTCTTGTGCCACATCTGACACCACAGCCTGCGCCATGACTGCAGATGCGAATGCATAGGCATCAGATTCATTCATACCTATTTGTTGGTAATACGCCTGCTTGCCGATTGCTTTGCTCTCGCGAGAACCACGACACGCGCGCTCAAGGAGTTCCAGTGTTGCGTCGTCAAGCTCACCGTCGTCCACCACGGAGTTGACGAAGCCCCACTCCAAAGCAGTTTGTGCAGAAATGACATCGCCAGTCATCGCCATCTCTAGCGCACGCTTTGGTGGCAGAGAACGTGCCACAGCAACGAGAGGTGTGTGACAGAACAGTCCACCCTTGCCGCCCGGGATAGCGAAACCGGCTGATGATGCTGCAACTGCGAGATCACATGTGGCGACCAATTGACAGCCCGCCGCAGTTGCCAATGCATGCACACGAGCCACGATGGGCTGCGGGATGGAATGCATCGTCTGCATCAAGTTCGAGCACACAGTAAAGAGGTGCAGTGCATCGGCTTCTGACGCACCCTTCATCTCACCAAAGTTGTGTCCGGCGGAGAACACCGGGCCTTCTGCTGCAAGGATGACGCCAAGAGCGTCCGAAGAAGCAATCTCTTCAAAAGCCGCTGTGAGTTCGAGAAGGACATCAAGGGACAAGGCATTGCGCTTGGCCGGATTACTGAGGGTGACGGTGACGAACTCACCGTGGCGTTGCGAACGAACTGAAGTTGACATGGCCTACCTCCTGCGGTTGCACCAACAGTACGCCAATCCAAATGGTGCGCCCTCTGGGGCTCGAACCCAGGACCTGCGGATTAAAAGTCCGTTGCTCTACCAACTGAGCTAAAGGCGCGGAGGTGGAACGGAATGCGGAGCGTAAATCGCCCCGGACGCCGAATACATCCATTTCTGAGTGTAGTTCGGAGGAGATGAAACCACCTAGGTACGTTCAATGCCAGAGGCTAGGAAGTCTTGCGAATCTCGTCTGCCCCAACCTGTTGGGCCAGCAAAATGCGTGCTCTCGCCACCCGGCTCTGCACAGTGCCACGAGGGCATTGCAAAATGGCAGCCACTTCGTCATATCCAAAACCGAGAATGCGAACCAAGACAAAAGCTTCTCGGAACTGAGATGGCAAGGCATTGATGAGTTCACGAGTTTCGATGGCGTATCCCGCTTCGACTGAGATTTCCTGTTTCCGTGCTAATCCGTTCACCACCGACTGTTCTTTTGATTTCTTCTCTGCATGATCAAGGCACACTCGACGAGCAATCGACATCAACCAGGATTTCGCGGTGGAGTCACCTCGGAATGACTGCAGACCTCGATATGAACGAAGAAAAGTCTCTTGGGTGATGTCATCAACATCATCGTTGCTCTGCCCGAACCACCGACAGAACCGATGTACGTCTTCCTCGCAGGCACGGATAACGCGTGAGAAAGCCTGATCATCGCCGTCTTGGGCGAGAAGAAGGTCTCTTGTCGCGTCGTCCATGAAGAAAATTGTAATCACAGGATTTTCTCCATTATCGGGAACAAAAGGTGGCACATGACCGTCTGTATTGATATGGAGCCCAAAGATTCCCAATCCCACCAATCATTAGGTGACCCACTGATGGGGGCTAGTCCAGCAGGTCCGGCACAAGAGCAAACACGTGGACAAGCCCAACGCCCACGCCCAGCGAAGAAAACAAACAATCGAGGATCACTCAATTCCTTTCATTCCGGTCTCACTGGTGGAATCCGGCTGTCGTTGTGCGTTGCCGCAGTTTTCGCATCGACAGTTGCACTGGCACGACATGATGACGAACCAATACAGGCTGCAACCAGTACTCCCGTCAACCCTGGTGCTCCTAGTACCGCACCCGTTGTTGCACAGAAAAGAGTTCTTGTTTCGGACCCTGCAAATACAGCAATAGTCCGTGAAATTGCTGGCGACCTTCTCATTGTCGAAAGCATTATTCCGCCCGGGGCTAATGGACACACATACGAACCAGTCCCTGCAGATGCCATCAAAGCTGCAAGCGCCGATCTCTACATCGAAAATGGGATGGAACTCAATATGGCGGTGACCAATTTTGTTCGATCCAACTATCGATCGGGCACCCCCGAAGTCAGCCTTGCTAATGCAATTCCAAAGAACGAAGTCATCAGCACAGACTCTGCGGAACAAATTGCTGCTCACGGACATGCGCACTCTTACAACGCTCACTTTTGGACCAACCCTTCGTATGCAATTGTCTATGCGCAACAAGTGAGCGCAGCGCTTTCACAAATTGACAGTGCAAATGCAGCGACATACACAACACGAGCAAATGCCTTCATTGAACGATTGCGGGTTCTTGACACTGCTTTTGCGGCGGCAATTGCTTCCATCCCACCTCAGAACAAAAAACTGGTTGTGTATCACGACAGTTGGTCCTACTTCGGACGCCGTTATGGGATTCCCGTCGTCGGTGCACTGCAACCTGTTTCCTTCTCGGAACCATCTGCAGATGAAATTCGTAAAATGATTGATCAGATACGACGAGAGGCCGTTCCTGCGTTCTTCGGTAGTGAAGTGTTTCCCTCAGATGTGCTGAATGCAATCTCAGCAGAAACAAAAGCAAAGTATTACTCAGACCTTTCCGATGAAGTACTGCCTGGTACGCCAGGTTCGCCAGAACATTCGTACGAGGGAATGATGATTCAAAACGTTCGCATGATGACAACTGCTTTGGGAGGCAATGTAGCTCTCCTTGCAAATCTCACACCCGGAGGATCGCCATCATGATCACATTGCACGACATCGGCTTTTCCTACGGCAACAATCACGTTCTCCATGACATCACCACTGATTTTCATCCTGGCGAAATTGTTGGAATCATTGGACCGTCGGGGGCCGGAAAGACAACCCTTCTTCGGATACTCCTTGGTGAGCTGACACCAACTCAGGGACGAATCAACAATTCATCAAGTGCCAACATCGCTGTTGGGTATGTCCCACAGCTTGATTCTGGCGAACGAACTTTTCCACTCACAGTGGAAGAAATGGTTCTACTCGGTGCAGCAGCATTCAGTAGGAAGAAGCCGTGGTTTGACCAGTCAGAGAAGCGGGAAGCCTCAAGAATTCTTGAGCGACTGGGCATTCTGCAACTACGAAACAATCGACTCAGCGAGTTATCGGGTGGCCAGTTTCAACGAGCCTTGATTGCTCGAGCATTGATGTCACGACCTTCGCTCTTGCTCCTCGACGAACCAACCAGTGGAATTGACTTGCACACTCGACAACAAGTGCTCGACCTAGTCCATGAATTACAAACCGACGGATTCACCATCATCCTGACCACTCATGACTTGAACTGGGTCGCCGCACAACTGCCGCGAATTCTTTGCCTCAATGGAACAGTGACTGGTGATGGTGCACCTTCGGAAGTTCTCACAAGCCAGGTAGTCCGAGAGACCTATGGGGCAAACATGGATGTCATCTTCCATCAGGGTCGACCCGTTGTTGTCGACTCCGTCAATAACGGAGGTAATCAATGAGTTACTTCACAGATCCGTTTCAATATGACTTCTTTAGTCGTGCACTCATCGTTTCCGTCCTAATCGGTGCGCTCGCAGGTGCGATTGGTCCTTTCGTTCTTGTACGAAGAATGGCATATATCGGCCAAGGAATGTCCCAAAGCATTTTGGGAGGCGTCGCACTAGGAGTTGTGTGGGGACTTGATCTCTACTTCGGCGCGGCTGTTGCGGCCGGCCTCTCAGCTGCACTCATTTACTTCGTTCGCAACCGCGGCGTTCCTGTTGATACCGCAATCGGCATTGTCGCTTCGACTCTCTTTGCCATTGGTGTTGCGGTTGTTTCCTCTTCACGAGATCGACGTTTGAATTCTGCAAACCTGCTCTTTGGCAATGTCCTAGGGGTTGACACAGAAGACATCATTCTTGTTGCTCTCGTAACCGTCATTGCTGCAATCGTTTTATTCCGAAACTACAAAACACTTCTTGCAGTTACACATAACTCGGCAGTCGCAGCAGCACATGGCGTTCGTGCTCGTCTCATGGAAGTTATCTTCAGCGCACTTCTTGCCATGGTCGTTGTCACCGCATTGCGCGTTCTCGGTGTACTTCTCGTCGCAGCAACACTTCTTATCCCAGCAGCAACTGCAACCATGACGTTCAGGACATTCCGAAACATCACCATTGCATCCATCTGTCTAGGGACATCATTTGCAATCATCGGACTGTTCTTGTCATTTCATCGCAATATCGCCAGTGGACCAGCAATAGTTCTGGTCGGCGCAACAGTGTTTGCAATGAACATGTTGACAAGCACCACATCTCAACGGAACAGAGCCTGACGGCCATGGATACTGAGGGAAGGTTTTCGTGCCCGTGGCTAGAACGGGTATCAGCGTTACTCGACGACGAGTTACCAGTTGCTGAACGACAGATGGTTACTTCGCACGCACAATCGTGTGAGACCTGCTCTCCGATAATGAGCCAGAGAAATCAAAAGAACGAACCCGCTCATCTCCTGAGCGTGATTCAGCCTCGTTCGATTGTCACCTTTCCACAACGCAACACTCCACAGCTGCGAGCACTGCTCGCCATCGTTGGGATAGCAATCATTGTTGGCTCAGTGCCGGGGTTCATCCGAGGCAACACTGACGGCAATAGCCTTCATGATCTTCGGCACCTCTCCATTTGGCAAGTTGCACTGGGGATGGGCGCAGTCTCAGCCTCAATTTCATTCAGGCTCTCTCGCCTGTTGACAGTCATTGTTGCAACGTTTCTCGTTCTCACAGGTCTTGCAACTGTTTACGATCTTTTGACGGGACATAGAGGTCCGTGGACTGACCCGCTTCACCTTGTTGAAATTGCAGCAGTTCTCGCAATCTTGCGTCTGGTATATCCATCTCTGAGACTGTCAAGAATTCGTCGAAGTGAGATTTCTACACATCGTTAACAGAAGGCAACTGTTTCCTTCTCTGTAGCTAAAGCCATACGCTGGTCACATGGGCCGAGTACCTCAGGTGAAAAATGGTCATCCACCAAAAACCTGTGCGACATGTGGGCGGCCCTTTGAGTGGCGACGCAAGTGGGCACGTGATTGGGAAAACGTGAAGTACTGCAGTGACCGTTGTCGCGCGAATAGTTCACAGCCCTAAGTACGTGCGTACCGATGTGACAACAAGCCATCGCCATCGGGAATGTCGGCGCCTGCCTCGTGGTTCTACTTCGCAATGCCAACTCTGTTGGCCCCCCATTCACAGGAGTGAACAAATGAAAAAAACCATTACAGCAATTGCAGCAGCCTCAGTTCTGCTCTTGTCAGCATGTGGATCCGATGGATCAAGCTCTGACACAACTGTCGCAGCATCCGATACAACCGAAATGGCAAAAGAAGCCGGCAACATCGTTGAGGTCGCTCAAGGAAATGCCGACTTCTCAACACTCGTCGCAGCAGTAGTGGCAGCAGATCTTGCTGAGACACTCTCCGGCGAAGGTCCATTCACAGTGTTCGCACCAACAAATGCAGCATTCGAAGCATTACCAGCCGGACTTCTCGAGAAGCTTCTCCTTCCAGAAAACAAGGACACCCTTGTCAAGATCTTGACCTACCACGTGGTTCCAGCAAAGGTGATGGCAGCAGATGTCATGGCAGGCGATGTCACCACTGTTGAAGGTTCAACATTCACAATCGCAACCGAGGGTGGTGTGAAGGTCAACACCTCGAACGTGACTGCAACAGACGTACCAGCATCAAACGGTGTTATCCACGTCATTGACGCAGTGCTTGTTCCATCATCTGTGGACGTTTCCAAGCTCTAAGCATTAAACAAAAAGGACCGGTGAGGGAATTCCCTTGCCGGTCCTTTTTTATTGTCTACGTGCTTAACGCGTGATGCGCAGATCACACCATTGCAACAGTGCTTCACGCACCTCGGGCGTGTCTGACTTCCGCGTACGAGGCAAACGATGAATCGATCGGATAGCACGATCACACCAGAATTTTCCTGAGTCGTCGGCGGTACCGCGAGATGCCAACCAGCAAATGGTGTCTGCACCTTGTTCAGCACTACGCAACAACGGCTTGGTAAGAAGCCGAAAAGCCGGTAGCGACTCTTGCACTCCTGGCGTATCGGCCCAGCCGGGATGCATCGCTGCGAAAGAAACCTGAGGCTCACGAATCGCCCACATCTCGTTCAGGGTCACTTGAATACGTTTCGCAATGGCGTATTGGCGTGTGCCGTCGTAATACGCAGGAGTCATCTCCGGAGATTCATCGAGGGACACATTCGGCAACGACGCTGCATACATCCCACCCGACGACACAGTGATCACTCGGCCTGCAGAAGACTTCAACAACGGAAGTAGATCTGTTGTCATCTGGTGCGGACCTAACACATGTGTAGCGATTGTTGTTTCGAATCCCTGCGCCGTGACACTGCGTTCTTTGAGTAGTGCTCCCGCATTATGGATGAGTACATGAAGTGACGACGTGAGACCAAGAATTTCTTGAGATGCAATGCGCACCGCATCAAGATCGCCCATATCAGCAATCACAGTGCGGAACTTCTGAGTTTCTGAGTCTCGAACAAGTTCACTCTTCGTGCGTTCAAGTTTCTCGGCTGATCGACCAACAAGAACGAGGTCTGCGCCCATCGCTGCAAGTTGATGTGCTGCTGCTCTACCCAGTCCCGATGTTGGACCTGTAATGACAATCGTTTTCCCTGTCAGAGCATTGTGATCAAGTGGCGCAAACTGCCCAGCTCGCACGAGGTACCCGATGCGGGAGAATCCCGGAACAACCAAGGCGTCCAGCGCATCATCAAGAATCTTCGGCAATGCCATACCCGCACGGTACAGCCCCTACAGAAAACGTCTATACCCTGTGGCTATGACTTCTAACGTCACCGAGTTCATTGGCGTCTACGACGCGGATTCAACGCTCATCGGTGAGGCGTCGTATTGGATTGGTGCCCGACTCGGACGCACCCATTGTTCACTCTGCGAACTCACTCATGGTCTCTTCACACAAAAGAGTGAATGGAAAGCATGCGCCAAAGAGCTTTCAGTTCCATTCCACACTTTTCACAGGAACGATGCGCCCACTGATGTTCTTACTGCAATCAATGGTGCATTCCCCGCAGTCCTTATTCGTACAAACGACGGCTTATCCGTCATCTTGACGAAAAACGCTTTGGGCAGTTTCGACGGAAACACCACTGACTTTGCACAGTGGCTTTCCGACTACTTAATCAATTATTGAGAGCGGCACGGGCTTCTTCGGGGTCCGGTGTGAAACCAGGAGTGTCTCGACAGAACTCCACCATGATTCCGTTGGGGTCGATGTAATAGATGGAGTGGCACCAGCCGTGATCAACATCCATCAGTGGCTCAACTCCACCAGCTGAAAGCGACGCCTTGGCCTGCTTCTGACGTTCTTCATCTGCCGCAAACGCAATGTGATTCACCCACACAGGTAGGCCGACTGATTCAGATACATCTGATTTCCAATCCGGCTTCTCGCCCACACCATGCATGTCAAAGAAAGCAATGCATGTTCCGTCACCAAGATCAAAGAACAAGTGGCGGAAGAACGCCTCAGAATCAGGAACGGAAGTGACTTCCGTGTGCACTAATGGAAAGCCACACAAGTCTTCATAGAAATGCCGTGTCGCTTCAGGGTCTTTGCATGCATATGCAACGTGATGCACGCCGTTTCGTTTTGTTTGTCCGCTCATCGCACTCTCAATTTCATTCCGGGTCCATCAGGACCATCTACTTCCACCATTGGTTCATCTTTATTGTCAAACTCAAGTTTTAACGCCCTCGTCATCACAGCATGCATGTCATACATCGCAGTGATGTACGTAAATTCAAGAATCTCTTCATCGCTGAGATGTTCCTTCAATGATGCAAACACACCGTCTGCAACTCGACCACCGTCATAGACGAGCGCATCGGTGTATGCCAACACGGCACGTTCAGCAGATGAAAAACACTCCGCTGTTTGCCAGTGTGGAATTGCTGCAATCTTTTCTTCACTCACACCGGCAGAACGTGCTGACTTGATGTGCTGCGAATATACGAATTGACTCGAGCGAGCCCAACCAACACGTGTCTGACCCAACTCACGTAGTTGCTGATCAAGAATGCGATCGCGGCTGCGGTAGAGAACAAACCCTCTCATGGCATGGTCAAAGATTTCTGGAACAAGGGCGAACGTTGTCCACCAATCCCCTGGCGTGCCCGTTGCTGTTCCTGGCTCAGCAACCGGGTCGCGATCACCAAAGAGAAGGTCGTAGGTCGGCAGCACACTCTCGTGTGCTTCAGACCGCGATACCTGACGTAGTCGTGACATATGAACCCCCTGTGGGCATTCTGCCACTTCCGGGAAGAACAGATTTCACTGAGGGGCAACGCCCTATTTGACAACCTTCACGGTCAAGCGACGCTCGGACCAGACATTCTTCTGGGAGCGATACTTGATAGTGACAAGAACTGTACGACTGGTCTTAAAACTGTAACGCTTTGCCGAAAACTTCATCCCGTGCCGCGTATTGACTGTGATCTTCGCTGCGCCAAATTGCTTGGTTTGAAACACTCCTGCAGCCTTCAGCAATGTGTCAGTTGTCAGCTTCTTATTTTGTTTGACAACAAGTGTTCTTTGAACAGAGATTGTTGGAATTGAAAAACCAATACCCGTAGTGGACACCAAGAGACCCTCGGCGCTAGGGATGTATTGCGTCACGGGTGTCGTTGACCCAGTCCAAGTTGTTCTCTTCACCGGAAGTGTTTGGGCGTTCGCTTCACCGGGCAGAAGACCAAAAGAATTATTCAAGTATTGAGAAGGCAAGAACATTCGGAAAAATGCAAGATTCAATTCACTGGTGCCGTTAACAGGTGTCTTGTAATGAGGTCCCGCAATCTTGAGCTGTGCTGCGCCGGTGTATCGATCAGTTGATGTCAATCCAAAGACCGATGCATCAGTATCGACCCATCCACCACGACTCGCTTCGTCAAAGACATTCGTTAAGCAGGAATTGAGAGATGATTGAGCTCGACACACCTCATCTATTGATTCGGGTGGAACTACCGAACTTCGCATGGCTGGCAACAGCAACATTGACACTCGGTTCGTCACTTTTGAGTTACCCGTTTCTCCGATTGCACAGGTATCGATTTCAGTTACCCAGCCGACGCAGTAACCACTTGATGCAGAATGAACCTCCACCGAGTTCACGTTGATAGTCGCTACATCACGAAGGTTCGGAGCAGCAGGAATGAACGATTGAAGAGACCCATTCACAATGGCCGAGTTAATTGCTGAAGTTGGATGAGTGTTCAATTGTCGACGAAAGTTCACCACCACGTTGCTCAGCGTTGATTGTTGACCAACACCATTCCATGTTGGATAGAGAACCAGGTAGGGGTACTCACATTGAGAGACATCCGAATCAACAAAACGACATGGTCCGGAATACAAACCGCCACCAATGCCGTAACTTGAGGCTTCACGCGTCGACACCGGCACTAACTCTTTGCCATCAATCGTGATGGATTCGATGCAACCTTTCACCACTCCAGCGCTACAAAACCCAAGGCCTGTGTTGCTTGCAAGTGGCGTATTGAAGATGAACACACCGACAGGCGCAGCCGAAACAGGTTGAACATTGCTTACCACTGGAACAACTAGTAGCCCTGCGACAAGGGAGACAGCAACAGCCAACAAACGCTTCATAGTTTCACTGTAACCATGTCGCGCTAAGCCCTTTTGACCGCATCAGTTGCGCTCCGAAACGAAGGTCTTCCTATGGCGTATGTGCTGCCGCTAGTCGACCTTTGGCCGCCGCATGTTTGTTGTAAAGAATCCTGCAATCATGAGCGCGAGAGCCATCAACAAAAGCTGCTCTGACCCGTAGCCCGTTGCCGGAAGAACTGGCGTAGTCGGTCGCTTCTTCACTACAACAGTTTTTAGGGGAACCGTTGGGCTGGGAGCTGGAAGTGCACTCACCACCACCGGAGCAGGTGAAGGAGTTGGAGCCGGCGACGGAGCTGGATTCTGAGTCCACTGTGCGTGCACCACGACATTGCCATCAGATGGAGAGAACGACGAACCGTACTTTGTTCCACCTGTTTGAGCTGAGAACCAACCGTTGAACGTGTACCCAGCACGAGTCGGTGCAGTGGGAAGGGTGACGGTGCCGCCAGAAACAAAAGTCGAATCAGAGACTGTCGTGCCACCATGTTCCTCGTACGTCACAGAGAACGGAGAAGAAGATGGAGCCGGAGCTGGGTTCTGCGTCCACTGTGCATGCACCACCAAATTTCCATCAGACGGAGAGAACGTCGAACTAAATCTTGTTCCACCCGTCTGAGCAGTGAACCAACCACTAAATGTGTAACCCGCGCGCGTCGGATCAGCAGGAAGAGTCACCGTGCCACCAGAAACAAAAACGTCATCAACAACTGTTGTTCCGCCGTGCTCCTCATAAGTGACCGTGAACGGAATCTGCGTCCACTGTGCATGTACCTCTACATTGCCATCCGGTGGAGAGAATGACGACCCAAACATTGTTCCGTCCGATGGCTCAGTGAACCAACCGTCGAATGTGTACCCAGCGCGAGTCGGTGCAGTAGGAAGCGTCACCGTGCCACCAGACAGAAAGGTTGCATCAGGAACCGTTGTGCCGCCGTACTCCTGATACGTCACCGTAAACAACGTGTTTGCCGAAATCTGAGTCCACTGTGCGTGCACCACCAGATTGCCATCCGGCGGTGAGGAAGTTGAGCCGTACTTAGTTCCACCTGATTGCGCGGTGAACCAACCATCGAACGTATAACCAGCACGAGTCGGCCTCGGAGGAAGTGTGATCGTGCCACCAGAAACGAATGTCGAGTCAGAGACGGTTGTGCCGCCGTACTCCTCATACGTCACCGTGAATGGATTTTGGGTCCATTGTGCGTGCACCACAAGATTGCCATCCGGCGGCGAGAACGTCGGGTTGTACATTGTCCCGCCAGTTTGAGCAGTGAACCAGCCATCGAATGTGTAACCAGCACGCGTCGGATTAGCAGGAAGGGTCACTGTGCCGCCAGAAACGAATGTCGTATCAGGAACCGCCGTACCCCCGTACTCCTGATACGTCACGTTGTGCAGAACCGGCGACCATTGGGCAAAGAACTCGAGGTCTCCCGTGTGGGGTCCATACGTAGAACCCACTGGAGAACCACCGGTTGGTGTTGTAAACCAACCATTGAATGTAAAACCTGCTCGCGTCGGAGCAGGAGGAAGAGTGATCGTTGCATTCGATCCGATAATCCAGCCAGCTACTGCTGTGCCACCTTGCGTATTGAAAGACACTTCATAGGGAGTCCACTGCGCATAGATCACTTGATCTTTTGCAGTAGGAACATAGGTTGCTCCGTATCTTGTTCCTCCGGTAGGCGCGGTGTACCAACCTTCAAATACATATCCCGCTCTCGTCGGAGCAGGGGGAAGTGTGATGGTGTCACAAGTCGTCGGACAGTTGAATGTGGTATCACTCACCGCTGTTCCGCCACGTTCTTCATACGTCACTGTGTAGGGCAACCACTGCGCATAGATCGTTACATTGCCATCTGGTGGTGTTGCCGTTGAACCATATTGAGTTCCACCATCAGGCGCTGTGAACCAACCCTGGAAGGTGAAACCTGCTCGAGTGGGAGCAGGAGGCAGAGTGACTGTGCCACCAGAGATAAACGTCGTATCGGTAACAGTCGTGCCACCGCGCTCTTCGTAGGTCACGTTGTAAAGAAGCGCCCATCGCGCGATCAATTCAACATTGCAACCTGATGGTGTATGCGGTGAAGTCAATGGACTTCCGCCAGTAGCCGCAGTGAACCAGCCGACGAACGAATACCCAGCACGTGTTGGTGCTGCAGGCAGCGTTATGGAATCACCTTGTGAGTAGTCAGTATTAGCAACTGCGCTACCACCAGCCTCGTCGTAGGTGACGGTACACACGGGACCACCACTAATTGTGACCGTGTACGGTTGTGTTGCGGTGCGGCCGACTTCTCCCACTACGCGGCTATCGGTTGTCTCGACCGTGAAGTTATATGTACCAGCGGTTGTCGGTGTTCCCGTTATCTGACCCGTGAGTGGGTTCAGGCTCAGACCCGACGGAAGTGTTCCGCTTGTGACAGCAAATGTGTATGGAGCGATGCCGTTAACTGCAACCGAAGCAGAGTACGCAGTCCCGATTCCTCCATTAGGAAGAGTTTGTGTTGTGATCACAACTGGCGGAAAGACCGCCTGTGAATCAACACGAAGATTCCACACCTCGTGCCTATTAGTAATGCCACCGGTCGTAGCAGAAAAGCCGAACCTCACTGTTGGCTCGTTCATTAGTGCCGCTGGTGAGTTCACTGCAAGGTCGGGTGCTCCTGCCGTCGAACACGTGGTGTTTGCTGCACAGATCCATATCTTCACTTGGGGAGTTGCAACAGTAGAAGGGTCGATAATGATGCGAATGGCCTTAGCTCGAAGCGTTCGAGCGGTGGTGGAGTGACTAGCACCGCTCGCCCAGTTTGTTTTCGTATTCTTCAGTGAACCAAGAATGCAATAACCGGCCTTCAGACTTCCTGGGCCTCGTACCACGAGAGCATTGGCACCAGGGCGTGGTGACAACGTAGGACAACCAGTTCCATCAAACTGTGTGTTGCCATGGTTGCCGAACATATCAAGACCAATACCAAGCAAACCGTTTCTCAGACCATCGAGGTTCGGAGTTTGGTTGCGGTCGGCGCTGTAGCCGAGTGTTCCTCCTGCAGGAAGAACAGAGGACGTTTCAGTTCCCTTTTGCAGAAAGAAGTTCATGCCGTCCGCACCTGTTCCTCCCCACATCGAAAATGTGAACGACACATCAAGTCCTGAACTAATTGGGATAGGCCGGTTATAAATCAAGCCGCCAGATCGTTGAGTTCCAGCTGGGGTTAAACGAAGCGCAAATCGAGGAGTTTGGGTTGGCTCATCCCAAATCTGTGCTGTGTAATTGGCGCCCGTGGCAAGACTCCAGGCTGTTCCAGGCGTCCATCCTTGAGCGAAAGGCTCATAGAAGATCTGAGTGTTGGCAGAGACAGGAGACTTCTCAGTCGAGAGCAACGTGAACATCAACGTCAGTACGACAAGTAAACGCCTTGACACTTGACCGACCGACAACGAACCTGGCTTCACTCCAACTGACATGGTCAATCCTTTTCACAATGGCAAGTAGACGAGACTCCCGATCTGGGGGATCTGGCCTTTTCAGCAATACCTACTAATAATAGACAACTCTGATTATTTGAAAGTAATTCCCTTTAAGAAAAATAGGGGTCCAGGCCGGAAATGTCATGTCCCCCTCTACATATCCCAAGATTTCACGCCGCTCGCCTCGGCGTCTATCGGTTACACAGCGGCCTGGAGAGTCAACCGATGCAGGTCCACTAGCTCAGCTCGGGACAGTTTGCGACCGGAGTATCCACCAGCAAGCACGAACGAGACGGGAATCTCGTGGTCTTTTGCCCAGCCAAAGACCGTCTCTTCACGTTGTGCAAGAACGCTTGTCGTAATTCCCTCTGCGCCACCCGTGGTGCAGTCCTCGTGTGGGTCCATCCCTGCGTTGTAGATCACAAGGTCGACGGAGCTTGGATCAACGACCGACTGCAACATCTGATTGATGTCGTCTAGGTACGACTCACCAGAGGATCGAATGATTCGTGCATTGTCAGTGTCCTCATAATTGTCAAAGTGATTGACCGAGACATCAATCTGTTCAATCCCCTTCACACCTTCAATGAGACTTGCTGTCCCACCACCGCCATGCGCATCGAGATCGACAATCAGAACACGCACTGCACCTTGAATCAACGCATCACGTGCTGCAATTGCTAAACCGTTGAGAGTGCAAAAGCCGGAACCATGCCCTTCACGTGCATGATGCAATCCACTCGATAATGACCCCGAGTTCACACCGTGCATCAACGAATAGCGCGCTGACTCCACGCAGCCACCAACCATTGAAAAGACCGAACGACGCAAGTCAGTTGACCACTCTCCAATGCCGTTCGCGTCGGCCAGTGAATCAGGACGACCAGTGATTAATGCGTTCACATACCGACGTGTGTGCACACGCGTCACTACAGCCACTTCAGCTGGTGTTGGTTCAATGAGTACGACACCTTCAATAGGATGATCGTGCAATGACGCCGCGATCTCGCCAGCTTTTTCACGAGTATCTACTCCGTACCCATCACAGAGATAGTCCTGCGAATAATAAACATTGATGTTCTTCATAATCTTTTCTTTCACTTAGATACGTGCGATTCGATTGCCAATGCTGCGAATGACATATGCGAGATCGAGATAGTTGCGGTCCAGCCATTGCTCAACGTCATCCACCATCACTGCAATTTCTTCAACAGACTTCTCTTGAGCTGTTGCATGCCAGCGCACTGCGTCTGGTGCATAGATGATCCCGGCGATGGGCCGTGCATTTCTGATCGCGCGGAGAGCGTCGAGATGATTCCAACCCAAGACCAGCATCACTGCGTACAACGCAGATGGTCCTCGATTCACACCCATGTGACAGTGCACCAAAACTTTGCGCTCTGGATCAGCAAGCACCTCTGCGCATTTCTCCGTCAGAGAAACAAACCATGCATCGCTGCGCTTTCCGCCATTGTCGTCAACACCAAACCAATGACTGCAAATTCTTGAATTCGCGTGAATGAAATCGGTGTCATCACATTCACCACGCATGTCAAACACATCCGTGATACCAGCTGCTTCCCAGAGCGCCAATTGCTCATGTGCAGCATCACGACTCATGGGAAGGTCGCCACTAACTGCCAACTGCTCCGAGACCCAACACAATTCACGCCATACCTCGTGGGGTGCAGTTGGCCGTGCTGGCCGCGTAATTGAAGAGAGTGAAGTACTCATGATTCGCCTTTCGGTACTTGCCCCTGACCCAATGTCAACGGCTATACGTACTCAGCGATTCAGAAACAGAACCTTCACTGTTTGGGCGCGTACCGCCTCACGACGTCGCTCACAGCCCTTAAAACAGCCACATCATCCTGTAAACCCCTGCCATCTTGGCGGTCATGCCGGCCATCATTCACCTCTAAGACATAGAAGCAGGCTGCATTAATTAGTCGAATCAGCACCTTGTTAGACAGGCCGCGTGCATTGGGCATGTGCCTCTCTAGATATCGCAACCGTGCAATACCGAGAATCGATTGCTGACGATGATCTTCGGAATAGTGCGCAGCAAACTCCAGATGACCGATTGCAGTCTGAATCGGACTGCTCAGGAGATTTAGATCGTCATAGTTCTGGAGGACTTTGACAAAGGCTTCAGCTGTCTTCATCTGCAATCTTCCAACGACAATCGCAGCTGGCTCAACAGCACCAGAGGAGTTCGCCGTGCCAACAATCTTGGCGAGAAAATTCGCCATCGCTGTTGCACTCCGACCACCAAATTTTATTCCCAATTGTGCCAACGACAGTCCATCGCTCTCGAAGAAGCGATGCTCCAAAATCAATTTCTCTTCGCCCTCGGGAAGAACTGAAATCATCGCGGCTGCTTGCAACGAGTGCAGTTGATCCTGTTCTTTACTGATGATCTCAAGGGAAAGGCCGCGTGTTTGCGCATTACGAGGGAATACTTCGGTGCTTTCAGCCCCACGATTCACACCCTGGATGCGAACACCGTCAGGCAACTCATGTGCCAATAGTCGTAGCTGTCGATATTGCACCTCACGTCGACGACCAAGATCAATAATTCGATTCTTCATCACACGCGTCATATATCCCGCAGGATTCTCGATGGGATCTAGTTTCTGTTTGATACGACGTGCATTTGCTGCCAACAAATCTTGTACTGCGATTGCTTGTAAATCGTCTGCATGCAAATTCAACCACGGTTCACGTCGTACGAGTGATTGAACGATCTTCTGTGCCGACTGTGAGAACTGTTTTGCTTCTCGTTCTTCTTGGGCGGTGAAAACTCTTTTTGAAGACGAAGCCATAACAAACAATACAAACTGCAGAGGCCTGCCGATTTATCGGCAGTTCTCAAGCGCTATGAATTGCGATAAACATGAATCATGACGGCACATCAACTGCCCCTTTTCTTCCCCAAGAACACACATCACAGTCACTATTTGATGAGGGAGAAATTTCATGTCCATGACGGAAGCACGTCGAACAGAGATGCACATTGGCTTACGAGAATCATTGGGGCCGCGCGTGGCTGACAGCCTGATGGAACACTTGCCCCCCAACGGCTGGGGCGATGTCGCTCGTCAGTCCGAGATGGTTCTTCGATTCGACATGGTTCAGATTCAATTCGAGATGATTGAACGACGATTTGAAGAGATCGATCGACGATTCGACGGTATCGACAAACGCCTAGACAAGATTGAATCTCGCATGAGACTCATGATTGGCACTGGCTTAACAATTGGCTTGGCGCTGTTTGGCCTTCAGGTTCAGATACTTCTGAGCCTTCCTTGAATCAGAACTAGTCAGTCAAAACCAATGAATGCCGCGGCGGTGTCATTCTGTGCACGATGCGACTGCACATGATTTGCAACAAACTCTTCATCGGGGAAACCCATTGCCACACACGTCATAATCACTTGATCTTCCGGAATGTTCGCGTATTCACGCACAACTGAAGACTGCATGATTCCCTGACCATTGATTACAGAGCCAAGACCCTTCGACCACGCAGCAAGAACGAGTCCGTATGTTGCAGCACCACAGTCGAAGTGCGCAACGGTGTCATGCTCCAGCGCCTTGTCAATCGTGATCACAATTGAAACCGGCGCATCAAACTGACGGAAGCCGCGCATGACCCAATCTTGACGACGAGCCTTGTCATCGCGCTCGATTCCCATTGCTTCAAACAACTGCACCGCAATTTCTACTTGCCGATCACGGTGTACGCCTTCATAGCCGTGGCTCAACTTGATCTCGCGATCAATGCCAGCACCCGCCATCATGCGCTCTGTGTTTCCTTCACGAATCTTTTCAAGCGGATCACCTGTCACAACATGAAAATGCCACGGTTGAGTATTCATTGATGACGGCGCGCGCTTGGCAATCTCAATGACTTCTTCAATCAACGCCTTCGGCACGGGCTGCTTTTTGTAGCCACGAATACTGCGGCGCTCATTCACGATGGTCGCGTGTTCTTGATTCCCACTATGCAATGACTTACTCGACATGGCTTTCCCCCAATGATGAAACCCCATATTGCCTCAAAGAAGTTTCCGTCTCAGTATCGAAACTCCAAATACCACTGCTCCCCTCAATTTGAATACAGTGAGTTCATGATTGAGCACGTAGTGGAACAGTGGCACGCCTATATGAAAGGTCAACTGCCCAATGGCCTCGATGACCTTCTCGATGACGACTGCGTCTTTCTCTCCCCCATCGTTTTCTCTCCTCAGAAGGGCAAGACCCTCACCAAGCTGTACCTGATGGCCGCAAGCCAGACCCTCCCCGGTGAGAAGAACGGTTCAGCCGATGCAAGTTCACCAAAGGACGACTCAAAGAAGTTCCGGTACACCAAAGAAGTGATGTCGGGCAACAATGCCGTTCTTGAATTCGAAACGTACGTTGAAGGAAAGTACGTGAATGGTGTTGACATCATCACGTGCAACGACGCCGGAAAAATTATTGAGTTCCGCGTGATGATTCGCCCGCTACAAGCAGTGAATCTTGTGCATCAACAGATGGGTGCGATGCTCGAGAAGATGAAGTAGATCATCTCTCTTTTCGTTAACTGATCTATCCGATAAAGGTCATCACTGCATCGAGTGAGATCTTGTCCCACTCTTCAATGCGAGAGCGTTCAAGATCCATCTCTGGCAAGTTACGAGAGTTAACTTGGCCCATCAACCAGAGGCTCAGCATCTGTGCATCAATGCTCGTCCTGACCCAACCTTTTTCCTGGGCTTCTGCAAAGACTTCTGCTAGTGCTTGTGAAATTTCATAGTTCACATCTGCGACAACTTGTGATAAGAACTTGCTGGTTTGCGCACTACCCAAAACATTGATGCGAGTAGAGCGAGATGTTGCACGATCTTGTTGGTACATCACAGAAAAAATCTGAAGGATGATGTCTAAGAATTCTTGCTTCGAGGTTGCTCCACTGGCCATCGCCTTAAACGGCAAGATCATCTCGTAGTAACTGCGGCGGTACCGTTCTGCCTGCGCTGCCTCGACAAGTTCTTTGCGATTCTTGAAGAAGTGATACACCGACGGCTCGCGAACTTCTGCCTGCTCAGCAATGTTGTGTACTCGAACAGAGCCTTCACCACCAGCAGCAATTGCTTCAATCGTTGCTTCGATTAGTCGTGAGCGTGTGTCAAGAACCGTGGACATTTACCCAATTTACTATCGGGTAGCTCAATGTTTGTTAATGGCAAGTAAATGGTTTGTACTTTACAAAAACGCGTTTTGACTGTTCGCGAATTGTGCGCAATCAGCCGTGGCCAGGAATTGACTTCCAAGGTCCACCGTCTGCACGTGGCTCCTTTGGAAGTCCAAGAACTTGCTCGCCCACAATGCCGCGTTGCACTTGGCTTGTTCCCGCGTAGATAGTTCCGGCACGTGCGTTCAAGAACACACCCACCCAGTTCGCACTGTCGTTTGGTGAGCCTGGAGAGTCAGTCGTGAACGCCGTGTGTGGTCCTTGACCCACTGGCACCATTGCATCTGCACCGAGAATGTCAACCGCAAGTTCAGTGACTTCCTTGTGATATTCACTCCACCACAACTTGCCGATTGATGCTTCTGAACCTGGTTGACGACCATTCATGAAAGATGTCAGTGCGCGGTATCCGAGGAAGCGCATGATCTCTACTTTTGTGTGAGCCTTTGCAAGACGCTGGCGAATGTATGGATCGCTCGTCATGCCTTTTTCTTGTGCAAGACCAGTGAGCTTGTCGAGTTCTCCTCGGAAAGAGATGCTGCTCACTGCTGCTGCTGCGCCACGCTCATTGCCGAGAAGTGTCATTGCAACCATCCAGCCGCCATTCACTTCACCCACAACGTTTTCCTTTGGACAACGTGCATCAGTGAAGAACACTTCGTTGAACTCAGAGTCACCCGACATCATCTTGATGGGGCGAATTTCAACACCAGGCTGACGCATGTCGACCAATAAGAACGTGATTCCGCGGTGCTTCACTTCATCCGGAGCAGTACGTGCGAGAACGAAAATGTGGTTCGCAAGATGTCCTGCGGATGTCCAGATCTTTTGACCATTGATGATCCATTCATCACCGTCAAGAACTGCACGACAACCCAGGTTGCCAAGGTCTGAACCTGCAGCGGGTTCTGAGTAACCCTGGCACCAACGATCTTCACCGGAAAGAACGCGAGGCAAGAAGTGACGCTTCTGTTCTTCGGTACCAACAGCGATGATGGTGTTACCCAACATGCCAATTCCGAATCCATCATTTGGACCACCTGATGGCACTCCGGCGCGTGCAAATTCTTCTGCAACAACAAGAGACTCAATGTGAGAAAGTCCGGCACCGCCGTACTCCTTTGGCCAAGTGATTGCCAAGAGGCCTTCGGCAGACAACTTCTGTCGCCATTCTTCTGTCCACGCAGCAGCATCGACATGATTCAATGCTCCGATGCCCTTCCAATCTTTTGGCAGGTTCGCATCGAGGAACGCGCGAACTTTCGCACGGAACGGGGCGGCTTCTTCTGGGTACTCAAAATCCATGCCGTTACCTTATGCCACAAGGGTCCTGCGCCATTCCTCGGAAGTCGGCAACTTGGGTTTCGGCGGTGTAAGCCACCGCTCGTCTCCCTAGGCTGAAAAGGTGACCAAGTTACTCGGCTTTCCAGAAGAGGTGAATGACACCTCAGCACGCATCGTGGCCGCCGGGGCTGTTTCCCTTGCAGTTCTCTATGCCGTAACAGGCTGGGGATGGGTGCTCATCCCTCTTACATATGGCTTCATCGCCCGAGTCGCCTCTGGCCCTCGCTTCAGCCCTCTCGGCCTTTTTGCCACCAAGGTTCTGACTCCCCGATTGACCACGATCAACCACCGTATTTTACCTGGACCCCCAAAACGTTTCGCCCAAGGAATCGGTGCCATCTTCAGTGCGACTGCATCGGTCCTCTTCCTTCTCGAACTCAACACCGCATCCCGTCTTGTTGCCGCCGCTCTCGCTGGCCCAGCATTTCTTGAAGCTGCATTCGGATATTGCGTCGGTTGCAAGATGTTCAATCTCTTAATGCGAATTGGGATCATTCCTGAGAGTGTGTGCGTTGAGTGCAGCGATATCTCCGCACGACTTGCTCGCCAGTCCCCTGCTGCATAGTTCGCAGGTCCACAGACCTACATAAATTCTCTACTGTGCGCTACTACTGTTAGCCCCTAATGAATACCAACGGCTTGTCATCCGCTGAAGTCGCCGAGCGGGTCGCCGCGGGACAAACGAATGTTGCAGAGACAAAAACTTCTCGCAGTTTCAGCGAAATCTTCCGAGCAAATGTGTTCACACGCTTCAACGCCGTGCTTGGTGCTCTCTTTGTTGTGGTCATCTTTGCCGGCTCCATCGCTGATGGACTTTTTGGTTTCCCTCTTATTGCCAACTCAGCAATCGGCATCATCCAAGAATGGATTGCAAAAAGAAAACTTGATCGGCTTGCTTTTATGCACGCACCAACAGCAACGGTGATTCGTGATGGTATGCCCATTGATATCCATACAAACGATGTCGTGCTCGGTGATCTCATCGTCTTACGCGCTGGAGACCAAATTCCAGCTGATGGCACCGTTGTCGATGGCACTGGTCTTGAAGTCAACGAAGCGAACCTCACCGGCGAGATGGATGCAGTCCCCAAAGACACCGACGACCAAGTGATGTCCGGGACAATTGTGACAGCCGGCGTTGGTCGATTCATCGCAGAGTCTGTCGGCACTGATGCATACGTTCATCGCATCTCTGCAGAAGCAAAAGTCTTTACTCGCGCACCATCCGAGATTCAGAACTCCATCAACAAACTATTGAAGTACATCACTTGGATTCTTGTTTTTGCTGCTCCACTACAGATCTGGTCACAGTTCCGACTCAATGAAGTTGACAACTGGCGCGATTCAGCTATTCGTGCAGTCGGCGGACTTGTCGGTCTGGTTCCTGAAGGTTTAGTCCTCCTCACAACGCTCGCTTTTTTGAGTGCAGCGTTGAAGTTGACCCGTGAGCAAGTTCTTGTTCAAGAGCTCCCCGCAGTGGAAGGACTCGCACGAGTCAGTGTTGTCTGCATCGACAAGACAGGAACAATAACCACGGGAAACATTGTCTTTGAAGGCATTGAGATACTTGATGACACCGATGAGTCAACAGTGCGCGCTGCGCTTGGTGCGCTCGCCGATGACCCCGCAGCGAACAACACTCTCACCACCATCGGCGATGCAGTGCATCCACCAAAAGACTGGATTGCAGGGGCACTCGTTCCATTCGATTCTTCTCGCAAGTGGAAGGCGAACGCTTACGAAGGACGTGGTACGTGGTACCTCGGAGCGCCCGAGATGTTGGCATCAAATAACGAAGCCCTTCTCGCACAGGTTGCACAGCACGCCGATACCGGTCGTCGCGTCATGCTCGTTGCGCACTCCTCCATCACAGCACCAACAACGGATCTTCCTTCAGACCTAACCGCTATCGCAATTGTTCTTCTTCGAGAAGAAGTCCGTGAGGACGCCGCAGAAACTCTCTCGTATTTCCGCGAACAAGGCGTGCGCGTCATTGTGATCTCTGGCGACAATCCACACACCGTGGGCGCAATCGCACGCGTGGTCGGTCTGGATGGCCGTGAGCCGATTGATGCGCGCACGATGGGCACAACAGTTGAAGAAATTTCTCAGTCGTTACAACGTGGAAATGTCTTTGGTCGTGTTTCTCCAGAGCAGAAGCGCACAGTCGTGCAAGCATTACAAGAACAAGGTGAAGTCGTTGCAATGACCGGCGACGGCGTCAACGATGCATTGGCACTCAAGCGTGCAGACATCGGAATTGCAATGAACAACGGAGCACCTGCAACGAAAGCTGTTGCGCAGTTGATTCTTCTTGATGGTCGTTTCTCGCACTTGCCATCTGTTCTTGCCGAAGGACGTCGCGTGATTGGCAACGTAGAACGCGTTGCCAACCTTTTCCTCGCAAAGAATGCAATGAGCCTTGTAGCAATCATCGGAGCTGCGGTCGCAGGAATTCAGTTCCCCATTCTTCCCCGACACATGACGTTGATCTCCACGGTGACGATTGGTATCCCTGCATTCATTCTGGCGCTGGGTCCGAACCCTCGTCGCTACGTACCTGGCCTCTTGAAGCGAGTGCTTTCATTCGCAGTACCAGCGGGAGCAATTGCAGGCATTGCTGTTGTTGCCGCCAACGCAGTATCCGATGACAATTCAGGCACCGGCGCCACAATGGCCGCACTCATGAGTTTCTTCGCCATCTTGTTCATTCTGTCTCGCCCACTCAAGGGCTGGAAGATGGCGTTACTGCTTTCGATGATCGGACTTGCCGTGACGGCATATGTGACACCGTTGGGCTCCAACTTCTTCGGATTCACTCACGATGTCACTCTGACCACACGCTCCGCCATCGTCGGCGGAATCGCAATGGTGTGTATTTCAGGCGTTAACCGCGTGAGGTCACGCTGGCTCGAGGAAAAACCCGAAGGAAGTTCCCCGAATTAAACTTGTCGACTGACGCCTGCGGCACATTTTGCATGCATGCTTCGAAACGAGCAATTGGGTCGCGACCACCTTCGGTGTGCGGGTAATCACTCGAGAACAGATACAACTCGTCGTTTGAATGATCAATCAAGCGAGCAACATCTTCAAAGACGAATGGTGTGAACGCCATCTGCTCGGTGATTTGCTCCGAAGGAAGACGAGTAAAGCTCTTCAAGCGCTCATCCACCCGTGAATACGCCTTGTGTGTTTGATCGAGACGCACCAATGTCTCAGGCACCCAACCAGCACCAAGTTCCACCGATGCCATCTTCAAACGTGGGAACTCTTCAAGGATGCCGTCCATCACCATCATGCCGATGAAGGTTTCGATTCCTTGATGCAGAACAACCGCATCACGCGCCCTGACGTTCTCACCGCCACCCATCCAGTCTTTGGTGGCTGCACGTCCGTTGTTGCTCCAGCCTGGATGCAACTGCAATGGGTTACCACCAACATGGAACACCAAAGGAACTTGCGCTTCTTGCAACAATGCCCAGATGGGGTTGTAATCAACATGAGTTGGTGAGCGATCTCCGGCAAGACGATGCGGAATCCACATCGCTTCCAGACCGTTGTCGAGGGACCATTTCACTTCTTCCAGTGCAAGCTCTGGATTCTCTAAAGGAATTGCAGCAACACCCATGAGACGGTCATCAATGGAACAGAAGTCAGCCATGTGACGGTTATGCGCACGCGCACCGCCATAGCGCAGACGATCTTCAATCTTCTTCGAAGGAGAGAACGGCATATGCAAACTGTGAGTTGCGAAAACAATCTGCTTCATGAAGCCCAACATGTCGTTGGCGATAACACGATCTTTATTGTCGAATGCACCAAGGGCCTGAATCTCTTTGACTTCAGTGATCATGCGATCACCCAAAGCAACAAGCGACTGGCGATGATCATCAGAGTGGCGCGATCCGTTATCGACAATGACCGCGACTTCTTCGTCTGTCACCAATGAACGGCCGTAGTCAACCAAGGGCAACTCTTCACGAATGTCGGGGTCGGCATACTTCCGAAGGAAATCAGGAAGCTCCATGATGTGAGTATCTGCGTCATACAGAATGCGATCGCCTGCGTATGTCATGTGGGTCCCCCTCCACTACCTGCTGGCACTGCGACCAACAGAAACGAACCGTACCACCCACATCTAAGCGTTGAAAGAGTCCAAAATGTCATCTTCAAATGACATCCGCGTAAGTCCCTGTTCATCCAGATGAGGCAAACTGTCCACATGCGAATTCTGGTGACGAACGATGACGGTATTGACTCAGTAGGGCTTCATGTTCTCGCGCGGGCAATGCGTCCCTTCGGAGAAGTCGTGATCGCTGCACCCGACCAGGAGTACTCGGGGGCCGGTGCAGCAATTGGTGCCCTTCACATCATCCAGCCCGAGGTGCACGAACGCCACGTGGAAGGGATTGACACCTCGTGGGCCATCTCTGGTCCACCCGCATTGTGTGTGTTCTTTGCCCGACTCGGTGTCTTTGGCGCTCCATTTGATCTCGTCGTCTCTGGCATTAATCCAGGCGCAAACGTTGGCCGCTCGGTGTATCACTCCGGAACTGTGGGGGCCGCAATCACAGCGCGTAACGGCGGCATCAGTGGCATCGCCGTGAGCCAGGCCGTCACTGGCTTTGGTGTTGAAGGCCAAGGCTGGGACGATGCGGTTAAGGGTCAGAAGTGGGACACCGCCGCGACTGTTGCCGCATCAGTGGTGCAGGGCTATCTCGCAAACACTCCAACGGAACCAGTCGTCATCAATGTCAATGTGCCGAACTGTGATCTTGCCGACATCAAGGGTTGGCGTCGCACCGGAGTGGGCCACATTGTTCCTCGCGCAATGTCAAGTGCAACTCTCGAAGCTAAAGAGGGATACGTCGGTTCGTATTACGTGCGCATGAACTACGGCGAGCCCACTCAGATGCATGCGGCTACCGATGGCGGCGCCGTTGAGAACGGTGAAGTGGCAATCACCTATCTCGGACGTCTTGATGATGTTGCCCATCACGGGACTGAAGAGATTCACAGCGAACTCACGGCTCTCGTTGGTGAGTCGAACACTCTGCACTCTTAATCAAGCAGAAGAACCTGCACTACGGTCTATCCATGACCGATTGGGCTGACCTCACACGACGCGCGTCATTTGCATCGCATCAATTTCTCGGCTGGATCTTTTGGGATCAACGTGCCAAAGACAATCTCGCAGCGCTCGGTGTCCCTGATGGCCTCGGCCACTACATCACTAACCGAAGTGCGCCTCTCGCAATTGCTGGCCCTGAAGCAGTCTTTGCCGCTTTCTACACAATCAAGCGGGAGTTCATTCAGTTCTCCCTTGCTCACGCCACACCTCACATCAAGAACTGGCACGATGTCACCGTTGCGCGCGATGCCGCAGTGCGCGCCGGTCTTGAAGAGATGACGCCGCAGATTATTGAACCTTTTGGAGCATTGGCAGAGGACCTATGGAAGACAGTTGATGCAATTCCCGCATCCGGACGCGTCCTCTTTGCCACACACAAAGCCTGGCCGCGGCCAACGGACCCATTGATGTCTGCATGGAATGCACTGAACTGCATTCGTGAATGGCGCGGTGATTCTCACTTCGGAATCTTGGTGAACGACAACATCGGTCTTGTGGAAGCAGGACTGCTTCACGATGCATGGATGGGATACCCAAAGGAATGGATTCCGCGCAGCCGAGGTGCAGATGATGCAGAAATTGCAATCGGACTAGAGACCTTGGCTGCACGCGGTTTCGTGACTGACGGTGTCGTCAACGAGGCAGGTGTTACCTACAGGCAAGAAGTAGAAGAACGCACCGATGCTTTGTGCACGACGGTATGGAAACACTTCGGTGAACAGAACACTGTGAAACTCTTAGAAATCCTTGAGCCAGTAGGTGAACGCTACGTTCAGCACATTAATGAGATTGCCGGAGAAAACTGGATGCCCGCGGCGCGACCACGTCGCCGCTAGTTACTTCGATCGGTGTGGCATACCAATGCGCACTGAGACGCCGGGCGAGAACATCACATGAGGCTCACCTGTTGGTGCCGGAATTCCCGCACGAACAATCAAACTGTCTTCCAGATGCGTTAACGATGCCGAGTGCAAAGTCCACGGTTCATGATCAACGGGCGCATACATCAAAGATGACCCAATCCCCTTGGAATACAAACCCCAACGCGCTGTGAGAAAGTTCGACAGTTCATCGGGCTGTTCAATCTTTGCACCCACCTGCACTTCAATCTTCGTTGATGCAACATCGGGCCATCGACGGCGAACCGACGTTGACAACGTGCTGCCCACCAACTCATTCGATGCTTTGCCCCAGCAATACGGCAAGAGATACGTGGTCCGCGCAACAAGTGCAGGCGCCAGTCGATTGACATCAAGCGAGAAGAACCACACACCAGGAATGCCATTGCGTTTCACATAAGTGCGCACATTGACTTCAGGGAAATCTCCGAAATAAGGAACAGGTGGAAGCTTTGGCACTCCCACATCACGCATGGAGAATGGGATGAGGCCCACATAAGCGCTTCCTTCAAATGTGTCCACCTCGAGACCTGCGGGCAACATCGCTTGAATCACAGATGGCTCGTATTTCCAGTGCAGATAGGCAAGATCTGTCCATCGTTGTGTCATCACGGCACGCTTCACAGGATTTGGGCACGATGTTTTCACCCCTTCAACCTACGCAAGAAGTATGAAATGGGGAATGGGATGCTTGTCACTGGGGTTAAATGGAGCATGGCTCATTACGTCGCAACTGTTCCTTCAACAAAGTCAGCCGAGGACGCATTCACGTATATGTCCGACTTGCGCAACTTTGCAGAGTGGGATCGTGGCATCAAGAAAGTGGTGCAGGTCAAGGGAGATGGTCCGGGTCTAGGAACCGTGTATGACATCACCGTTCGCGGAAAAGGTGGCAAAGATTCTTCACTGCGTTATGAGACCCTTGAGTTTGAAGCCCCTCGCACCATGTTGGTCAAAGGTCGCAACAGCAAACTCACCTCAATCGATCGCATCACTGTCGTTCCAACAGCAACTGGATGCGACGTCATCTACGACGCAGTCTTGAACTTCAACTGGTATCTCGCACCAATGAACTTTGCGTTGAACAAGGTATTTAACAAAGTGGGCGATGCAGCCATCGTTGGCTTGCGCAAAGTACTCGCGTAGTTCTCACGGACAACCGAGTCCGTGCAAGTTGGCGCACTCGCGACACAACCAAGCAGTTCCGTCTGAAGTACTCCATGCCGTCGCGAACGGTGATTCACAAGACATGCAATTCTGCTTCTTCTTCAAATCAGGAAGATGCTGAAATTTCTGCTCTTCGTTCTCAGGCATGAGCATTGAGAATAGTCGCGATGGACAAATGAGACATCAGGTTTTGCTGTCTGTGATGTTCTGCAGAAAGAGGTATTGCAGATTTCGTACGTACGCCCGAACAGCTTCCTTCTCTTTTTCGCCTTGGACATCCATAGTTGCGAAGATGAAGGGCTCCAAGGCAGCCCATCCCATTTCCGTTGCCATACCAAGAGAAAACCGGGCTTTCGTCTCCAGGTCGGCCTCTGCCATGTTTCGTTGAGTAATTGCATGCTGCAGTGCAGTACGGGGAACAGAAACTCCCGCACGTAATTCAGTTTCTGCTAGTTCCATCTCATCATCAAGAACTGAACGAACAACAGCACGCAGATAACTCTGGTCTTCTTTGAGTGCAAGCGGCACGGGAATCGGACTTCCATGTGATTGTTCACGCACAAAGTCCGCGTGTTGTTCAACAAGTTGTGTCATTGCCGCTTGCAGTAATCCGTCTTTTCCACCGAAGTAGTGATGAACGAGACCGTGATTCACACCTGCTCGTTCCGCAATACCTCGCACACTCATCGCACGGGGTCCCACTTCACCCAGCATTTCTGCAGCGGCATTGATCAGTTTCTGTTCACTGTCCACTCGGCTTCGGGTCGATCGCTCTGCAATGCTCACGCTTTACTGTCCCGCAGTTGCGTAATCAGTTATCTCCGCAAATGTCGCACCAGATTTGTGCTGAGCAACGAGCTTGTCGAAATCAACATTGATACCAATCGGATTGGCAGCAAACAGAGGTCCGGCCATAAATGCATCGGCCTCTTCCATCGTCAATGAGTCCACCTGCGTCTCCACTTGGTTGCCATCGGGGTCGCGGTAATACGCAGACAGAGTCATTCCGTGGTTGATTGTCCAATACGGATGAATTCCTTTTGCCTTCATTCGCTCAAACTGGCCGAAGAGATCTTCAAGCGATGCATACGTGAATGCGAAGTGCTCGACGCCACGTGCTTTCGGATTGTTGTCATCAAGATCCGGGATGTTCGCAATTGCAATGCGGTGATGCTCGTCGTCATACGAGATGAAGGTGATGAAGTCATTCTCATGACGTGCCTCGCCCTGCAGGAAGTCCTTCCACCAGGCGACCATCTCTGTGTATTGAGAAGTCTTGAAAACGATGTGTGCGAATTTGACAGGTGAGGCCATGAGAATCTCCGTATTGCCGTATTAGACAGATGACTAAATAGGACTATAGTGCTGATTATGAGCTTTCGTTTTGCCTGTCTGAATGGTCGCGCCCAACTTGTCGTGGGCCCTAACAACAATGTGGTCGACTTGGCCGAGGCGAGCGGTGGAAAGTTCTCTGCCGAGCCCATCGAGGCCTTCCGCCGTTGGGATGAAGTGCGCACATTTGCTGCCACTGTCACCGACCCCGGCACACCCATCGATGTCACCACACTTGATGCACCATCACCATGGCCGTTGCAGTCATTCGGTATTGGCCTCAACTACAAGTCGCATGCAGAAGAAAGCGGAATGGAGCCACCAAAGACTCCACTCACTTTTGCGAAGTTCTCCTCATCTATCGCTGGTGGCTACGCAGATGTTCCCGTCGTTGGCGGTGCTATCGACTGGGAAGTGGAACTCGTTGTCGTCATTGGTAGCGGTGGTCGCAATATCTCCAAGAAAGACGCATGGGATCACATCGCAGGTGTTGCCGTGGGCCAAGACATTTCCGACCGCGCGTTGCAGTTCGCAGCCTCACCACCACACTTCGACCTCGGTAAGAGCCGCAAAAACTACTCCCCCTTCGGCCCATGGCTTGTCGATGCAAAAGGCCTCGCGAATCGCGATGCCTTGCACATGACATGCACACTGAACGGCGAAGTCGTGCAGGACTCACTCACTGATGACCTCATCTTTGATGTTGGCGACATCGTGGAGTATCTCTCGGGCATCGTGCAACTATTGCCAGGCGATGTCATCTTTACTGGTACACCAGGTGGTGTTGGCGTCAGCCGCAAGCCACCCGTTTTCCTCAAAGCTGGGGATGTCCTTGTCTCGACCATCGATGGAATCGGCACCACCACAAACCATTGCATCCAGGGATGAGCCCCATTTCCTAAATGGGCTCTACTCATTGAGGAATTCCTAAACAGAACTAAGTTGAGACAAACTTCAACTTAAGGGTGTGGTCATGGGACTCAGCAAAAATTTCGAAGGCGTTACTGGTCGTTACTTTGAGGACTCCACTCCGTGGTGGCCACCCTTGCAAACCCCAGGCGATGACGCACCGAACGTTGTTGTCGTTCTTCTTGACGATGTGGGATACGCGCAATTTGGTTCGTACGGCTCCGATCTTCAGACACCTACGTTTGACGGGCTTGCAGCAAAAGGTTTGCGTTACGCGAACTATCACACCACTGCGCTGTGCTCCCCCACGCGCGCGTGTTTGATGACAGGTCGCAACCATCATGCTTCTGGCTTGGCATGTGTTGTTGAGTTTGCACAAGGCTTCCCCGGCTACGACGCCAACATTCCACCTGAGAACGGTTTTGTTTCAGAGGTGCTGAATGAAAATGGATACGCAACGTTTGCCCTCGGCAAATGGCACCTTGCACCTGCGTACGAGAACAACGATGGTGGACCACGCACACATTGGCCGTTGAGCAAAGGTTTTGATCGCTTCTACGGATTCCTTGCCGGCGAAACAGACCAGTACCACCCCGACCTCATCCACGACAATCATCAAGTGGATCCACCAAAGACTCCGGCAGAGGGGTATCACATCACCGAAGACATGACAGATCGTGCGATTCAGTACATCAAAGATCTTCGTGCGTTCTCTCCCGTGAAGCCATTCTTCATGTACTACGCACCGGGCGCATGCCATGCTCCGCACCAAGCACCGAAGTCGTACATCGATGCGTATCGCGGCAAGTTCGACATGGGCTGGGACGCATGGCGCGATGATGTGTTCAAACGTCAAGTTGCATCTGGCTTGTTGCCCGAAGGAACCGAACTCTCCGAGCGCCCATCGTGGGTTCCTGCTTGGGATTCACTCAGTGATGATCAGAAGCGTTTATACACGCGACTCATGGAAGCATTCGCAGGCTTCATGACACACACCGACGCACAAGTCGGTCGCTTATTGGAATTCATTGATTCCTTGGGCGAACTCGACAACACCATCGTGGTCATCATGAGCGACAACGGTGCATCTGCAGAAGGTGGCCCCACCGGCAGCCACAACGAGAAGTACTTCTACAACTTTGTTCCCGAGAGTCTTGAAGAAAACTTGAAGCACATTGACGACATCGGTACGGAGCATTCCAACAACCACTATCCGTGGGGCTGGGCATGGGCCGGCAATACGCCACTCAAGCGATTCAAACGCGATACCAATGAGGGTGGCGTGTGCGACCCAATGATTGTGCATTGGCCAAAAGGCATCGGAACTCCTGGTGAAACTCGTCATCAATACGTGCATGCCATTGACCTCAAGCCCACACTTCTTGAACTGATCGGCATCCAGGCACCACGCGTGATGAAGGGTGTTGAACAAGCACCTATCGAGGGAACGAGTTTTGCGTACTCACTGAAAGATGGTGCTGCTCCTTCGCAACACACGACGCAGTACTACGAGATGATGGGTTCACGTGCGATTTACAGCAATGGCTGGAAGGCCGTGGTGTACCACCCACCGATGATGTCGAACTATGAAGACCGAGCAATTTCTCAACGTTCATTTGAAGAAGACATCTGGGAGCTGTATCACGTCGCGAAAGACTTCTCGGAATGTCATGACGTCTCTGCGCAGTTTCCTGACAAGTTGCAAGAACTCAAGGAACTCTGGTGGGTAGAAGCACAGCGCAACCAAGTGCTGCCTCTGAACAACCAGCCAGGTCGTTATGGCGATCGTCGTTGGTTGCGTGATCGCTACGTTTATCACGCAGGCATTGCATCAATCCCAGAATCAACAGCACCGAACTTGCGCAACCGCTCATTCCATATCAATGCGGAGCTCACCATTCCTGCAACAGGTAATTGCGACGGCATCATTGTCTGTCACGGCGGCCACGCAGGTGGGTATGCGTTGTATCTCAAGGGACGTCGTTTGCACTACGTGTACAACTTCCTTGGTTCCTTCTCCACTGTGATCTCTGCAAGTGAAGAACTGCCCGTCGGCGATGTATTGGTACGCGCCGTCTTCAACGCCACCGGACGTTTCCGTGGTGACATGAACTTGTACTACGGAGATGTCCCAATGGGTAGTGGATCACTTCCAATCACCGTGCCATTGACATACGGTGTCGACCCATTCTCCGTGGGGTACCAACGCATGGGCGCGATTCATACAGACTTGCCTGGCAAGTTTGAGATGCCCGAAGGTGTGCTCCACCGAGTCATCATTGATGCAATCGGTCGGGCGTATCGCGACCCTGAAGGTGAAGCGCGCGCAGCTCTCGCCAAGCAGTAACTACAGGGCTACAAACATCATGTACGCGAGGATGATTCCTCGTGCTGTCCACGCAATTGTTCGTGGCCAGTTTGTGAGTACCAACTCTCGTCCAAGGCTTGGAGTCGGATTCGATGCCATGCGTTCATGACGAGGCACCGAGAGAAACACTGTGCACCCAAGGGCAACTGCCAAGAGAAGTGCGTTTATCCAAGGCAACCACCATGCGACACTGTCCGGCACCCACTTCAACAATGCGAGTGTGCTGAACCCTTCGACAGTCATCGGAATCATCACAACCCAAGCCGTGCGTTGTTGGTGTTGCACTGCGACTGACGAGGCGCTTTCCACTGGCACAACTGCCAACAAGGGGTAATGCACAATCTGCACGAACCAGATGACTCCCACCATCATCCACGTAGCAAGAAGATTCAGGATGAGAGCAGTGTTATTCACGAAACGAACCGTATCCGTGAGACCTCATGTTCAAACACGACTCAGACGATTCCATACTCAGAGATATCAACCATTCGCTTCTCATCAATAGAACGATGTGCAGCTGCGCCGATAACAACACTCCACAGACCATCTTCAACGGTGACCTCCGGAGCCACTCCGGAAGCGACCGCATCAATGAACCGCTTGCACTCGATGAAACTTGCACCAAAGTGAAAACCGACGTGAGCAACGTCTGGGTCAATCCCGACTTCCACCTCACGAGTTTTTCGTGTGGCACGTTCACCGATCACGATGTGGCCATCGCCTGGGACAAACGCTTCAACTTTGCCAGTTGTGCCCACCGCAGAAATTTCCTGCTCGTGCCGAGAGCCTTCAGCAAACATGCTGAGGTCCAACATGGCTCGAACACCATTCGCATACTCAACGATCACATACGCATTGTCCAAGATGTCAGAACGCTCGCCGTTATAGACCTCGTCGAGATGGTTGACATCTTGGCCACCACTCGCCATCACGCGCACTGGTCGCGATTGCACCACAAGATTCATCAGGTCAAAGAAGTGGCAACACTTCTCCACCAACGTGCCTCCTGTGTTGCGCGAGAAACGATTCCAGTTGTCCACTTTCACTAGGAATGGAAACCGATGCTCGCGAATAGCGAGCATCTTCAGCTCACCCACTACACCGCTATGTACTTGACGAATAAGTTCCGCAATCGGTGCCATGTACCGATACTCAAGTCCCACCCACGTGAGCGCATGACGCGTCTTCTGAGCATTCACAATTGCAATGCAGTCCTCGACTGTCGTGCACATTGGCTTCTCGACAAGTACAGGCAGATCTGTGGCGAAAATGTCATCAAGAATCGCTTTATGCGTGAAGTTCGGAGAGGCAAGAAGAACTGCATCAACGAGACCAGAAGAAAGAAGCTCACGATGATCAGAGAAATACTGCACTCCATCGGCTGCATCTCCGAGTGTTATTCGTGCCCACGTCAATGGCTCTTCGTTTGGGTCACTCACAGCCGTGATAGAGACATTTGGTAGTCCCAACAAGTTCTTGAGGTGCTCGCAACCCATCATCCCTGTACCAATGACACCAACGCGTACTTGCTTCATCTTTCCCACATTAGAGCGGTGGCTATTTGCAGACACCCAATAGACAACTAGAGTTCATTTCACTCGCACCGGGGGGCGCGACGTTTCATAGGGGGATATCCACATGGCAATCGTTGATCTCATCGAATCTGGTCTTGGCCTACTCAAGTCAGAAGCCGACATCACTCCACAGTGGGTCGAAGGTGTTCTTAAGGGCAGCAAGAGCCTTGAAGACAATGTCTCCGTGACCGCCGTGACAACCGAACGTGTCGGCGAAGGTGTTGGCATTCTCAGCATTTTGCAGCGCGTGACTCCTTCCTACTCCGGTGCCACAAAAGCGCCAAAGTCCTTCGTGGTGAAGTACCCCACCGACGACCCGACCCAGCGCTTCACCGCTGATGCATTAGTTCTTTATATTCGCGAGCTTGTCTTCTATAAGGACTGTGCACCAGACGCACCTTTCAAGACCGCTAAGTGTTACGCCCAAGCAATTGCCGGCGACAACACAGATTTCACCATCGCCATGGAAGACATCAGCCATTACCAACAACTCAATCAGTTGGACGGCGCATCGCTAGACCAGGCAAAGACCTTCCTTGAAATCCTCGCCGACTTCCACGCCATGTGGTGGGGCAGCCCAAAGCTTGCAAATTACACAGAGATTTTTCAACCACTAGACAACCCCACATACAACGCAGTTCTCCCAATGCTGTGGACTGCTGGATGGCCAGCTGCTGCCGAGCATGCCGGTGACCTCATCTCTGACAACGTTCGCGACATCGGTGATATGTGGGCAGGCAAGGTTCCTTGGATGCTGCAGAATCTCTCAACTCCGACCACCATGTGCCACGGCGACTTCCGCGCTGACAACCTCATGCTTGACGGTGATCGTCCTGTTGCCATTGACTTCCAGATTGTCGGAACAGGTTCAGGCATGTATGACGTGGGCTACTTCATCAGCCAGTCGATTACTACTGCTGTTCGTCGCGGACACGACAAGGAACTAGTTGACACCTACCTTGATCGTTTGGAATCTCACGGTATCGACGTTGACCGCGACGAAGCATGGCGCCAGTACCTCGTCGCCATTACCTTCTGCGTCACCTACGGCGTTACATCATTCGCTAGTTACACAGAACAGAATGAACGTGGTCAAGATCTCATCCGCGAGATGTTCATTCGAGCACTGTCGTGCGTCGAAGACAACAACGCCCTCAGCGTTATTCGGTAAGTTCCAAACAAAGAGGCCCGCGGCATTTGCCGCGGGCCTCTTTGTTTTATCGGAGAGTATCTCCTTAGTGGCCGATTGACTTGTTGATGCGTACCGGAATGGTGCGAGGTCCGCGAACCTGACCGCCAGCCCACGTGACTTCTGCATCTTCACGAAGTTCAAAATCAGGAACACGCGCGAGGAATTCTTCAATCGCAACACGCATTTCCATGCGTGCAAGGTTTGAACCAACGCAACGGTGAATACCTGCACCAAATGCAACATGGCGGTTGTGCTCACGGTCGATAATTACCTCATCGGGGCGTTCGAAATGCTTCGGATCACGGTTGGCTGCAGGGAAAGCCATCAGAATGCGATCTCCTGCCTTCATCGGGCAGCCTTCATATTCCATGTCTTCATTCACAAGGCGAGCCATCGTCACTGGTGAATACGCACGAAGGAATTCTTCAACAGCACTTGGAATGAGTTCTGGTTCTTGTACCAAGCGAATGCGATCTTCTGGGTGTGTCGCAAGATGCCACAACGCAGAACCGATACCGCTCCATGTTGTGTCAACACCGGCAATCAACAACAGACCACACATACCGAGGATGAGACCATCGGGGTATGGCTCGCCGTCATGCTCTGCATGAACAAGTTCACCGATGAGGTCGCTTGTGCTTCCCGTTTCACGACGATTACGAATCTCACCAATGAAGAAATCTTGAAGTTCAGCGCGTGTCTTGATACGAAGTTCTGGATTCGTCAGACCAGCTTCCAAAGTGTTGCGCACCCACGTTGTGAATTGATCTTTCATCGTGGTGGGAACACCCAACATCGTTGCAATCACTTGTGCAGGAATTTGTTGTGCGTATTCAACAGCAATGTCGGCATCGGGACGACCGGCAATTGAGTCCATCAACTCACGACACCATGCGCGTGTAAACACTTCCAACTCATCGACTGCCTTCGGAGAAAAATCTGGCAAGAGCTGACGACGAGTCCATGTGTGCATCGGTGCATCTACCGAAATTGGTGCCGCAGGAGCAGGGCCGTATGCTCCTGAACCTGGTGCCTCTGCAGGAGGCACAACAATGATTTCGCGCGACGAGAACTTCTCTGGCTCTCGAGCCATCTTTGTGACGATGTCGTATGTGGTGGGCAACCAAGAGCCACCCCACTTGTCTGTATGCGCAATGGGGCACTGTTCGCGAAGGTCATCCCAGATCTCAAACGGATTCTCGATGTATTCCTTGCTGAAAATGTCGTACTCGCTGGTCCAGTCGATCATCTCGCTCATGGCTGCCCCTTTTGTTGGTTTCCCTTATGGTGAGAATAACTCTCCACTGGGAGTGACGCTAGCCACAGGCATACGATTCCCCCATGTCAAACCTTGAAGTTGTCCAGGATCCCGCGTCTTTGGGCCTTGACCCCCTCCGTCTGGACCGCATTCAGACCCATTTCGCCAAATATGTCGATGAGGGAAAGCTTCCGAGCTTCCACATCACCGTTTCTCGTGCTGGCCAGCTGGCATACAGCACCAAGTACGGCCACGCCGATGTTGAGAACGGCAAGCCCATTGCGGACGACACGATCTACCGCATCTATTCGATGACCAAACCCATCTGTGCTGTGGCCGCCATGATCTTGTGGGAAGAGGGTCTGTTTGAGATGCATGACCAGGTGAAGTGGTTCATCCCATCATTCGCCAATCAGAAGGTTTTCCGCTCCGGCACTCTTACGGCACCGCGCTACGAACCAGTGACCGAGCCCATGGAGATGTGGCACCTCTTCACTCACACCGCTGGTCTCACATACGGCTTTGTCTATTCCAATCCTGTTGATCAGATGTATCGCAACGCAGGTTTCGAGTGGGGCGTGCCACGTGATGCATCACTCGCCGACATCTGCGATCAGTTGGCAGAGCTTCCACTGATGTTCCAACCTGGCACTGAATGGGCCTATTCGATGTCGATCGACATCATTGGACGTGTTGTTGAAGTTCTTTCAGGCATGTCACTCGGCGAGTTCATGAAGAAGCGCATCTTCGACCCCTTGGGTATGACCGACACCGCATTCCATTGCGATGCTGACAAAGCTGATCGACTCGCAGCACTCTACGTACCGAATCCTGCAGACAAGAAGATTCTCCGTAACGATGCTACGGGTGCAGGCGCACTGCACGAACCAAAGGCACACCTCGGTGGTGGCGGACTTGTGTCAACAACATCTGATTATCTGAAGTTCGCAGAGATGCTTCGCAACGGCGGTGAATACAACGGCGTTCAAATACTTTCTCCACGCACTGTTGCATTCATGGCGTCAAATCATTTGCCAGACAATGCAGACCTCACGGCGTTTGGTCGTCCGCTCTTTGCCGAGACTGCATTCGATGGAGTGGGGTTCGGTTTGAGCATGAGCGTCACCATTGACCCTGTAAAGGCAAAAGTGCCTGGCAGTGTGGGCGATTACGGCTGGGGCGGCGCTGCAAGCACCAACTTCACTGTTGATCCGAAAGAAGATCTTGTGTACATGATCATGACGCAGCTCATGCCATCGAGTACGTGGCCGTTACGACCACAACTTAAGCAGCTTGTACACCAGGCTCTCGTCGATTAGAGATTCGCTTCATCTGTGCTGACAGAACAATCAGCATCACGACGCCTGTGCCGATAATGACAAGTCCTTGAGCCATGTCGTTGTCAATTGATTGATTGACAGTCATTACGACTCCGGTCACGATGCAAAAAGCCCCTGCAACCAAAGTCTCTGAGGCAAGGAACTTTGTTCCGATAGCGAAGAGGGCGATTCCCGTCACGATTGGTATCACTCGTCCATTAGAGATGTCGGTTCCCAGCGTGATTGAACCAATGACAACGAATAGCGAACCCACCGCGCGTGCAAAGTACGGTGCGCCAATTTTTTTGGTACCCACTAATGCGAGAGAAAGGCCTGAGAGCACCATCAAGACTCCTGCGGCCCACCCTCTATCAGGCTCAATCCATGCCCCCAGCGAGAGCGCCACTCCATTCGCGCCAACACAGAGTGCAACAGTGCCTGCAAACCGCGATGTCCGACAGCGATACATGCCCCAACCAAGAGCCGTACTCGTCAACATGAGTCCGATGAACTCGCCGCGCAACTCGGTATTGCTTAACAACACCGCCGTTGCACCCCCCGCACAACCCAATGCAGCAAGTTCAAGTACCTCAGAGAAACGATCACGAATGTCCGATCCCGATGACAATTTCCAAGAGCCGAATCCTGCCGCTACCGCAACGATGTATAACGAAGTCACAATTGCGCCTTCAGATGCATCTTGAAGTGCAATCGCAAGAATGCGAATCACGCCTACACCGATAATGAGTGACGCGAGATACGTGATCAATTCACGAGCTGAGAAAGACCACTGTGGGGCATCTGCAATGTCACATGCTTGCTCTTCGGTCAGAACTCCTTGTGCAACAAATTCGTCGAGAACTTCATTACGAGATTTACGCTGATCCATATGCATACTTTCTCACAATTTATGGGGTACGTGAGTACCAATCGACAAATTCAAAAGTTGCAGCATCGAGTAACGGCGCAATCAAAGAAGCAAAAGAGACCGTCATATGGTTGTCGTCTCGGTACACCAGAACATTTCCCACAACTGTTGGACACGACGTCGCGATACAGAACCAGTTCCTTACCCACAGCACTTGTTGACCGGTTCGATCAAAATCAACCAACATCGCGTTCATATCATCGCGATATGCGACTCTGACACTTGGTGAGCATTGCTGAATGTTTGTATAGCTCCGGCTTAAGCAGGTGGGCACATTTTGACCCGGGTACGGAGTGTCTTCCATCAGAACTGGTTTGATTCCGCGGCTTTCAAGTTCTGTCACTGTCCCTTGCAGGCCTTCTCGCCATTCCTTCTGCCACATCGGTTTGCGTGTTGCAGCAGACAGCAATCTCTCAAAATGTGCGACAAACACAACTCGCACACCGTCGGCGACCATTTGATCAAGAACATTGCGTCGCCATGGCGCACATTCTTTGTACACCTTGCCGAGCACACTGCTAAAAGTAGGGATTTCTGCAGGAGGACATCCGCGCTTTGTGTAAGTAATGAGTTTCCAGTTGCGTTTGATTGCAACTTTCTCAAATGCCGGGAACCATTGAGCAGCGTGAGAGTCGCCATAAAGACCAACAACAACGGGTGAAGTTTCATTGCCGAAGACACATTTCTTCGGACGAATCGCAGAGAAACCTACATGGCAGTTGTTTCTGTAAATACTCGGCATATCGGACAATGCGCCTTGCAAACTGGGCTCGAGATTGCCCGGCAGTCCTGTCATTGTCGCTGCTTCCACAATCGCTTGTACCGGCTCTCCCCGTGATGGAAGGTTGGGAGCAGTGGGCACCAACGTGGTGGTCGTAGCGGCAAGTCCTGTAGGCAACGTTGTGTCGCCAATGACATTCGGAGTTGTCGCATCAGGACCCACCGACATTGCAGGCGGATTGTTGCGCGCTACGAGGCCTGCTCCGGCAACTAAGGCGATGATCGCAGTGGCCAGTGCAACCGCGCGAAGCCCTCGAAGCCTGATGTTGTAACGAATTGGATTTTCGATGAATCGGAACGAGAACTCCGAAAGTCCAAGAGCGATTGCAGTACATACCAATCCATCAATGACCGATAACTCACGATTGAAAGCTGCCGCAACAACAATCAAGATTGGCCAGTGCCATAGATAAGCAGAATATGAGCGAGAGCCCAGCCATTGAAACGGCGACAGACGCAGAAGCGCAACAGGCGCCCACGATGTTGCGTTTCCACCACGGAGCACAACTGCTGTTGCTAACACTGGTGCCAAAGCCCATGGGCCAGGGAACCGTGTTCTTTCGTCAAACTGCACAACAGTCACAATGATGCCGATCAACCCACACCATGCTGCGATTGCACTTGCAGAACGAGCCCACTTCATTGTCATCATCGGCACCACTGCAACGAGAGCACCCGCAGCAAGTTCAAACGCACGCGTATGCGGCGAGAAGAACGCCCATGGCTGAGATGAATCCATCATCCTCATGCAAAGAACAAAAGATGCAACTCCGACGACAGCAGAGAGCAATCCGATACGGACGCGCACATTGACTCGACCCGTTGCAGTTGCACCAAGACAGATCAGTGCAATGAGAACAGGCCACACCACATAAAACTGCTCTTCGACAGCCAGGCTCCAGTAATGCTGCAAAGGAGACGGTGGCAACGTTGATTGCAGATAGTCGGCGCCTCTGCTTGCGAAGACAAAGTTGGAAGAAAACGTTGCAACAGCCAGAACATCATTCGCAACAGAACGCAGACGAAGTGGCTCTAGCCAAATCCACGATGCACCAAGGGTTGCAACCGCAACGACGGCCGAAACGGGAAGAAGGCGTCGGACCCGACGGGCATAGAAGGATGAGAGAGAAATACCCCCACTGGATTCCTTCTCAGTAACCAATAAAGAGGTAATGAGGAACCCCGAGACCACAAAGAAGACATCAACGCCGACATAGCCACCCGCGAGGCCTGGGACCCCTGCGTGAAAGAGAAGGACGGCGAGAACCGCAATGGCGCGAAGGCCTTCTATGTCCGCTCGCCGTTGCATCCCTACGAGTATGGCTTGCCTGTTCACCCAAGATGAGCCACGAGTCACAGGGACTGTGTCACAGCGATGGAACTTTTCCCTTCTTCTTGATGTCTTCATCAAGTTAGGTATGAGAAATCTAAGACAAACAATTCTTGCTGTTCTGGCAATCAGCAGCCTGGCTCTCCCCCTTAGTGCATGCTCCCAAGAATCAACCTCATCTCTTCTCGGCTATGTACCACCTTCACAACTGAGTTCTTCTGGCGTCTCGGTAACGGAACAACCAGGAGGGAAAGCATTCGAGTTAAAGGCTCAAGAAGGTGAAGTTCTCATTGTGTACTTCGGCTACACCAACTGCCCTGATGTCTGCCCCACGACATTGGTCGCCATTAAAAATGCAAAGAAGAAGATTGGGGCACTTGCAGAGCGAGTTGATCTGGCCATGATCACCGTTGACCCTCAACGTGACACCGCCAATATTCTCCCCCGCTATCTCTCCTCATTCACCGATCGCTTTCACGCACTCATTCCCGCAAATGACGCAGAGTTGCGCTCTGCAGAAAATGCATTCGGAGCCACCTCCTCAGTCATAACAGTGGACGGGAAAATCGAAGTAGTCCATGGGGGCACGGCGTACCTCGTCGATGACACCGGCATGGTCGTCGTTCAATGGCCATTCGGGCTTGATTCGAATTCGATGGCAAACGATCTCACAATTCTCCTCAATGAAAGGACACAAACAAAATGAAGAAGACAACAAAGGCCATTGTGGTCTCAGCGTTAAGCATTGTCAGCATCAGCGGACTTGCAGCATGCGGTAGCGACACTGAGAGTGCCGACACCACCGTTGCTGCAAATTCCACTGCCCCTGCCACGCCAGAAATCACTGTCACTGGACAGTGGGCACGTCAGAGCCCAATGGCGACCGACATGGGTGCTGCATACATGACAATCAATTCCAACGTCGACGATGAACTCGTCGGTGCAATGGTTGATACATCTGTTGCCGAGATGACTCAGGTACACGAAACAATCATGGGCGAAGGCGACTCCATGAAGATGCAAGAAGTTAAGAAGATCGATGTCATTGCGGGAACACCAACAGAACTGAAAGCTGGCGGCTATCACGTGATGCTGATGAAATTGGTAAAGCCTCTTGAACTCGGCACTGAAATTTCCGTTACATTGAAATTTGCTAAGGCCGGTGACGTCGTTGTCACGGTTCCTATTCTGGAGGAAGCTCCTTAAAGATGACTGATGAGGAAACCGTTGCCCCCAAGAAGGGCAGCAATGCAGGGATGATGACGGCGATACTTCTCGTCGTCCTCATCCCCCTCATCGTTTTTTTGGTCGTCATGATTCGACCAGACCCCACTACCTATCGCTTCACGATTGCTAACGGCACAAGAGCAACGATGGATGCAGGACAAACAGTCGCAAACCCACTCCCCCCTGCACTCACGGTCAAAGTGGGCGACTCCATTGAAGTCATCAACAATGACACTGCGCCCCATACCTACGCTTTTTTGGTTCTGCGGCCCGGCGAAACTGGAAGGTATACCTTCAGAAACATCGGTGTGTTTAGTGGGACATGCACTGTGGGCGACCATAAAGATGTGTCAATCACCGTTGTTGGGTGACACACTGGAGGTGTGAGAAAGAAGAAGGAAGACTCCTTTGACGTCATGATGCGGGAAAACATCCGCAGCGTCACAGCGTTTGCTCTTTCCATCACATCGAATCCACACATTGCTGAAGAAGCTGTGCAGGAAACTTTTATTCGAGCATGGCGCTACTGGCCTACGTTCCGCCACGAGTCATCGGCAGTCTCATGGCTGATAACAATCTGTCGTCGTGTTGTCATCGACATGGCAAAGAAAAATCGTGTCCATGAGCAACTGCCCGAGAATGTCATCGATATTCGCGACCACTTTGCATCCACAGCCATTTATGACATGGTGCGAGAACTTCCATTGCCACAACGTGAAGTAGTCGTTCTCTGTGCAGTGTTGGGCTTTGACTACGACTCAGCTGCCACTACGTTGAACATTCCCATCGGAACAGTTCGATCTCGCTTAGCGCGTGCCCGAGAACAGCTCGGTCGTCAACTCGATGAAGTGATTGCTATCTGACATGACACAAATACCATGCAAGCGTGCACGAGCACTTATTTTGCAGCCACTTGCAGACGCTCACGATGTTGCAGTTGCTCGCCAGCATCTTCTTGAGTGCCCCCTTTGTGCATCAGACACCGCAGATGACATGGTCGAATCCATCAGTTCCCGTCTCGACATCCTTCGAGAACCTGGCGGGACACTTCGCATCAGTCTCCTCATCGTCGGAAGCCTCCAGGTCTTTCTTGCTTTGCCATGGATCTTTGGAGCCACACCACTGTGGGGACCACGATCAGACACCTCTGTTGCTCATCTCACTCGCGATGGCGTCATTGGCCTCGTTCTCGGACTTGCAGGAGCTGCAGTTGCCATCACTCCCCGACTGGCCTATTTCGCCCTATCAATCTGTGGTCTCCTCGTGACCTTGCAGGCGGTTGCTTTCATCACCGACCGCGTAAACGGCACAGCCCACCCCGTTTTTGAGACGATTCACGTTCTTGCCGTCATCATCACGGTTCTTGTCGCAATCATCGCGTTCCCACGCCGTACTCGGCGGTAGGTCAACGCCTCACATTCGTCTAGGGTTTGTCACACCATTTACTAAGACATTCTCAAGGAGTCACAATGGCACGTAAAACCCGTGTGTTTGCAGCAATTGCAGCACTTTCACTCGTCGTCGCAGCTTGCGGCGGCAGCAGCGACACATCAGAAGGCGGGCTCGATCTCGTCAAAGACGGTGCACTCACTGTCTGTTCCGATGTTCCGTACGAACCCTTTGAATTCAAGGCAGAAGACGGCACCTACACCGGTTTCGACATGGACCTCATGCGAGCCATCGCCGAATTAAATGATCTGGAACTCGAAGTTTCAGAACAGGGATTTGATGGCATCTGGTTGGCACCTGCTGCTGGCAAATGCGATGTGGTTGCATCTTCGATGACAATTACTGAACAGCGCACACAAGCAGCGGACTTCACCGACGGTTATTTTGATTCCTATCAATCACTTCTCGTACTCAACGAGAACAAGGACACGCTGAATTCAATTGAGTCGTTGACTGGAAAGACAATTGCAGTTCAAACCGGCACCACTGGCGAAGAGTACGCAAAGAAAAACGCACCTGAGGCAAAGATTCAGTCCTTCGACGAAGCATCTGCCATGTTCCTCGCTTTCGAGGCCGGACAAGTTGATGCAATTCTGCAGGACTTCCCCATCAACGCATATCGTGCGGTGAAGCAGGGGACTTCAACTGTTTCCATTAAGTTCAACACCGAACCAGAACAGTACGGTTTCGCAGTACAAAAAGGTGATACCAATCTGCTGAAGATCCTGAACGAAGGTCTTGCAACTCTCAAGACAAATGGTTCATATGACTCAATCTTTGCCAAGTATTTCGGCAAGGATTAACTCATCCTTCTAGGGACGGGAAGGGTCATGGCACTTAGCAAGCGACAGCGAGCCACGTATGCGCGATACGCGATATACACGCTCAGCGTTCTTGCCGTTGCTGCTATGGCCCTTCTCGTTGACTGGACACGCCTTAGTAATGCGATGTTCAAATGGGAAATTGTTAAGGAACAGTTCCCCAGCATCCTCACGAGTGCAGCAAAAAACACCGTCGTCTTTACGATTCTTGGTTTTGCTGGTGGACTCTCGTTTGGTCTTCTCTTTGCGTTGATGCGTCTCAGCAGCATCCGCCCGTACCGGTGGATTGCTGCGACCTACATCGAAATCTTCCGAGGAATTCCACTCCTCGTCACCCTTCTTGCATTGGGTTTTGGCATTCCCATCGCCACTGGCTGGCAATGGCCTAACCCTTACTTGCAGGGCGCCATTCCCCTTTCGCTCGTTGCAAGCGCGTACATGGCGGAAACCATTCGAGCAGGCATTGAAGCTGTGCCCAAAGGGCAAATGGAAGCCGCGCGCTCGCTGGGCATGTCGTACCCACGCGCCATGATCACCATCGTTATCCCACAAGCATTGCGCATCATTGTCCCGCCTCTCACTAATGAATTTGTTCTTCTGATTAAGGACACCTCACTCATTTCAGTTCTTGGTGTCACCGACGCAACGAGAGACCTTGCTCGTTTCGGACGCGATGGCGTCACAGATTCCGCTAACGCCACACCACTGATTGTTGCTGGCTTGGTGTATCTCGCAATGACACTTCCACTCACGCAATTGGTTGCATACATGGAACGTCGTGCGAAGGCGGTTGGCAAATGAGCAACGAAACCATTTTGATTGATGACTACGTCGTCAATATCAACGATCTCAATAAGTCCTTCGGATCCAATCATGTCTTGCGGGGAATTGATCTCCATGTGCAACGCGGTGAAGTCGTGTGCATCATCGGACCATCGGGTTCCGGCAAGAGCACATTGCTCCGTTGTATCAACATGCTCGAGCAACCATCAAGCGGCAACATTGTTGTTCTCGGACGTGAACTCACGCATATCGACTGCGATATTGACGAAGCTCGCACCAGAATTGGCATGGTCTTCCAGCAATTCAATTTGTTCCCCCACATGACAGCACTCGAAAACATATGTGTTGCACAACGCAAGGTGCTCCGTCGTAGTAAAGCAGAAGCCGAGATGAAGGGCTTGCAATTGCTCGCACGTGTTGGCCTGACAGAGAAAGCCGATGCATATCCAGGACAACTGTCTGGTGGCCAGCAGCAACGTGTGGCAATTGCTCGTGCACTTGCAATGGACCCCGATGTCATGTTGTTTGATGAAGCCACCAGTGCTCTTGACCCTGAACTTGTCGGCGATGTTCTCAACGTGATGAAAGCTCTTGCTGAGGACGGAATGACCATGTTGGTTGTGACACACGAGATGGGTTTTGCGTCAAATGTCGCGACTCGCGTGGTGTTCATGGATGGTGGTGTCATTGTTGAACAAGGACCACCTTCACAGGTAATCAACGCGCCGCAAGAGGATCGCACCAAGTCCTTCCTGTCCAGCGTTCTCAACCACTAGACACCCACTGCCTAATCTGCGCCCTATGAGCACCCAGCGCGACAAAATCCAGGCACTTCTCACCCTCGCTCAACACCCCAACACCCCTCAGGCAGAAGCCGAAACTGCTCTTGCTCTGGCATCAAAACTGATGCAGAAACATGGCCTCTCCCATGATGATGTGGCTGATGCAAAAAAGCCCGAAGACACCGCCGTTGTCGTTCGTCGTTTTGCTGTGCACGGCCCATATCGAGTGCGTCGCCAAAACATCCTGTATGCAATCGGACTTGCTCATTCATGCGCCGGATACCGAGCAGATGACGAAGACGGCGCGTGCATCGTTGTCTTCTATGGTCGCGATGCCGACATCACTGCTGCCTACACACTCTTTGGCGCAGCCGACATGATGGGTCTTCGCTTATTGCCGAAGGGCGATCGCTCGTGGCGCACATCATGGTGGCAGGGTTTTCAGCGCGGAATCACCGAAGCACTTGCTGGGGCAAAGAAGGAATTCATTGCGGAGACACCCGGATCAGGCCTCGTACTCGCCGACCGTATGAAGCGCGCCGAATCTGAACTTCGTGCAAAAGGTCCTCGTCTCACCGGAGGCTATTCCTATTCCGACACATCTTCTGGCGCATACAGCAGCGGACACTCGGCTGGTCGCGGATTCTCCTCGGGCAGTCGTTCGTTCACCAGTGGAGTTCGCGGAGAAATCGGATGACATCTCTGCAGCCCTTCATCGAGGCAGCACACACCCGAGCCGGCGACTACAGCCGTTGCACACCCGAGCAAGCACTTGTCTATGCATGCGAAGACGTAGTGGAACTTGAATTCGGCTCACGCGAAATTCCTTCCACCGATGCGGAAGCTCTTCTCAAAGAGATTTGCCACGCAGAAGATATTGAGATTCCCACCATTCTCATCGCGCGCAAAAGTAAGTCTGCCCTTGCACTCACGTACATCGAAGAAAACGTCATCTGTATTCGTGGCAAGTCCACCACGATGTCCACCCTGTTGCATGAGCTTGCCCACGCCGTCGTGGGTGCGGAATCACACGGGGTTCTCTTTCGCGATGAACTCGCTCGTCTGGCCCGGAAGTACATCTCGGTCTCCTATGCAGCCCTTCTGCATGCGGTCTATTCGGGGGTCGGACTTGAAATGTCGCCCTGGCCGGCGACTGCCGCACGACGCAATTAAGCAACGTTCACAGCCCCTTCTCATCAGTGGCAGACTTCGTGTATGACCACTGCACCTTCCGCGGATGACCTCTACGCATTTCTCTCCACCACGCGCTCCATTCGACGCATCACCGACGCACCTGTGAGTGATGAAGTGCTCAACCGAATCATGCAGGCCGCAGTGTGGGCGCCTAGTGGCGGTAATCGTCAGCCGTGGCGCATCATCGCTGTGCGTGACCGCACAATCAAAGAACGTATTGGCCGCCTGTACTCAGCAGAGTGGGACAAGTACGTGGAATACAACGTGTCCAAGTTTGAAGGCCATCCTCCCGCTGTTGTTGCACAGGTGCGCGAGGCATATACGGGTGGAACACGTCTCGCAGAAACATTGGCTGATGTTCCAGTGCTCGCAATGTTTATTCACGATCCGTCAGCGCTCTATGTCACCGACGCCGATCTCGGTCGCCATCCAGTTGTCGGAGGCGCATCGTTGTATCCCGCAGTGCAGAACTTTTTGCTTGCCGCACGCGCAGAAGGTTTAGGTGGCGTTCTCACCACGCTGGTCTGCAATAGAGAAACTGAATTACGAGACATTCTGAAGTTCCCCACCGGATGGGGTGTCCATGCGATGGTGCCCATCGGTTATCCGCGCGGCAATCATGGCCCACTTACACGTGCATCAATGGAAGAGATGACATCCATCGATCAGTGGCGTGACTAGATAATTACTCGTTCGTGGTCGTGCGCCACGAAACATTTTCTGGCCAACGGCCAGTGCCGCCATCTTCCACAAGAAAACCAGTCAACGTTCTATTTGTATTCTTCATTCGCCATTGCAACATTGCTTGTGCTTGAGCAAGCACAATTGATGGATCCGTTGTCATTGTGCGCCACGTTGGATCCGCTGCAATGTCAAAACACAACCAATCGCCATCAGCAAACTGCACATAGGCGTGCGTATCGCTTCGACGCACGGCCAAACTCATGCTGTCAAGATGACGCTTCCAGGGAGTGTCGTGTGGATACACGGGAATCAAAGTGGAACGCCAGTCATATTCCCAATGTGCAGCGTCACGCCAGAAGGGTGGTTCCTCACCGGCGAGGTATGGCGTTAACGGCAGACCATCGCATTGTGCAGGAACCGGCTGGTCCAACATTTCACACAACGTCGGCATGATGTCGACGTTCTCTGTGAACGCATGCACCACTGTCCCCTGTGCACGCGCATGACGAGGGTCTCTAATGATCGACACGATGTGTTGGCTGGTTTCCCAGTAACCCACCTTCTCTTTCAATCCGTGATCACCAAGTAACTCCGCATGATCTGCGGCAACAACGATGACTGTGTTCTCCCACTGACCTGATTCTTCAAGCGCATCCCACACGCGACCCAGTTGTGCATCTACTTCGCTGATCATGCCGAAGTATTGGGCACGCATGTGTGCGAGTTCTGCTGGGTCAGTAGGAGCCTTTGTGTTGTCCAAAGCCAGCATGATTTCGTGGAACGGATGAACAGACTCAGCAGGTGCAATAGGTAATCCCACTGTTGCGGGGTCATACATCGTGCTGAAATGACCAGCGGCTGAGTACGGCGGATGAGGACGAATGAAACTTGCGTGTGCAAACCACCCTTGCTCTTGTTTCTCAATCCAAGACAACAACTCGTTTGTCAGGAAAGTCGAGACGCTTGCCTCTGCTGGTCGTTCGTTTTCGGTGAGGAGCAACCTTCCAATACCCATATTGGTGTTGAACCCTTGCGCCTGCAGCCATTCACGCCACGGACCAAATTGCTGAGTGAGATCTACTTCGCTATCGAAGCCTGGCAAGACCCCTTCATAAGTAGACAAACGAGGATCATCGGCACTATCTGTCACACGCGGATCAATTGATTGATCTGTGTACCCAAAGAGTGCAGGTGCATACCCGGCACGACGAGCCATCAGAGCCACATTGTCAAACGATGCATCAAGTGGGGTGCCGTTGGCAACAACGCGGTGATTCATTTGATACATGCCGGTATACAACGATGCACGTCCAGGCGCGCACGGCGATGTCTGACTGTAATGACGTGCAAAACGCACACCGTGTTGTGCCAATCGGTCAAGGTTCGGCGTCTTGACGACAGGATGATCAGCAACAGAAAGACAGTCACCGCGGAACTGATCAAGAGTGATGAAGAGAACATTCAGAGTCATGGCCGCTGCCCAGTGGTGAGGAAGTTTCGAATATCAACAATTGCCTGACGATCTTGCGCGGTGAAGATATGGCCGCCTTCGTAGATCGACAAGGTCGCATCAGGAAGTCGCTTCACGATTTCTTCAGAGTTCGACACGGGCGCAATGCCATCAAAGCGACCAGCTGTGACAAACACTGGAGCCGTCACCAGATGCAAGCGATCACTCACATCGTGACCGATTCGAGCGCCGAGTTGCAGCATCTCTCCCTTGATGGTGTCTTTTGATTTCGGCACTGCAGCTTGTTCATTCCGCATCGCCACCATTGCAGCATCATCAGGATGAGTGGCTAACCACTCAGGCGTAAACCGTGTATCAGTCAAAGTAGTTATACGCGCGGCACGCTCATCAGCAGGCAATGCGCCCAACTCATGCAACGGATACGACGCACCAGCATCTCCACCAGCGGACGTACACAACAGCACCAATTTCTCAACACGCTGTGGATAACTCACTGCAAACTCTTGTGCGACCATGCCACCAAAGCTGATGCCTACAACCGCGCACGTCTCCCAACCAACATGATCAAGCAGTGCAGCGCCATCTTGTGCGTATTGAGCCATGGTGTACGGGCCTTCAGGAATACTCGTTTCACCAAGCCCACGTTGATCATGAGCCAACACTGTGCATGTTTTTGCCAATGCACCAATCAGTAATGCAGTCGACTTCAAAGTGGCGCCCGACCCATTGAAGAACAACACTCGTGGTCCACTTCCACTCACCTCATAGTTGATGGAAATTTCAGAGCGTTCGAACTTCGGCACGTCAACATTCTTCCATCTCATGGGTATCCACCATTCACGGTGCTACACAAGCCACTATCAATACCCGTGCAAACGTTTGTTGATGGAGTCAAACGCTCACTCGCTGAGCAACTTGATGTACTCCCTTGGCGACGAGTCACACTTCCAGGTCTCGATGTGGCTTGGGTCGGCATGAACGTTCCTTCCATCGATACTGGTGGTCGACCTTGGGTCTGGGAAGTTGTGACACCGACTCAATATGAGGCATCCCACCGCATGCAAGACGACCCCATGGTTCTTTCCGTTGCACAAGACACTGTGATCGCAGAGGTGAACCACCGCGACCATTCCGGACCCATCATGCGGATGCAGGTTCCCGTGAAGGACACCCCTGACAGCGTGTCCGTCACGGGCGGCATTGACCCCGACGGCCCATGGTCTGTTCGTCTGGAGACCGGCTGGACAGTCCAAGCCATCGGCAGTGCAGCCCAGTGTTGGATTGACCGGGAAGCCCCTGGCAGCACTCGCCTCGATACCCCCGCACCCCAGCTTTCTCCCCACCAGCGCTACAAGTTGCACCCTGCCATTGACATCGAGTCGGCAGCCTTTGATCGCTTGCTTACACTCGACCCTGATGATGCGGCCATGGTCACCACCCTCCTTGCTCGGGTTCACGAGGCACTGCGGCCCTACCGCTAAGCCCTGGCGCTGCCCACAGGTGGTGGCTCTGTGATCACGACCTACGCCCTGTCATTACCCACGGTGGACTGCACCGAGGAACAACGCATTGCCGTCATCGACATCGTGAGCGACTGGCTCGTCGAGCATTATCCACTCGACACTCGCGGCCCTGGCACCACAGTCCGCACCCGCGAATCCACTGACGATCCGGTGTTTCGTCTCACGATTACGGAAAGTGCACCGGGTAACTCCCATGTTGAGACACTGACAATCAGCGTGGTGATGATCGCTGATGTGCTCACCTTCGACATTCGCATCTCCTCCACCCCCACTGCATCGCGCGTCATTCCTTTTTCATCTCCCATGCTTCCCGTTCGTGTCGCGCACCTTGTGAAGAAGGTTCTCACCGCCGTTCCGTCTGAAGACGCAAATCGCTACATCACCGATGCGCCCACTGTTGTTCGTGATGAATTGGGCGGACAAGAAATCGCTGCATTCGTTCTCGCACCAAGCCGTCGCTTGCCAGTTCTTGTTGAAGTCCTCGATTTTGAGCGAAACACTCCCCTGTTAATTGCAATGGGAGCAGGACCTCTTGTCGGACTCGTCCATGTGGTGCAAATCACCACCGCAGATGCACTGCGCGGGTTTCTTTCCCTCACTGGCTACGCCTTGGTGGGACCTGGTTGTGTTGTTGTCAACTGGGCGGGCAACACAGAACCTGAAATTGTTCACCGACGTGAGTTGCCGAGTGCATCTGAAAACAGAGAACGCGCTCGCCTCGTACAGTTGATTCTCGAAACTGCAGCTCGCTCGATTGCAGCTCCTCGTGTGCCAGCGCCTCCACGTCGTGATGAAGATTTGGTCGAACTCGTATCACGCGAAGTCACCGTCACAAATGAAATCGTGAGCGAAGACCAAGCAATTCACATTGAACAACTCGAGTCTTCCATTGATGAACTAGAGGCTGCTCTTGCCGATGCCGACCGACGCCTGGCTGAACAGCGCGCGCAACTCGAACAAAAGGGTGGCCAGCTTGATGAGTTGATTCTGCGCAATGTCTCCCTTGAGATGCAGGCGGGAAACACCGCCAACACTCGCGCAGTTGCATCGATGACTGAGGCGCTCCGATTAGCCCAAGAACATTGCCCTTTCTTGGTCTTTCACGCTCGCGCCATTGAGTCTGGCGAAGGCCTTGAGGGACCCGAGCCTGTAAGTGTCTTGCAAGATCTTGTGCGACTGAATGAGGTTGCCCGCGCATGGATGTCGGGCGAAATCACCGGCACAAGTATCAAGTTGGCATGTCGTCAAATGGGCCTCGACTTTGCCCCGGATATCTCTGCCACTGCTCGTCAGAAATACGAAGAGGACTACCTCATTGATTGGCGAGGAAAAATAGTTCGCGCAGAAGCCCATCTTCGCCGCGGCAGAAAAGCACACCTTGTGCGTATCCATTTGTATTTTGATTCTGAAACGCAACAGGTCGTCGTTGCATACATTGGCCGTCACCTTCGTGACAAGGGCTCGTCCTCGTAGCGCGCCTAATCTACTGATGTGAACCGACGCAAGATTCTCAGAGGTGTTGCCCTTGTCATCGTCGGCTTTTCACTGATCACTGCATTCTCTGTCACTCGTTATGTCTTGGCACATCCCAATGAGCCACTGCAGCAGAACATTGCATCATGGGCCCGCAACAAAGGAATGGGTGCGATCGTTGACCAGTTAGAGGTGTGGCTACATAACGAGCCGCCCGCTGTCGCGCCTGTTGACACACTCGCACTTGTCCCTTTGGATACCGATCCACCACAGGCAAGCACCACTCTCCCAGCAGGCAGTTCCACAACAACTACTCGTGTTCCAGAGAACACATCTCCTGCAGTTCGACGCCCAATGAAGGCAACCCAGTCGTGCCCCGCCCCGACCAACATCGTGACCACCACTCTTGCCCCGGGTGAAACAACGACAACCACCACAACTACGACAACAACGACCAGCAGCACACTGCCTGGTGAGACGACCACGACAACCACCACCACCCTTCCTGCTCGACCAACCGATGTTGAAGCGGTGATCTCACCTGCCATCAAGGGTGAGGGCGCGTGGCGTGCAATTGCAAAAGTTCGTAAAGAGCCAATCATCTATGCAACGTCAATACGTCCGTTGTGGTGTTACGGCTCCGTTGTTGCCACGATGGCGACCTACGACCCAACAAAAGTCCGAGCAGCACTCTTTAACGGCACGGAAATTCCTGGTGGAAAAGGCTGGAAGAACACTTCAAGCATTCGCGGATCTGCCGTGCGATCTCTGATTGCAAGTTTCAACGGCGGATTTCGTTTCGAACATGAGCCAGGCGGATACATTACCGAAGGCCGCACAGTTCGAAAGATGCGAAAGGGCTACGCAACATTCGGTATTCGCCCTGATGGCACCAGCACCATTGGTATTTGGGGCGAAGATATGAAGGCCGACCAAGAGTGGGCATCACTTCGTCAGAATCTTCCGCCACTTGTTGCAGAGAATAAATCTGTGTACGCCTCTTACAAAGAGGTCGACTGGGGTCAGGACTTCGATAACAAGGTCTTTAGTTTCCGTTCTGCAGCCTGTATTCGCATGGACGGATTGATGATGTTTATTGCAGTGGGCAAAGTCAACATCGGAATGCTTGCAGACACGCTCGTCATTCTCGGCTGTCGAACAGCTATGGAATTAGACATCAACGGCACCTGGCCATTCTTTTCCACATATTCCAACTTCGGGAAAACCAATCGACAAGGCAGAACAATCGATACTCGCATGGGCGACCCCGACCGTCATCTCAATGGCGCCACGAAGGATTTCATTGGGCTTTTTGACCCTCAGACGCTGAATCCTGGTGCGGTCAAATAACTACTGAGGGGTCAATTGATACTGGCCGAGCAAACGCGGTGCCCCACCATCAGTCGTTTTCACCACGCCATCGTCAACAAGCTTGCGTAAATGCGACCACACACTGCGACGCGCCGGACGATGCAAACGCTTATCAATGTTTGCGTAGAGAACTTTCACAATTCCTGGGATCGTGTCATTGCCAAGAGCAATCTGTTCCACAATCTGTTTCTCGCGCTCGACGCGATGTGCAAGATACGCATGCAAGAAAGGCTGGGGGTCTGTAACAGGCCCACCATGAGTAGGCCAGAGAATCGCATCGTTTCGTGCAATCACCTTTTCCATTGACGCAAAGTACTGACGCATGTCGCCATCGGGTGGCGAAACAACTGTGGTTGACCACCCCATCACGTGGTCACCCGTAAACAATGCCCGATCAATATCCATCGCAACACTGAGATGGTTAGAGGTATGACCTGGAGTCGCCACTGCAGTCAGTGAGAACTCCGATGTCGTGAGGAAATTCTCACCATCTTTTACCGCAACATCAGGTGCGAATGCCAGGTCAATGGTTTCGCGTTCTTCATCGCTTTCGTTTTTCTTCTCTTCCGGGTCATCTTCAGAAGGGTCATGGTCGTCTTCTTCAATGAATCCCTCGTACACCTGATGCGGACCAATGGCATACCGCGTCGCATTCGTTTCAGCATGCAGCCATGCAGTGAGTGGTGAATGATCTGAGTGGCAGTGAGTGACCACGATGCCCACAACATTGCGGCCCGACAGTGCCTCATGTAACGCATCGCGATGTGAATCAAGTTCAGGACCCGGATCAATCACGACAACATCTTTTGTGCCGAGGATGTACGTGCCGGTGCCGTGATACGAAAACTTCGATGGGTTCTTTGCGATGACGCGCTGGATGAGTGGCGTCATCTGCTCGGCAACGGCATACGGAGCATCGTCGATACGGGGAACAAAGGGAATTGCCACAAGCAGAACCTAGATGTTCACCGCGCGAACGCCACCCACGGGCTTGCCATGACCCAGCACCACCTCTGTGACTGAGCCTGGAACTGCAGACACATCAACACCCAGGCGCTGCAAAGCCGCCAGCAAAACAGTGGCAGTTCCACGACCCGAGCCATCCGAGAGCTTCAGCGCCACGGCCCGACCATCGTCCATGGCAGCAACATAAATCGATTCTGCGCCATCCTTTGCAGCCAGGCCAGGAATAGCAGATGCGATGGCAGTCGTGTGTCGATCATCGCCCGCAACCAAATGTGGGTGCCTTTCCATCGCCGCGAACACCGCACGACCTTCAAGGCCGGCGTCACCAACAGCGAGAGCGCGCATTGCACGTGCCAGACGATGAAGTTCAATGACATGTGCGGGAGCACCACACCCATCTGTACTGATGGCAATGGGTGGAGCACCCGTGACTTCAGCGATTGTCTCTGTGATGGCAATCTGTAATGGATGGTCTGTATTCAGGTAGTCATTCGTCGACCACCCATTAATCACACACGTTGCCAACATGCCTGCATGCTTCCCGCTGCAGTCCATCTGCAATGCAGTCTTTCCACGTCCAGATCGAATTGATTCATGTGCTGACGGAACATGAACGCAGAATCCAGGTGTGTTCATGAGAGCTGATTCATTGAGGCCCACGCTGGCAAGAATGCTCAGCGCCATTTCTTGATGAATGTCTTGTCCGCTATGACTTGCGCAGACCAACGCTAATTGTTCTGCCGGTAGAGAAAGCCCCGCACGAACCATGGCTAGCGCTTGAAATGGCTTTGTCGCCGAGCGCGGAAAGATTGTGGCCTGCGGATCACCAACACTGAATGCAATCTCACCATGCGAATCAAGAGCAACTAACGCACCAAAGTGAACGCTTTCGTCAATTCCACCACGCGACACAATTGCAAGTGGTGCAAATTGCGTCGGCGCAACACCTGTCATGACTTTTTGATTTTCTTTGGCTTCTTTTCTCGAACTTTTGCCGGTGGAAGATGCGTCAAAGGATCATCAATAACATCGTGTCTCACGCCCCATGCAGAGATCAGCGCCTGTCCCATCGCAACGCCAGGCAACGCCAGCAGTGCGCCGATTGGTCCGAGCACTGCAGCACCTGCAAGTGCTCCACCAAAAGCTAATGCTGGGTGCAATTCGAGGGTGCGCGCTGTGATGCGCGGCGAGAAGAGATAGTTCTCTAACTGCTGATAGAAGAAGATGAATCCGAGAATGATCAGTGCCTTTGTCGGAGACTCAATGAAGGCCAATAGAACAGGCAGAACTCCAGCGAGATACGTACCAATTACTGGAATGAACTGCGAAATCAGTCCCACCCAAAGAGCCATTGCAATGGGTGCGGGAGCGCCAACAGATTGGAAGAGTATCCAGTGGAAAAGTGCTGACAACACAGCTAGCAATGCGCGTGAGTACAAGAATCCACCAGTTTTTGTGATGGCAAGTTCCCATGCGTCAAGAACTCCGCGTTGACGCTCTGGCTTCAAGCGGGAACAAATCACACGGCGAAGGCGTGGGCCATCAGCGATAAAGTAGAACGCAAACAAAAGAACAGAGAAGCCTTGGAAAAGTACGCCCACAGCTTGTACTGACACTTTGAAGGCATTGTCTCGTTGGTCGAGAATAAACTTCTGAACCGGACCGTTCGGATCGGAAATTGTTGCGTTGACATCTGCAGGATCAATGCGTGTGTTACCAACATCATTGATGATCTGGACTATGTCGTTCACATATCGCTCACTGTTTGCGAGCAAGTCAGCAACCTGTTGAGCCACAATGGTGCCCATCGCGGCAACAAAGCCCAGGGTTGCAACGACCAAAGACACCAATAGCAATGCAGTGGCGGATCCACGTTTCATGCCCCGAGCCGAGAGTCGATTCACCGCAGGCTCTAGCGCCAGAGTGATGAAAGTCGCTACTAGCAATAGAAGTGCCAACGAACTCAGTTTCTGAACCGTGTTGCGCACCAAGAAGGTTGCAAGAAAACCCAGCCAGAAAAGGGCAATAGCCCGAGGCAACCATTTTGGCATCTTGCCGCTGACGTCTACTGAGGTGCTTTGTATGTCGCTCACCTAACGAATCGTAGTATTCGCCGAGAGGTGACACATTCGCAGGTGCAATGGGCCCTCGTTAATGGCACGATGAAGGCATGGCAGGTCTTCAGGATTCCTTCAATGAACGCGTGGAATCGGTGCGTACTGCTTTGGCAGATGCATTACGAGACCGAGTCATTGGCGACAATGCCGACGACAAGCAGGCCGCTGTCATGCTCGCGCCAGGGCCCCGTTGGTTCGCACCAGACCGCCCCATCCATAAGGTGCACACCGATGCATCCATGTTCATTGGCGGCATGAGGGCTCTTCTCTTTCAGTCACTGCACCCACTAGCAATGGCCGGTGTTGCTCAACATTCCGATTACCGAAATGATCCGTGGGGTCGTTTACAGCGCACGGCTGACTTTCTTGCTGCGACTACCTTCGGTCCAGCCGACCTCGCACAGCAAACCATCGATCGCATTCGCACAGTGCATACCCGCGTTGTCGGCACTGCATCTGACGGACGTGCATATTCGGCAAATGACCCCCATCTCCTTCGATGGGTGCACGTTGCAGAGGTTGACAGTTTCCTTCGTGCGTATCAGGCATATGGCGCCGACACGCTCACTGCAGAAGAAGCAGACGGGTACGTCGAAGACATGGCCGTCATTGCGCGTGCACTTGGGGTACCTGCACCACCAACATCTGTACAAGGACTTCGCGATCAACTTGCGATGTACCGCTATGAATTGAAGGGCACCACAGAATCTGCCGACGTCGCGAAGTACCTCTTGCTTGAACCGCCACTCCCCTTCACGTCAAAGATCCCGTACTCACTCATCAGTGCGGCTGCAATTGCTCTACTTCCAGTGTGGGCCCGCGTGGAGCTAAGGCTTCCCTACTTGCCCGTTGCTGAAAAAATTGTCGTCAAGCCGATCGGACAATTTGTTGCATCAACAATTCGTTGGGCAACAGCTGTCAATCAGCCAGAGACAACAGCAGATGCAGTTACCGACACAGTCGAGACAGCCTCGAACTGAGATCACCATTGTCGCCAACTTTCACGGCGTCTAATCCCAGCCACTGAGCCATCAACTTCAGTTCTGCCGCGAGTTCGGTCACGACATGCTTGAGATCAATATCTGGCTCGCTGTATGCACCTGGAACAAGCAATACACCCGCTTGACGATCTGCTTTGAGATCGACACGCGCAACAATCCGGTCACCTAATACAAACGGCAATACGTAGTAGCCATACACACGCTTTGCCTGTGGCGTGTAAATCTCAATGCGGTAATGGAAATCCCAGAGGCGCTCAATACGCGGCCGACACCACACCAGTGAATCAAATGGCGACACCAAAGCGCGCGTATTTACACTGCGTGGCTTTGCAACACCGGGCACCATGTACGCAACATCGCGCCACCCTTCAACGCGTACTTGTTCAAGCTCACCACTCTGCAATAATTCCGCCAACACTGGCTTTGCAACGCCCGGGCGCTGACGGTGGTAATCAAGCAAGTCACTAGCTGTCGCAATTCCTAAACTTTTCGCAGCAAGCAACAACAATTCGCTTCGCGCCTCACGTTCTGTCGGAGTCTTCGCCTTCAGAACTTCAGCAGGCAACACATGGTGTGGTGCGAAATACATGCGTGCGAAATCATTCGTTCTGCGTTGCGCAGTGATTTCGCCAGTCCAGAACAAATACTCCAGCGCAGCCTTACCGTCGTCCCAGTCCCACCACGAACCTTTGGGGCCAGTGCGGGTCTTCACGTCACCGGCAACAAGAGGTCCGTCGTTGTAGACACGATCACGCACTTCTTGCACGAACTGTGGCTTTGACTTCGCAAATTTCCGCAGACCAGGCCACATTGTCCCGTTCCGCGCATCTTCCATTCGCCAACGAATAAGTCGATGCATTGACGATGGAAGGTGCGATGCCTCATGGCACCAGTACTCAAAGAGTTCACCGTCAGCCGTTGCATCAGGAATCAACGTGCGAGGGTGATTGCCCAATCGCGAAAACAACGGAAGTTCTTGACTTCGTACGAGCACATTGACTGAATCAATCTGAATCAGTCCGACGTGATCGAGAACTTTTCGGAGGTGCCGTCGATCCACACGACCCGTGGGACGTGGTGATGCGAAACCTTGTGCAGCAAGTGCAATACGCCTTGCCGAAGCAAGACTGACCTCAGTCGGCGACAGTGATGGTGACACTGTTGATCACCACATCGTCGATAGGACGATCGCCGCGTGCGGTCTGCACTTTCTGCATCGCATCGACAACGTCAAGGCCCTTCACGACCTGACCGAAGTGTGAATACAAAGGCTGCAATTGGCTTGGACCATTTGGTGAACTCACAACGAAAAACTGGGAGCCATTGGTATTCGGACCAGCATTTGCCATCGCCACTGCACCCAGCTGATACGCAGCCGCAGACTTAGGGCGTTCATCAGCAAACTTGTAGCCAGGGCCACCAGTGCCGGTACCTGTTGGGTCTCCGCCTTGGCACATGAAGCCATTGATGATGCGATGGAAGATGATGCCGTCGTAGTAGTGGTATCCAGCGAGATACACAAAGTTGTTCACGGTGCGAGGCGCGTTGATTGCATC
>WLGW01000020.1 GCA_009703055.1 Actinomycetota bacterium
CGTAGCCACACACAATCGGAGGACATATGGAACGCGAAGCTTGGATTATTGACGCAGTGCGCTCACCACGAGGCAAGGGCAAAGAATCAGGCGCCCTGCACAACGTGCACCCACAGCGCATCCTCGCCCAGGTTCTCAATGGCCTTCGTGACCGCGTGGGTTTTGACCCCGCAGAAGTCGATGACGTCGTCATGGGTTGTGGCGCTGGCAGTGGCGACCATTCCATGGACATCGCCCGTATGTCCGCTCTCGATGCTGGCTGGTCCATTGAAGCCCCTGGCGTGACCCTGAACCGCTTCTGTGGCTCTGGTCAGCAGGCAGTCAACTTCGCAGCCATGGGTGTTCTCTCTGGCATGCAAGACATCGTCGTTGCCGGTGGCGTCGAGTCCATGTCGCGCCCATCCCCCATGCATGTCGATGGCTTCACTGCCAACAATGCCCACTTGCGCGATCAGTACAACATGGTTCCTCAGGGCATCTCGGCGGACCTCATCGCAACTGTTGAAGGTTTCAGCCGCGAAGAGTGCGACGCACTTGCAGTCGAGAGCCAGCGCCGTGCCGCTATCGCCATCAGCGAAGGACGTTTCGAACGCTCTCTGATTCCCATCTTGAACAACGACGGCACATTGGCTCTCGCGGTTGATGAGCACCCACGCGCGGGCACCACACTTGCTGACCTCGCCAAGCTCTCCCCCAGCTTCGAAGGAATGGGTGGATACAAGAAAGACCCCGAAGGTCTGTCCATCGACGAGACAGCACGTCTCGCATACCCACAGATCGCACAGATCAATCACGTGCATCACGGCGGCAACTCCTCTGGTGTTGTTGACGGTGCAGCAGCAGTTCTCGTTACCTCGCCTGATTATGCAAAGGCACATGGCCTCAAACCACGAGCACGCATCATCATGAGCGCTGTTGCCGGTACCGAGCCTGTCATCATGCTCACTGCTCCTGGACCAGCAGCAAAACTTGTTCTCAAGAAGGCCGGCATGACATTTGACGACATCGATCTCTTCGAAGTCAACGAAGCATTCGCAGCAGTTGTGTTGAAGTTCTTCAAGGACACCGGTGTTGATCCTGCAAAGGTGAATGTCAATGGCGGCGCAATGGCATTGGGTCACCCGATTGGTGCGACAGGCGCCATGCTCATCGGAACACTTGTTGATGAACTCGAGCGCCAGGACAAGCAGACCGGCCTCATCACCATGTGCACCGGCGGTGGCATGGGAACAGCCACCATCATCGAGCGCATCTAAAACGTTCGGCATTCATTGCCGAATTGATGCAGTTATCGCAAGCGGCGAATCAGGCTGCTGGTGTCAAGACGCGAACCGCCATCTGCGGCGAGTTCTTTGTAGTACCCCAACACAAGGTCGGCCACAGGAATTTGTGAACCATTGCGTTGCGCCTCTTCAATACAAAAGCCCAAGTCTTTGATCATCCATTCCACGGCAAAACCAAAGTCGAACTTGTCGTCCACCATGGTGTGTCCGCGATTCTCCATTTGCCAGCTTTGCGCTGCACCTTTGGAAATCACATCAACCACTGCGTGCGCATCAAGACCAGCATGTTGCGCAAATGCGAGTGCTTCGGACAAGCCCTGCACCACACCAGCGATAGCAATCTGATTCACCATTTTTGCAAGTTGACCAGCGCCAACACCACCGAGGCGAACGCATGCGCGCGAATAGGCACCGATGACATCAGCAACAGCGTCGAACTCAGAAACGTCAAGCGAACCACACATCACCGTGAGCACACCATTCTCCGCGCCCGCTTGGCCGCCCGATACCGGAGCATCGATGTATACAACCCCGTGTGCTGCACATGACTCGTGCATGTCACGAGCAAGCAATGCAGATGTCGTGGTGTGATCAACAACAATCAAACCCTCGTGTGCGCCGTCGAGCACGCCACCCTCAGACAACATGACTTGACGAACGTCGTCGTCGTTGCCGACACAGAGAAAAACAATGTCGCTTTCGGCCGCTACTTCACTTGGCGACGGGAATGCCTGACCACCATGCGCTGCCACCCACTCCAATGCGCGTGCACCAGTGCGGTTATAGACAGAAACTTCGTGATTGTTCCTAGCGAGATGGCCGGCCATGGGGAACCCCATGACACCGAGACCGCAAAACCCAACGCGGGCCATGTGACTAGAGGTCGTCTTCGTTCTCGTCGTCGGCTGGCTTTGGCTCAGCTTCGACTTTCTTCTTGGTTGCCTTCACAGGCTTCAAGACACCCTTTTCAAGAGCTGCATTCAAGAACTCTTCAGCCTCTTCTTTGGTGACCTTCAGCGCTGGCTGAATCTCAGAAATGAGGTTGGTGCGAGCACGCTCGTACATGGTGCGCTCTGCAGCGGACAGAGAAGCGTCACGGTTGCGGGCAGCGAGGTTACGAACAACTTCAGCAACCTGATACACGTCGCCGCTCTTCAGCTTTTCCTGGTGGTTCTTGAAACGGCGTGACCAGTTGCTTGGAACGCGAGGATCGGCCTTCGAGAGAACCGCCACGAGGTCTTCAAGTTCATCGGGCGACACAGGCGGACGCACACCGACTTCATCGAGCTTTGCGACAGGAACGCGCAATGTCATCTCGTTGATGATGGTTTCAAGAATGAGGTACTCCTCTTTCTTGCCCGTGCCGAATGGGTCCTGCTTCTTCTTCGGGTCTATGACCTTGCAAGCTCCGTGCTGGGGGTAGATGACGATGTCACCCTTCTTAAAATCCACCCTGCAATTGTAAGGGTTTGGGGTGTGAAAGCCTCAATTTGAGCCTGATTGACCATGGTTCAGGCCTGATTTACATAGGAACAAGGTTGTGGGGCACCCAGTTGCCGTGTGCGCCATACGGAACTCGCTGCGGCAGGTGAATCGTTGCCACAGGAGGACCATTGAAGTTCTGCGCATCAATGATGACGAGTCGGGATTTCTCCGCGGCTGTGTCATGCACAATCGTCATTACATATCCCTCGTCTTCGGCACCATTATGCGACGACGAAGCAAACACGGGCTCCCCGCCGCGTGTCGTTGCACCCAAATGATGCTCCCAGCACTGCCCTGTCGTCAGGTCGTACTTCCACAAAGAGTTTCCGTACACGGGCTCTTCGGAATTGCCTTCGCCTCCCAACGACATGAGATACGCAAACTGTGCTTTTGACCCCACGTACTTGTCGTTCACGCGCCCGAAATCTCCTGGTCGATCATCCACCATCTCTTCGGACACTTTTCCCGTCACCGTGTCAATCGTCCACTTGTAGAGCCGACCGACTTCTGCGTAGTCATCTGAACTTGAACCGAACGCTTCGTTCTGGCGAGATACATGAATCACGATGTTTGTGCCATCGTCATAAGCGTTCACCGGATGAAAGACGTAACACGGATCAATCTCGAACCACCGAGTATCGCTACCCCGCCCGTCGCGTGACATCACACCAAGACGAGCGCCAGCATCACGATTGAACTTGAAGGGGAACCCGTTTGCAAGTTCGCCTAAGTCGAACACAACAGGCAAGTCCATGAAGATCACATTGTTCTGCGTGATGTTGAAGTCGTGCATCATCACCATATTCGGAACATCAATGGGGTCGAGCTGCTTTAACTTTCCATCAGCACCGACGCGAATGTAGTGAACATACGGCGGTTCAAATGAGAAATAGCTAAACGCCAGCAGGTCCCCGGTGATGGGACAATTCTTTGGATGCGCAGTCATTGAGCATGTCAATTCGCCGCCGTAGTTCTCGTATCCCAGTGTCTGCAGATTGCTGTCAATCTTCCAGGGCCAATGACCTTCTTCTAACGCGAGCAGCGTTCCGTTGTGAGGAAGCACGTGCGTGTTTCCTGTTCCTCGCCCAAGTTCTGGCGTGGATTCAAACGGAAGATTTCGAGCGCGTGCGACATTGGGTGTATTGATGTACTGGTTGCGATACCACTCCGCTTTCCCGTCGCGGATGCGCACACCGTGCAACATGCCGTCACCAAAGAACCAGTGTGGTGAAGTGCCACATGCAGGGTTCGGACCAGTGCGGACATACAAGCCATTCAGCTCGGGCGGAATGACACCATCGACTCGTAGATCAGTGCTGGTGATCTCAACCTGCATCGGCTCCCAGTTGTCACGTAAGTGCCAAGGGGTGTGATTCTCGCCAGATTCAAGAAGACTCATAACGGGATGTTAATTCAGCAAAAACAGCTGAAATTCACGATGGCCTTGGGGTGAAGGCGATGTGGCGCCCCCGGCAGGAATCGAACCTGCGACCTGCGGATTAGAAGTCCGATGCTCTATCCAACTGAGCTACAGGGGCCTGATGCCACTCTACAGAGAGCAACTCCTCCCTATTCTGTAATTGATAATCATCTCCAATCCCCAAGATTCTGATAGATATTCTCTATGGCTTCAGAATCATGGGGAAAAATCAAGAATCGGCTCTCGCCTCTGACTGTGCAGGAGCTGCTGGATCACACCGAAGAGATTGACCGTCGGATGGAGAAGGTTCTTGTTGGCGTCTTCAACGACATGGTGGAACATCGGGCAGAGGTGAATCAGGTTGTGGCTCAACTTGCAACCGTCACCGAACTTGCAAACACGTGCCGAGTACTCGAACAATCGGCTCGCCAAGCCGCTGATTCTGTTCAAGCCTTCCAAGGCGAACTACGTGCCCATTCGACATCAATTAATGAGGTCAAAGCGAAGTTGAATCGACTCAATACTTTGCTCATCGGCAATCTTCTCCTTGCCGTATCTGCAATTGTTATTGCCGTAGTTCAATGACAACGAAAAACAATCTCCCGGAGTATTCACAACTCCTTGAGATGGAGCGTTTCTACTCAAGGCATCGAGTCAACTCCGCCACCAGATCCCTCAACGATCTATCTTCGCACTATGACGGTGATACGCCAGACGTCCCGTCTGGCTCCACATTGCGAGACACAACAAGAGCAATGGAAGACATAAGAGGTGAATTGAAGTCTGGACTCCAGGACCTTGCATTTGCGGGCTTCCTTCACCAACACGGAGGAAAACTTGCTAGCGAGTTAGAGATTCTCGGATCTGCAGCGTCGGCGTACGCAATTCTCAAACAGCTAAAAGAGCTGTACGACAAGTATCAAGAAGGCGACTCAGTGAAAGAGATTGCAGAGCGAGAGGCAGCATCACTTGTTCGTAAAGCTGTTTCGCTAGTTACCCCCATTCCGGTTGCGAGTGCAGTCACTGGGAAAATTGCTGAAGTGGTGACAGATCGATACCAATATGGCTACAAGTTCAAGAAAAAGAAGATTGAAATTGCAGCAAGTTTGGACGACCTTCTAGATCTCATGAGAGAGCAGAAGTTTAAAGTCGACTCAATTCAACGTTGAACTCACCTCGATGGTGTATTCAGCAGAATGCCCCGAAGGAATGACAAGGCCGAAATCACGCTGTATTGGCGCATCTGATCTCGCAGGCCCGGCAAGGTATTCGTCGTACTGAATGTGGCGCCATCGGGCAATGCCACACCTATACATAAGGTGCCAGCAGGACGACCATCTTGTTCATCTGGCCCCGCTACCCCTGTCAGTGCGATAGCCACGTCGGACCCAATGACTCGCTGGGCACCCAATGCCATCTGCACTGCAGCTTCTTCAGACACAACAGGTCCGCGGTCAACACCCAACACTTCAAACTTCACGTCGCTTGCATAACTGATCACGCCGCCGCGAAACACAGCCGATGATCCCGGAATGCTCGTGAGTCGTCCACCCACAAGTCCACCCGTGACCGATTCAGCAACACCAAGTGTCCAGCCGCGTTCTTGCAACAGACCAAGCACAACAGATTCCATGTTCTCGGCATCAACACCGAACACAACGTCACCCACGAGTGCGCGCACTTTGGTTTCCCACTGCGACAACAGTTCATCAGCTTCTAACTGCGAATCAGCCTTTGCAGTGAGGCGCACTTTGATGCCTTCCCAGCCACTGACCAAAAACGCCAATGTGGGGTTGCCCACTTCTTCAAGTTCTTCAATGATCGGGTCAAGGCGTTCATTCAACCCCGACTCTGATTCGCCCCATGTGCGCAAAACACGACTAGAGATCACAGCCTTCTCGCCACTGCGCGCCAACAAGTCGGGCAATACGGCGCGCGACAGCATGTCTTGCATCTCGTGCGGCACACCAGGCACTGCGTAGATCATCTTGTTACCGACTGGGCACATGAGCCCAGGTGCGGTGCCACGCGTCTGCTCAATGATGCGTGCGCCCACTGGCACCATTGCTTGACGCAAGTTGTTCGCAGACATCCGACGACCGCGCCGAGAGAACATCTCTTCAATCACCCCGGCAACCGAGTCGTCCTGCAGTAACTCAACTCCCATCATGCGTGCAATGGCATCGCGTGTGAGGTCGTCATGTGTAGGCCCTAGGCCACCGCACACGATGATTGCATCAGCATCTTTTAACGCGATGGTGAATGCTTCAACAACGCGGTCGAGGTTGTCCCCCACTTTGAGCTGCAAGTGCGATGCGATACCAACAGCGGCAAGTTGCTCACCGATATACGACGAATTGGTATCCACAATCTGCCCAAGCAGCAGCTCGGTTCCTACTGCGACAACGTTGCACCTCATGCTGGTATCGCTGCTTTCTGACGTGTGTTCATAAACCCTGCATACACCAGCAGTGCGCCGACTAACACCAGGCCCGCCACCGACAACATGTGATACCCCACCGCGCGACGGATGAAGCCTGACGACAACCCGGCCATGCCGCCGCAGAAACTCATCATCAAATCGGCAGAGCCTTGCACCGTGACTCGTTCTTCACTCGTGACAGATTCCAACAACATGGAAGAACCACCAATGAGTCCGAAGTTCCAACCAATCCCCAACAGCCACAATGCAGGGAACAAGATGATCGACGATTCACCGCTCACTGCTGACAAAACAGTGGCAGCGACCAAGGTGATCGCTCCGACATACACCGCAGCGATTGTTCCCTTCTTGTCGGCATAACGACCAACGAAAGGGCTGAAGGCATACATACCTGCAATGTGCAGAGACACGACGAACTGGCTGATGCTCTCATGGCCATGCAACTTCATGTGCACGGGCGTCATTGTCATGATCGCCACCATCGCAACTTGCGACACCACCATGCTGCTGAGAGCAAGACGGCCTTTGGTCGAACGCATGATGATCTGCAATGCCTCTGAGATGCTCGGCAACTTGGCATCTGACTTCTCACGAATACCGCCTGAAATAACCAGGGGGTCTGGACGCAATTGAAGAGAGATGTTGACAAACGCCAGGAACAACACAATTGCTGACAAGAGCCATGGCCCTGTGTACTTATGGAGACCGAACCACTCTTGGCCTGCCGCTTCTGCGGGGCCAATCAGCATGGGTGCGAACACTGCGCCGAATGTTGAGGCGAATACGATGCGCGACATCGCACGAGCGCGTTCATCAGGTAACGCGAGATCTGTAGCGGTATAGCGAGCCAAAAGGTTCGCTGCCTGACCGTTACCAAAGAGGAAGAGCCCCACGAGGAACAACGGCAGGTTCTGCATCTCTGCTCCACACGCAGCTGTCAATGCGCCCACTGTTGCAAGTCCGTATCCCGTCTGTAGACCAGGACGGCGACCCTTCCGAATCATGAATCGCGTGAGTACCTGCGCCATCACGGCCGTACCAACGGTGGTGGTTGCAGTTGCAATGCCACCCCAAGGTGTCTGGTCGCCAAGGATCTCTTGAACGACAAAAGCACCAACGGTGACCGACGACGACAACGCCGCAGCACCGACAACTTGTCCCAGCGTGAGTGTTCGAAGCGTGCGACGCTGAATCTCCGCCATCTGCTCGGCGGAGTATTGCTCGCTCATCGTGTCGAAACAAGTGCGCGTTGCGCGTACTGCGCTGCACTCACCAATGTGAGAGCGACAGCTACCCATAGACACACGATGTAGGTCCACGTGGCGTCGTTAATTGACAATGGCATGAGAGCAAACCCCACTGCGCACTGTTGCATCACCGTTTTGACCTTGGCCAACTTGCTGGCCGGCATCGATACGCCCTTTGACCCAGCAAACACGCGGTACAAACTGACAGCAATCTCACGAGCAGCAATGATCACAACTGGAAGCACCCAGAACACATCACGGCTCACCAATGTGAACATGGCACCCAAGACAAGAATCTTGTCGGCCAATGGGTCAAGGAATGCGCCACTACGAGTAATGCCATGTCGGCGCGCCAAATAGCCATCGAAGCCGTCGCTGCTGCACAACAGAATCCACACTGCCAATGCAGCCCATGAACCCACGCGTTCGTCGGGAATCATGAGAAAGAGAAATGGTGACGCAAGAACTCGTGTCACGGTGACCATGTTGGCCCACGTCACGATTGCGGTTTCATCAACCGCCATGTGCGCCATCCGCAGGGACTGCAATGAGGTCGGGACCAAAGACTTGTTCCACCACAACGGTGTGGAATCGGCCTACTTCAAGAGTGTCGGGCACTTGTATAACGCCGTCAATCTCTGGTGCTTCGCGGAAAGAACGCGCAATGCCTGGCTCATCAACCAACACTTGAATGGTTTCACCCAACAGGGCGTCACGGCGCTCGGCTGTGATGTTGTCTTGCATCTCGCGAAGTTCTGACAAGCGCTCGTACATCAATGACTCTTCAACATGGTCAGGAAGCGACAACGCGTGAGTCCCCTCTTCAGGACTGAAGGAGAAGAAACCACACCAGTCAAGCTGTGCCTCACGCACGAACTCAAGCAACTGGTCGTGATCTTCTTCGGTTTCGCCGGGGTACCCCACGATGAAGTTGCTACGGAACGTTGCATTCGGCTCAATGGAACGAATGCGCTTAATGCGCTCGAGGAAGCGGTCTTTGTCACCCCAGCGACGCATGCGACGCAGATGGGCTTTTGACACATGCTGCAACGACAAGTCGAAGTACGGAACACCCGTGGCAAGAATTGCGTCAATCAGTTCATCGGAAAGATCACTTGGGTAGAGATACAACAGACGTACCCAATCGACCATGCTTGAAACATCACGCACTAACTGCACGATGGAACCAGCACCTAATTCGTCGGGGCGATCTTTGCCGTAACTTGCAAGGTCTTGTGCAACGAGAACCACTTCGCGCACATCGACTTGTTCAACTTCGGTGAGAATCGCCGAGACATCGCGACTGACCTGCGGACCGCGGAACGAAGGGATGGCACAGAAGCCACAGCTACGGTCGCAGCCTTCAGCGATCTTGATGTACGCCCATGGCGACGACGACTTCGGACGAGGAAGGTTCAAGAGATCGAACTTCGGAACAGCTCCGGTGACCTTGATGGGTTTGCGACCGATCTGAATGGGCACACCGAATCCAGCGATCTGGTCGGCTTCGGGAAGCGCCTCCGCCAATTCATCGCCATACCGCTCAGCCATGCAGCCAGTAACAACAAGTCGAGACGAACGCTTGCGCTGATCGTCGAGAGTCAACAGAGTGTCGATGCTCTCTTTGCGGGCTTCGTCGATGAATGCGCAGGTGTTGACAACAACGACATCGGCCTTCGAAGGGTCAGAGGTTGCCGTGAGACCGTCGGCAAGCAATGTGCCAATGATCTTTTCAGAGTCGACTTGATTCTTGGGGCAACCCAATGTCTCTATGTAGAACTTCTGCCCCATTTATATGAGCCTACTGCCAGTGGAGTTTGAGCCCCTTGTATGGCCACTGCATCTTCAACAAACGGCCCGTGCTTGAGGCCGTGATGTAGGCCGTTTGGTAGTCCGGACCACCAAAACAGATGTTTGTGGTGATGCGGTCATCCACTTCGATGAAATTGATGACATCGCCGTCGGGCGAGATCACCGTGATTCCACCGTTCACAAGTGTTGCAACACAAATGTTTCCCTCGCCGTCCACTGCGAGTGAGTCAAACAATTGATACCCAGGAAGTCCACACAACATGGTGGGAATCTCCGTGAGCGGCGCCACTTTGCCTGGCGATGTGATGGCACGTTGATACACGCGACCGGTGTGCGTCTCAGCCCAATACACGCGGTCCCCTGCTGGCGATAGTCCGATGCCATTGGGTGAATCCACGGGGAAGACAACTTCTTCGATGAACGAACCATCGGCCTTGGCGAAATAGATGCCAGTGCGATCAGCGACTCGTTCGTGACGAATACCGTGATCGGTAAACCAGAAGCCACCGTGTTCATCAAACACAATGTCGTTCGGCGCACGCAGAGCGTGATCACCACAGTGCGTGTAGAGGTCTGTTACTTCACCGGTTTCGATATTGACTTTCTGAATTCGTCCACCGATGTACTTCGACGGATCAAACTCGCCAGGAAACGTGAGCCCTGCCATGTCAAGTGGCGTGAAAGCTCCGCCGTTGTTGCACATGTATAAGAAGCCATCAGGCCCGAGTGCAAGACCATTCGGCAGTCCAACGACATCAGCAACTTTTGACTTTGTGCCATCGGGCGCAACACGTGTGAGACACGCGCCAAACATCTCCGTCAGAATTACAGAACCATCAGGCATTGCCACAGGCCCTTCTGGAAACTTGAGTCCGTCACATACCTGGGTTAATGCTGCTGACATTGTTCTTATCCTTCGTTTTCGAGTTCCTCGACAGTCACGAGAACTTCACGAGGCTTGGAGCCTTGTGCTGGTCCCACGATTCCTCGTTCTTCCAGTTCATCCATGATGCGACCTGCGCGGGCAAAACCCACTTTCAACTTGCGTTGCAACATCGATGTTGAACCAAGGCCTGAACGCACCACAACATCAATGGCTGCGCGAATCAAATCATCTTCATCGCTGCTGCCGCCACCGTATGACGACGCTCCACCACCGCTGTTGCCAGTGCCACCGGCTTCGCCTTCAATGCCCGACACATACACAACTTCAGGTGATTGACGACGCCAGTGAGCAACAACCTTGCGTACTTCTTCTTCGTCAACCCACGAGCCCTGAATACGCTGCGGCACGTTGGTGTTACCAGGCATCAACAACATATCGCCCTTGCCCACCAACTTCTCTGCACCTGGTTGGTCGAGAATGACTCGGCTGTCGGTGAGGCTGCTGACAGCAAAAGCCATACGAGCAGGAATGTTCGCCTTAATCACACCGGTGATCACGTTCACGCTCGGGCGCTGCGTGGCGACGATGAGGTGAATACCAACCGCACGTGCCTTCTGCGCAATACGTGTAATGGACTCTTCCACGTCACGTGCCGCAACCATCATGAGGTCGTTTAATTCGTCGACCACAACAACGATGTACGGCATGCGCTCGTACTTCTTGGCGTGTTCGTCGTTCGGGTCATTCACTTCGCCGCGATCAAATGCCGAATTGAAACCACCAATGTCACGGAAGCCCACCTCGACCAATGTGTCGTAGCGGTTTTCCATTTCCTTCACAGCCCATGACAACGCATTGGCTGCTTTCTTAGGGTTTGTCACTGGCGCAGTGAGAAGGTGAGGCAAGCGAGCGTATTGGCCCATTTCGACTTGCTTCGGGTCAATCAGAATCAAACGCACTTGTTCAGGCGTACTGCGCATGAGCAACGACGTGAGGATCGAGTTGATACCACTTGACTTACCAGCACCTGTGGCACCAGCAATCAACATGTGTGGCGTTGCTGCGAGGTTCACAAACACTGCACGACCAGCAATGTCTTTTCCGACTGCCACGTCAAGTGGGTGTGTGGCGGCACGAGCTTCGGCACTCACCATGAGGTCGCCGAGCGACACAAGTTGACGCACTTCGTTTGGTACTTCAACACCGACAGCAGACTTGCCTGGGATGGGCGCCAAGATGCGCACATCGGTGGCGGCCATTGAGTAGGCAATGTCGCGGTTCAGGCTGGTGATCTTTGCAACCTTCACACCAGTTCCGAGTTCCAACTCAAAACGAGTCACTGTTGGCCCAACAGTTTGATGACTGAGGCGAGTTTCCACGCCGTGAGATGCAAGTGCTTGCTGCAATAAACGACCGCGTTCGGCAACACGAGCATTGTCCACTTCAAATGTTTCTGTTTGGCCCAACAAATTCAACGGTGGCAATGTCCACACACCAGAGGTTGCGCCAACAACAGCAGTTGAGGATTCATCATCACTGCTGGCGTTCTTTGTTCCGGGCTTACCCACGAATTCAGGAGTACCTGCAGGCGCAGGTTCTGCCTTGCGACGCGATTGCTTTGGCTTCACCGGAGCAAGATCGTCGTCGTCTGCAGCGTCGTAGATACTGAGCTTCTTTGCGCGCGACTTCTTCGTAGGCACTTCGTCGTCGACACTGTCGAAACCACGATCACGATTAGTCGTTGCGGTGCGAGCAGCATCTGCTGCTGGACCAGAGATCTTTGCGCTCCACGTACGGATGATCGCGATGAGTTCGGGAAGCGTTGTATCTGTCACCAACATCGCACCCGCGGTACCAATGGCAATGAGTACTACCCACGCACCTGCCCAGCTCAGTGTTGAACGAAGTGGCTCGCCGATGACTGCACCAAACCAACCGCCGGCCTGAGACATCGCATCGACATCAGCGACGATCTTGTCGGCACCATTCATGACATGCAAAAGACCGAGGATGGCAAGCACCACAACGGTCCAGCCAATGGCTAAGCGGACGCGATGCTCCACACTGCGGCGTCGCACCATGGCAACACCCACACCGATGACAACAACTGGCAGTGCGAATCGACCAAGGCCAAGCAGCCAGCCAAAGGTGGTGTCGATGCCACGACCCAATGGGCCGGCCATACGCAGATACATAGCAAGGACAAAGACGATGCCCGTGCTGATGAGGCCAATGCCCCAGAACTCGACCTCGCGGCCACGAACGACCTCGCGGGCAGCTGAATCGGCATTGTCCTTGGACTTGGACTTTGCGGCGGGACGCTTGTTTCCCTTGGGTGGGGTCTTCACAGCCCCACGGGACGACCCCTTAGAGCCGCCAGAAGACGAACGAGAACCCTTGCCAGACATGACTCAAAAGGTACTAGTGGGGTGAACTGACGTTCGGGATACCTCCCCAAACCCCCAAAAGACAGGATTTATGTGGTCATCACCACGGGGACAATCATCGGGCGACGCTTTGTGCGGTCGCTGACGAATTTGCCAGCTGCTTTTCGCACGACACGCTCAAGACCATCAATATCGGTGATGCCATCATCAAGTGCTTTCACCAGCTGCTTCTCGATGTGGGCCTCGGCCTCATCAAGAAGGCTGTCGGCTTCGGGGGCATAGACCCATCCGCGAGTAATGACCTCAGGGCCGGTGATGACTTTGTGGTTCGCTGCATCGACAGTGGCCACGATGACAACAACGCCTTCTTCAGCAAGAACGCGACGGTCGCGCAACACGCCTTGACCTACATCGCCGACAATGCCATCAACGAATAGGTAGCTCGCGGGCACTTTGCCGACAAACGCCAGGCCATCATCAGATAGTTCAACAACGTCGCCATCAGTGGCTTGCAACACTTTGTCTTTGTCGGCGCCCATCACAATTGCAAGTTCGGCGTGTGCACGCATGTGGCGGAATTCGCCGTGCACCGGTATGAACCATTCAGGACGAAGAATGGAGTGATACGTCTTCAACTCATCTGCTTGAGCGTGACCGGTTGCATGCACATCTGCGATTCCGCTGTGCACCACTTTTGCGCCGGCACGCATGAGACCATCAATCACTCGATTGACATTTCCCTCGTTACCAGGAATTGCGTGACTCGACAAGATAATGGTGTCGTCCTCGCCTACTTTGAACCAGCGACTTTCACCGCGCGACAACAATGACAACGCCGACATTGGTTCACCCTGTGAGCCAGTGGAGATGATGCAGATGTCTTGTGGTGCGTAATCATGCACCTGCTCAACATCAACGAAAGCGCTGGCAGGAACATCAATCAGTTTGAGGTCAATGGCAAGCGCAATGTTCTTCTGCATGGATCGACCCATGAGACACACTTTGCGGCCGTGATCAAGTGCGGCTTCAATCACCTGCTGCACACGGTGAATGTGACTGGCAAACGATGCGGTGATGATTCGGCGGTCACGATGTTCGTAGAACAATTGGCGAAGTACAGCGCCCACGCTCTTCTCGCTCGGTGCATGGCCATGCTCTTCTGCGTTGGTGCTGTCACACATCAATAAGCGAATACCTACGGTGGATGCCAATTCACCCAAGCGCGCAAGGTCTGTTCGACGGTTGTCGACCGGCGTGAGATCGAGTTTGAAGTCACCCGAGTGCACGATGACACCCTGTGGTGTATGAACGATGATCGCGTGTGCGTGCGGCACAGAGTGAGTGACGGGCAGGAACTCAACATCAAATGGTCCGATGTTGATGCGCTCACCATCACGAACAGTGACAAGGCTGGTGTTCTTTAACAGCCCTGCTTCTTCAATGCGATTACGTGCCAAACCAAGAGTGACTGCAGATCCGTAGATGGGGAATTCCAATTCACGCAGCAAGAACTGCAAGCCACCCACGTGATCTTCGTGGCCATGGGTTGCGACACAACCGACGATGCGATCTTTGTTTTCAATCAAGAAGGTGAAGTCGGGCAACACCAAGTCGATGCCGTGCATGTCTGCATCGGGGAACATGAGACCGCAGTCAATAAGGAGCAACTTGCTGTCCTGCTCGAGGACCATGCAGTTGCGACCAATTTCGCCAAGACCGCCAAGGAAGTAAATACGTATCGGAGCAGCCATGAGTTAACCGCGAAGAGCGGCACGCGCCTTCTCAAGATTCGCATGAACCTCACGAGCGCGAACATCAAGACCTGCAGGTGGTGGGCCCATTGGCAAACGACACTGCCCCACATTGAATCCAAGATGATTCATCATCACTTTTGATGGAATCGGGTTCGGGTTCGCATCACCGGTTTCAAATGCATAGCTCTCCAACAAGATGTCGTTGATTGCACGAGCCTTCTTTACATCACCACTGTGGAATGCGTTGATCATGAGTTGATGTTCTGGTGCGCTCCAGTGTGTTGCCACACCAATCACGCCCGAGCCACCGTATGCGAGGAACGCAAGTGTGAGTCCGTCATCGCCGGAGTACAACTCGAAGTCCTTCGGCACCATTGCCATGAGGTTCGCTGCTTCTGCTGGGTTGCCCGCAGCATCTTTCAACGCCTTCACGTTCTTCACGTTGTTCGCCAAGTACGCAAGTGACTCTGTTGAAATCTTGCGACCAGTGCGAACAGGAATGTCATAGACAACGACCGGCAACGTAGTTGCATTCGCCATCGCTTCAATGTGGCCGATCAGACCCGATTGCGGCGGACGGTTGTAATACGGACCAACGGCCAGGATGCCGGCCGCACCCATCTTCGTGACCTCTTTCGTGAGGTGCACAGAGTGAGCAGTGTCGTTCGAGCCACTGCCTGCGATCACCGGGATGGTGACTGCGCCAATGATGGCTTCCCAGAGTTCCAACTTTTCAGGGTCGGTCAATGTGGAGGACTCGCCGGTGGTGCCTGAGATGACAAGGCCATCGTTGCCGTTGTCTTGCAGCCATTTGGCGAGACGGACGGCCTCAGCGATGTCGAGCGCACCATTGGAATCGAAGGGCGTGATCATTGCCGTGAGAACTTGTCCGAAAAGGGCCATGCCCCCATTATGACTGACAAGGCGCACCTGCACCGCCCCCGATTCGACCCTCAGACTCAGTTCGTTGACGGAAATACCGAAAGATAGGATTTCGTCTGCCCAATCCCTTCCGAAAGGAAACACCATGCGCAAAATCGCGCTCGCCCTGTCCATCTCCGGTGCACTGCTGCTTGCAGCTTGTGGCGGATCATCATCTAGCGAATCCTCAGACGCTGCAACCGCTGCCGGTTCTGGCAACGAGTGCACCGCTGGAAAGACCCTCAACGACGGTGTACTCACCATCGCCACAGGCTCACCTGCATTCGGCCCATGGGTCGTTGACGACAAGCCAGAATCAAAAGAAGGTTTCGAAGCCGCTGTTGCTTATGCAATCGCAACCGAGCTTGGCTACTCCGACGCAAATGTCAAGTGGGTTCGCACCACATTTGATGAGGCAATCCAGCCAGGCAAGAAGAACTTCGACTTCAACCTGCAGCAGTACTCCATCACCGAAGAGCGTAAGAAGACAGTCTCTTTCAGCGATGGTTACTACACAACCAACCAAGCAATCGTTGGTCTTACTGATTCTGCAGCAAAGGGTGCAACCACTCTTGCAGACATTAAGAAGCTCAAGCTTGGAGCACAGAGCGGCACCACAAGCCTTGACTACATCACCAACGTGATCAAGCCAGACACCGCGCCATTCGTTTATGACGACAATGCCGGTGCAAAGGCAGCTCTCGGAGCAAACCAGATTGACGCTGCGATCTTCGACCTTCCAACAGCCTTGTATGTCTCGGCAGTGGAAATCGAAGGATCAGCTGTTCTCGGACAGTTCCCTGCCGATGCTTCTGCATCTGCTGATGAGTTCGGTTTGGTCTTCGACCTTGAGAACCCATTGGTCGGCTGTGTGAACACTGCACTTGCAGCAATCAAGGACAGTGGATCTCTCGCAGAGATCACAAGCACCTGGTTGTCCAGCAAGGCTTCAATCCCCGTCATCAAGTAATTCCTCGTCTCACAACACAACGACTGATTAACGATGGTTACCACCACCAGTCGTCGTGCTGTGTACGAACAAAAACGGAAACGTCGCAGCATCGCGGTCGCTACGGTCAGTTCGCTGATCGTGGTGACCGCGATTGTGCTTCTCGTCCCACGGATGCCGCGATGGGATCGCGTGCGTCAATCGTTCTTTAACGGCGAGCGTTTTCGCGATTCATTCCCACGACTACTTGATGCATTCATTCTTGACGTCAAGATTTTCGCTTGGTCAGCCCCGCTTATTCTGATTCTCGCCATGATGATTGCGATGGCTCGCAACTCTCGCTCGCCTGCATTGTTTCCCGTACGTGCGCTCACCATCGCCTACACCGACATCATGCGCGGCGTTCCCATCATCTTGTGGATCTACCTCATTGGTTTTGGCGTTCCCGGCTTAGGCCTTGATCGCCCATGGAATAGCCCCCTTCTATGGGGTTCTGTTGCCCTTGTCCTCACATATGCCTCCTATGTCGCCGAAGTGTTCCGAGCAGGCATTGAAAGTGTTCACGAATCACAGCGAGCCGCTGCGCGATCGCTGGGACTTTCCAACTGGCAGACGATGCGCTTTGTTGTCATCCCTCAGGCCGTGCGTCGCGTCGTGCCGCCACTCATGAATGACCTCGTGAGTTTGCAGAAAGATGTTGCGCTCGTCAGCCTCATCGGTCCGATTGAAATTCTTCGTCAGGCCGGCATTGAGAAAGCAAAGTTCGCCAACTTCACTCCGTACATCGGCGCCGCAGTGATCTTCCTAAGCATCACTATTCCTCTCACTCGCACAACTGACTACATGATGGAACGCGAGCGTCGCCGCACAACTGGGACACGAGTGCGATGACCACGAAGATTTCACTTCATGCAGTAAGCAAGACGTATGGCGCGCACATTGTTCTGCACGGCATCACACTCGACATTGCAGAAGGATCCGTTGTCACCCTCATCGGACCAAGTGGTTCCGGAAAGAGCACACTCTTGCGTTGCATCAACTTGCTCGAGCCCATTGACGACGGCGAGATCTATCTCGACGGCGAAGACATCTCTGTTCCTGGTCTCGACGCAAACCCTGTTCGCCGTCGTATCGGAATGGTGTTTCAGAACTTCAACTTGTTCCCACACATGTCCGTCATCGAAAATATCATCCTGTCCCCCACACGCACTCTTGGCGTTCCCAAGGCAGAAGCGCGCCTCAAGGCAATGGAACTACTCGAGCGTTTTGCGCTTGCCGATAAGGCAGATTCATATCCGGATCAACTTTCCGGCGGCCAACAGCAGCGTGTGGCGATTGTGCGCGCATTAGCCATCGAACCAGAAGTGCTGTTACTCGATGAAATCACCAGCTCTCTCGACCCAGAACTTGTTGGCGAAGTTCTCGATGTTGTTCGTGAACTAAAGGCATCAGGAATGACATTGATTCTTGCGACTCATGAGATGGGTTTTGCGCGAGACACAAGCGATGTTGTCTGCGTTCTTGATAGCGGACACATCATCGAACAAGGCCCGCCTTCACAGGTGTTCACTGCTCCCAAGTCGGAACGTGCGCAACAGTTCTTGCAGAGCATCATCAACTCTGGCCGCCTGTAATTCATGAAGATGCGCATTCTCAGAGGCGGTCTTGCAATAGTGACAACCGTCTTGGTGATGCTCAGCCTGATTGTTAATTGGGCCTACACCGAAGTATTCACGACATCTCGATTCGTCAAGACCGCAAGCGTTGCCGCACAACAACCCAAAGTCCAATCTGAGATCGCAACGGCGATGATCACTCCCATTGCCGAGGAAAGAAATCTCCCCGTTGTGTTTCAGTTGATCTTGCAATCAGCCGCCGAAAGAATCGTGGCTTCTCCTGCGTTCCAAACTTTTTGGTCAGACGCAGTCCGTACGATTCACCAACCATTAGTTCAGGAACTGAAATCAGATGGCTCAACTGCTGCCACATCACATCGAGTGGACCTCAGGCCGATGATCTCACAACTCATCAGTGACATCAGAAAAGAAAACCCACGACTCGGGTCATTGATTGCAGATGATTTTCCTCAAGCAGAGTTTGAGTTACTCAACGCAGAAGACCTTGAGTCAGCACGCTCCACGGTGTCCACCATCACACTCATTCGAACACTGCTGCCCATCGCTACACTGGTGTTTTTAGTGCTGAGCTATTTCATTGCACCACGGGGCATGCGAAGGGTTCTGCGGCCAGCACTGCCTCTCGCAGTTGGGTCCGGCTTAGCCGTGTTTGTTTCTCTGCTTGTCGCGCCCATTGCAAGCGGGCTTGCTAGTGACAGCAATACAGAGATCTCACAAGCAATCGCCTCAAGCGTTGCGACATCGCTTCGCACACAATCATTCATCGCGATGGTGATTGGGCTCAGCGTTATTGGTGGCGCCACACTTCTGCAGCGCCGCCAGCAGTCAACTACACCGTAGGTAATTGGTAGTTCTCGAACTGCTCGCGCAGGGTCTTCTTTGAGAACTTGCCCACCGATGTCTTTGGCACTTCAGGAATGAAGACAACATCGTCAGGCATTTGCCACTTGGCAAGACTTGGCGCGATGAACTCCAGAACTTCTTCCTTCGTCAATGTTTCGCCAGGCTTCACCACAACACATGCAAGCGGGCGTTCGCTCCACTTCGGATGCGGCACACCAACCACTGCTGCTTCAGCAATCTTCGGGTGAGCCATCAACTCGTTCTCAACATCAACGGACGAAATCCATTCGCCACCGGACTTGATGAGGTCCTTCGTGCGGTCCACCAAACGAATGCGACCCCTTGCATCAACCACTGCGACGTCACCAGTACGCAACCAGCCGTCTTCGGTGAAGCTTTCGCCCGAGCGAGGATCGTTGTAATAGTTCGAAGCAATCCACGGACCAGCACACTGCAATTCACCACTCGTCTCGCCATCCCACGGCTGTGGTGTTGTGGTGCCAGGCTCCACGACGCGCATCTCCACACCGAAAGCAATGAGACCGACTGTTGTGCGCAATTCTGCTTGCTCTTCTTGAGGCAACAAGAGGTCAGCTTTCGACATGGTGCACACTGCTGCAATTGGGCTTGTTTCTGTCATGCCCCATGCTTGCAAGATCGGCAAACCAGTCTGCTCGCGATATGCCTCGCTAAGCGCTTTCGGTACTGCAGAACCACCGCAAGGAATAGTGCGCAATGCCGACGTGTCACGACCCTTGAGTTCAGGTAACACGGCCATCCAGATTGTGGGAACGCCTGCAGCAACAGTGACCTTTTCTTCAACGATGAGATTCGCCACTGCTGGACCAGAAAGATCCGGACCAGGCATCACGAGGTCTGCACCAGAGGCAACACCGGCATGAGCAAGACCCCATGAGTTGGCATGGAACATTGGCACGACAGGAAGAATCACATCGGATTCACGTGCACCCAACGAATCAACGGTCATTGCGCCCATGGTGTGCAGGTAGGTGCTGCGGTGGCTGTACACCACACCCTTCGGATTACCAGTCGTGCCGCTGGTGTAACACATGCTGGCTGCTTGATTCTCGTCAATGTTTGATGGCCACACTGCAGGCTTTGCAGCAGCGAGAAGTGCTTCATACTCATGCACTTGGAAGCCAGGTACGGAAGTTGGCACTTCGCCCTTGCCGTCATACATAAAGACAAGGTGTTTCACCGTGGTGAATGTTGAAAGCAAAGGCTGAATCAATGGATAAATCGATGTGTCAATGAAGATGACTTCATCTTCAGCATGATTCACGATGTAGGTGAGCTGCTCGGGGAACAAACGAATGTTGAGTGTGTGCAAAACACGACCACTACATGGTGCAGCGAAATACAACTCAAGGTGGCGCTGGGTGTTCCACGCGAATGTTGCGACGCGACCAAGGTTTGAGATACCGAGTGTGTCCAACACTGAAGCAAGACGACGTGTGCGCTCAGCCCATTCCCCGTAGGTCACGCGCTCACGGCCGGTTGCCGTTGCAGTCACGATTGTCTTGTGGTGGTGGTACTTCTCGGCCCGATCAAACAAGTAATTGATCGTCAACTGAGTCGGTTGCATCAAACCCTTCATGGTGTCCCCCTGCGCTCTGGTGGCAAGACGCCACGACTGTGAAAACCGTAGCAAGGAAGCGACACCACTCAAGAGCCTGTGGGCACTACGGTGTTCCAAATGCGTCGCCTCCTGCTGGTCATCACTTCCATCCTCTTTGCCGCAGGAACAATCGGTAGCAATATCGGCCCCGCACTCGTCGACAACCACCCCATCCTCGTTCTCATCCTCAGTGCCCGAAACCGAAACCTCTTTGGTTCCGTGCCGTTCATCGACCCCTTCCCATTCTTTGGCATCGGCTTCTTCCGCATCTTGGCCGCGAGTTCGGCTCTGTATTTCACAGGCCGCATCTTTGGTGAGCGCGCCCTGCGATGGACGGAATCCCAAGTGGGCGAAATGCCCCGCATCTACCAGTGGACAGAACGTGCCACCATGCGTGCTGGTTGGCTCGCCGTACTTTTGATGCCAAGCTCCAACATCGTGTGCCTTCTCGTCGGCCACCTGAAGATGGCTCCGAAGAAGTTCTTCGCCCTCCTCATCCCTGGCATCATGATTCGTCTGACGGCCATTTGGTTCGGCGGCAAGGCCCTGGAAGATCAGATTCGCGCCGTACTCGACTGGATTGACCAGTACCAGTGGTGGGTCGTCGGAATTCTCTTTGGCATCTCCTTTTTCCAAGCCTCTCGTAGAAGGTCCCCGGGCGCCCCCAGGGTGTGAACCCCGTTCTCGCCGTAGGCTCACCACTTATGGCTCAGACATCATTCGGCGGCACCCCCGTCAACACAGTGGGCGATCTTCCAGCACCAGGACAGACGCTTCCTTCATTCACACTCACCGGTGGCAACTTGCAGGACTTCAGCAACGCTGATGTTGCAGGCAAGCGCGTCATCTTCAACATCTTCCCTAGCGTTGACACACCAACATGTGCAAAGAGCGTTCGCCAGTTCAACGAACTCGCATCATCGCTTGACAACACAGTTGTGTACTGCGTCTCTGCTGACCTTCCATTCGCTCAGGGTCGCTTCTGCGGTTCCGAAGGCCTCACCAACGTGCAGAACGCATCAGCGTTCCGCGGTGGTTTTGGAAATCAGTTTGGCGTGCTCTTGAACGAAGGTGCATTCACCGGACTTCTCGCACGTGCAGTTGTTGTTGCAGATGAGAAGGGCAACGTGTTGCACACAGAGCTCGTCTCCGACATTGCAAACGAACCCAACTACGACGCAGCAATCAAGGTTTTGAAGTAATTCAAGAATTTAAAAAGGCCCGCTTCACTTCGGTGGAGCGGGCCTTTTGCATTCACGGCACATGTATGCCGGCGAAAATCACAACAGCGAATCGATACCCATCGTGAGGCGCTCGCTCAAGCCGGCGACTTTGCGACACGCGAGAACAACGCCAGGCATGAAACTCACACGGTCATTACTGTCGTGACGAATCACCAAGGTCTGACCTGCAGTTCCCAAGATCACTTCTTGTGAAGCAGTCATTCCGACCATGCGCACTCCATGAATGTGAATGCCGCCAGGCCCCACGCCACCGCGTGCACCAGGTACGACTTCATGCTTTGTTGGGTCAGCAGCCCATTCATCACTCGCTGCAGCCATGCGTTGTGCAGTGGCCATTGCAGTGCCGCTCGGGGCATCTGCTTTTGCATTGTGATGGAACTCGATGATCTCAGCTGTTTCAAAGTACGGAGCGGCTTGTTCTGCAAACTTCATCATCAGCACAGCGCCGATAGCAAAGTTGGCAGCAATCAAACAGTTGCTACCAGTAAATGCTTTTTGAAATGACGCAAGGTCTGCATCAGAGAAACCAGTTGTACCCACCACTGCATGCATGCCGTGCAACGCGAGCCACGGCAAAGTGGTGCGCGCAGCATCAGCAACAGTGAAGTCAACGACCACGTCGCACTTCGCATCTGCCAACGCCTTCAGGTCGCCCGCAATCGTGACGCCATGCACCACGGCTCCACTCTTCTGGGTGTCAACAGCCGCCACGAGCTCCATGCCCTCAGCGGCAGCAACGGCATCACACACCGTCGAGCCCATTTTCCCTGCAGCACCTACAACACCTACGCGAATCATGCCTCTGACCGTAGTCGGTACAAAGAAAAAGACCGGCGACACTTTCGTGCCACCGGCCTTTTTGAAGTTCTACGAGAGAACGATGTGCTGTTTAGCGACGACGGCGATTGCCATTGCCACGGTCATCGCGGCTGCCACGAGTGTCGGGACCAAGGTCACCGAACTCGTTGCGCATCTCGCTGTCGAACTCAGCCTCGAAAGAGACTTCGACAGGAGCATCGCCACGAGGTGCACGATCTTCACGAGGAGCACGGTCTTCGCGTGGTGCGCGATCGCGGTCGCTACGGCCACCACGGTCGTCACGGCCACGTCCACCACGGTCATCGCGACCACCACGGTCGTCACGATCACGGCGCTCGCGTGGGCCACGGTCTCCACCGCCGCCTCCGCCACCACCTGGGATGTCGTTTCCTTCTTCGTCGACAGGAGTAAGGCTGACCTTGCCCTTGTCGTCAACATCATCAACACGAACGCGAATGACATCACCCAAGGTGAGGACGTCTTCC
>WLGW01000021.1 GCA_009703055.1 Actinomycetota bacterium
ATTTCTTCTTGAGTCACAACCTTGTTGCGTTCCCAGATGTTCGACGCATCGAGTGGCATGAACTCGATGAAGCGCACTTGCAGACCGTTGTCGCGTCCGTAGCGAGCCATGTCAAGAATCTCGTCGTCGTTCGCACCGCGTTCCACCACTGTGTTGACTTTCACGATGTCGAAGCCTGCCTTGCTTGCTTCAGCAATGCCGGCGAGAACATTGTCAAGCTCATCACGACGTGTCATGGCGAGGAAACGATCGGCGCGCAAACTGTCGAGGCTCACGTTGATTCGATCAAGACCCGCTGCACGTAACTCGCCGGCGATGTTGCGCAAGGTGGCACCATTAGTGGTGAGCGCAATGTTGGGCTTCGAACCGTCTTCCAAACGCAAGGCAGCAAGTTGTGCGATCAGGCGAGGCAAGTGAGCGCGCACTGTGGGTTCACCGCCGGTGAGACGCAGGCTGTTAATGCCGAAACGCTCAACAAGAATGCGAGAGACACGCTCGATCTCTTCGAATGACAAGACCTCAGCCTTGTCGAGCCACTTCAAACCCTCTTCTGGCATGCAATACGTGCAGCGAAAATTGCATCGGTCAGTAACCGAGATACGCAGGTCGCGCACAGTACGTCCGTGCTTGTCAATGAGGTCCACGTGGCAATCCTACGCAGTCGTCAAGTTTTGACTACTTCGGTCTTATCCCGCAACGGGGCCAGCGTCTGGACCAAGGAAAGTGACTGTCACTTCATCGCCTGCCTTGACTCCGGTGCCATCAGGGACAGCCATGATGGCGTTGGCCACGGCTGTGGAGGCCAGCTGATGACTTCCTTGCGGGCCAGTTCTGCGCACGTGCACTCGCCCGTCGCTCCTCCACGATGCATGCACACGATCAAAGTGAGTCTTGCCATCAACGCCACGGTTGACGTCTTCATCAACGATCGCAGTGACCCGCGGACGGAACGCATGTGGCATTCCCATCATCGTGCGAATCGCCGGACGTGCGATGAGTTCAAAACTCATCAACGAACTCACTGGGTTACCTGGCAATCCGAAGATAGGCACCATCGTTTCGCCCACACCGGGCATCGTCCCGAATGCAAAAGGCTTTGCAGGCTTCATTGCGATTTGAAACCAATGCATTTCGGCGATGCGACCAAGAACTGCCTTCACCACGTCGTAGTCACCCATGCTCACACCGCCACTTGTGATGAGTGCATCAACCATGCCGCGGCTTGTTGCTTTGCGCAGTGTGTCTTCGAGGTCTTCCTCGTTGTCGCGAATGATGCCTAGGTCAATTGCTTCTGCACCTGATTCATCAACGAGTCGTAACAACATCTTGCGATTCGACTCGCGGATCTGACCCTTCTGCAGTGGAGAGCCATCATCAACCAATTCATCACCCGTGGAGATGACGCCGACGCGTGGACGCCACACCACCGGCACAGTCCGAGCGTTAATGCTGGAGAGAACACCTTCGACCATTGGAGTCACGATGACACCCGGCTCAAACACAACGGCACCGGCTTCAACATCGGACCCTGCATCGCGAATGCCGCTCGTGACGGGGACGCTCTTGAGAATGCGTACACCGTCGTCGCCCACACGTTCTGTGTCTTCCACCATGACAATCGCATCGCACCCATCAGGAATCGGTGCACCCGTCATGATGCGAATTGCAGTGCCTTCAGAAACTGGTAACTGCGCAACAGCACCCGCTGCCACTTCATCAATCACACGCAGTTCAACAGGGACGTGTGCAACATCTGATGCGCGCACTGCATAACCATCAACTGCTGTGTTGGCGAAAGGGGGAACGTTCTCTGCAGACACCACCGGTTCAGCGAGAACTAATCCGCGAGCATCCATCAGAGGCAATGACACAACAGGACCACGGATGCAGTGCGACAGCACTAGTGCGCGAACCTCATCTAATGGCGTCATGGCGAAAACCGTAGCCGTTCTTCACGCACTCACCACCGTGAGGTATTTAGCCCGATAGAACAATGGATATGGCGAACTATCTCCCACCATCAGCATCGGGGCATTCCGCGGCGTGGGACATGTGGGATGGCACGCCTGGCAGCAATGTGAACTTGCGATGGGAAAACGAAGGGTGGACTGCAGAAGTCAATCTGTTGGCCGATGAGGCAACTGCGGTCATTCGTTTGTCAGCTCAGTGGATGGTGCAACAGATGTTGTTGTTTCGCGACTTGCCCGAACCCGACTTGTGGCTTGCAACAGATGGCCGTGGTCGTTGGGGCGAGATGAACGGCGCGCATCGCACCGAGTTTGATGGTTGTGTCGACATCGACTTTGCGAATACACCATTTACGAACAGCATCATCACGCATCGATTGCCATTACATGTTGGCCATACCGCCGACATTCATGTGATCACGATTGATGTTGAAACATTGGGTGTTGTCAGTGCACCGCACCGATACACACGCCACGACGAACACTCATGGGAGTACACCTCACTTCTCACGGGCGAACAGCATGCTGCGCGCGTTGATGAGTTTGGTTTTGTTGTCGATGAGCACGGCGCGTTCCGCCGCAGCGCCAACTAGCTACTCAACCGAGTAGCACGACATAGCGTTAGCCCAGGCGGTGTTGTAACCAGCCACGAAGTTCGGGCCCAACATCATTACGACGCAATGCGATGTCAATCACCGCTGTCAACCAACCAAATGGCGTTCCCGTGTCGTATCGCTCGGTTGTTGTGAGGTGGCCAAGCACAGGCGTGTGCTTCGTTTGTGCCAGTAGCGCATCCGTGAGTTGATACTCGCCGTTCGCAACAGGCTTCAAGTTCGCAATCTCTTCAAACATCTGTGGCGTGAGTACGTAGCGACCAAGAATGATGAGATCGCTCGGTGCATCTTCCATCTTTGGCTTTTCAACAACATCAGTGATCACAAATGGACCATCAACAGGAGCGCCCGGTTCAACACTGACTACTCCGTAGGCAGACACTTCATCCATCGGAACACGCTTCAGTTCAATGGCACTGCTTCCTGTTGCATCGCTTGAATCAATCAGCAATTTCAAAATGCTGGAGTCACCGCGTAATTCATCCGGCAACAACACAGCGAAGGTTTCATCGCCCACTAAGTCCTGTGCACAACCAATGGCATGACCCAACCCGCGCGGATTGTCCTGATACGTAATGCTCACACGCACGTCGGTTCCAATGCGAGAGATGCGATCAGCTGTGTCATCGCGACCAAGATCACGCAGTTTCGAAACGACGGCGGGGTCGGGAGTTACGTAGTTCTCAAGGCCTGGCTTGGCACGGCTTGAGACCAACACAATGTGGTCAATGCCAGCGCCAATGGCTTCGTCCATCACCAGCTGCAAGGCCGGCACATCAAAGATGGGCAGCAGTTCCTTCGGCACAGCCTTCGTGATGGGGTAAAAACGGGTGCCAAGACCGGCAGCGGGGATAACGGCGGTACGGGCTTTCATGTATTCCCAAACTAGTCAGATACCATTTGTCGCCCAGCGAACCTGAGTGTCTTATCCGGAGAAATCGATGCCTACCTACGTGTACAAGTTTGTTGAAACAGGCGAAACCATTGAGGTCCAGCAAGATTTCTCCGACGATTCACTCACAGAGGCGTTGCACCCCGTTGATGGCACCATGCGCCCTGTGAAGAAGGTGTTCTTGCCCGTGGGCATCACATTCAAAGGTGGCGGCTTCTACAAAACCGACAGCGGAAAGTCCGGCAGTGTGCCCACATCAGGTGGTTCGTCAGACTCTTCCAGTTCCTCGTCGGACTCATCGAGCGCCAGTCCAGCCGCTTCGTCTGCTGACTAATCCAGTTATTTGATTCAACCGACTAATTCAGGTTCCGCTGTCGCGCAGTGACGGCACACATGCTCCCGACAAAAGGGAGTCCATGAAATCATTGTCATTGTTTCTTCGAGCAGCCGCACAACAGTTCTCGGTGCTGACTCAGCGCCTCATGTTGGCACTGCATGTGAAGCGGTCCGCACAACTTGTCGCCGTTCTCGCTCTGTCACTCGTCACCACCGCTCTCATCACATACGCATTGCGCACGGCTTCGGCGCAACAAAAGAAGTGGACATCAGATCGTGCAGTTCTCGTGGTCACTTCGCCTCTTGATGAAGGCGATGAACTCACAGCTCAGAACACGCAGCGTTTCAACATCCCTCTCGCCATCACCCCTGACGATGCCATTGAAAACTTTGCCGCTGGCGACACCGCACGTTTTGCATTGCAACCCAATACGGCGTTGACAGCGTCCATGGTCTCTTCGGCGCAAGAAACCGTGGCCGTTCCCGATGGGTGGCGCATTGTGGCGTTACCCACCGACATGCCGTCTCCCCCATTGCAACTGCGCGACTCCGTTGATGTTGTTGCGGGACAAGCGGTGATTGCTGCTGGGGTCATTGTGGTCTCACTACAGCCACTCACCATTGCTGTTCCTGCCGATCTCGCTGCGTCAGTTGCATCCGTGGCCCACCTGGGTGAGGCGTCTCTGATTTCCGCGAGGTAATCTCAGTTCACGTTGTTTGAGGGGGGAATCTCATGACTTACGGGGCAGACGATCGTTTAGACACACCACCGGTGACCGACTGGGTCAATGACTGGGACTGGTTGGATGATGGTTGGGGCGAGAACGCCATCGACATCTGGAACAGCGTGCGCGACCAGTGCCCCATTGGTTCAACCGAGCGGTACGGCCGTGCCTTCATGCCCGTGACGATGGATGCAGTGCGCGACATCGCAAACAACACCGACGACTTCAGTTCTGTATGGGTAAACGTTGCGCGACCCGATGCACCTCGTGCGGCAGCACCACCGATAACGAGCGACCCACCCGATCACCATGGCCATCGTCGCCTCATTCTTCCTGCGTTTAATCCAAAGGCTGTTGCCAATGTTGAACAAGAGCTACGCGAATACTGTCGCAAACTGATCCGCGAACTTGATGGCATGGATGCCACCGATGCCGCTTTGCATTACACACAGCACATTCCGGTACATGGCATCTGCATTCTCACTGGTTTGCCTGAGGGCGACGCTGACCTGTTCCGCGACTGGATCTACAAGACATTCCAACTTGCTCCGAAGGACAACACAATTCGCTTGCAAGTTCTCACCGAGATGTCTCAGTACATCGATGGTCTGTTGAAAGATCGTTTGGTGAATCCGAAGGACGACTTGCTGACCACAATCGCCAATGCACAGATTGACGGCGTCGATGTTGATTGGGGCATCAAGATTGGTTACGTGCGTTTGCAGATTGTTGCGGGCATTGACACCACATGGAGTGCAATCGGTTCAGGTATCTGGCACTTCGCACAACACAACGATGAAGTGCAGCGACTTATTGCTGTCGACAATGACGACATGTTGTGGCAAACAGCTAACGAAGAAGTGTTGCGTTACTACGCACCAGTGACCATGGCGCGCAAAGTCATTAACGACGTCACGGTGCAGGGATGCCCCATGCATGTGGGTGACCAAACACTCGTGACGTTCCCTGCTGCAAACCACGACCCTGCTGCCTTTGAAGATGCACACATCTTCAAACTGGATCGCGAGAACAACCGCCACGTTGCATTCGGCTTAGGTATTCACCGTTGTGCGGGCTCCAACCTTGCACGCCTTGAAATGTTGGTGGCGTTCCAAGAATGGCTTCGTGCATTCCCGAACTACAGCCTCGACCCTGCGAAGAAGACAACGTGGGCAAACGGCCAGGTGCGTGGACCTCGTCAAATTCCGGTGCTTCTCAACCGCTAACCACATTCGCCTACGTTCGAAATTTCTTTTCGAAGAGTTCGACTAGCTGACTCAATGGCAATAGGTCTGGATTATCCGCGACGGATGCAAGACGCTTTCGCATCTCTTGATACACCTGGGCATTACTGCGTGCACCAATTGCCCAAATTTCTGCAATCTCTACGATTTCGTGACCAAGAGAATCGGTTGTCACTCTCCACACAATGCGCCAGTGGTTGTCACCGACGACTGCTTTACGAAATCCGACCAGTTCGCCGTGCAACGCCTCGCCCATACGAGGACCTCGAGAAATCTGAATGATTTTCTTCAGCACCAATCTGCTGATGCGCGGATCTTTGCGATGAATGAGTTGTAGATCATCAAATGCTGCCGCTGTGAGATAAACGTTGTTCACTGAGGATGGAGGTTCTACACACGTCCAGCAGCAATGTCGTTGTCGAGCTCTTTCTCAAGTTCTGCAAGATCAAAACCGAGAGACTCACACACCGCATTCAATGAAAGCCGAGCGCCATCATCGGTTGCGATTCGGGATGAAATGAGAAGGACACTTCTTAGATCTTCCTCCAGCGACTTGATTTCTGTAAAGCGATCAACACTGACAACCACAGCCATCGGATGACCATGCTTCTCAATCACAATGTCGTGACCGCTATGCGCATCGCGAATGATGCTGGATACGCCTTTTTGCACGGCTTCTGTCACCGACAGAACGTCAAGGCCTTCAAGGGATTGGGTCATAGAAAAACTATATAGATTTCTATATAGAACTTCAACTGCCGATTATTCGGCGACTCGCCAATTAGTAGTCGTCATTGACGACACTGGGAACAATTCGCGCACTCCATGGCCGCGCTTTGTCCCAGTGATGCCCGATGATTTCACCGTCACGCAACTTCGCGAGGAAATCATGCGGGCCATCGAAGTCGGGCATCTGCATGTAGGCACTGCCTAATGCGTGAGGCACGTGTGCATCGCTACCGCTGCCCAATGCCAGATCGTGTTGTTCACCAAACGCCACGGCTCGTTTGTTCAACGACTGCAAAGACGTTTTTGCGTTGTGACCTTCAATCGCATCCACTAATCCCAATTCAGTGATCTGAATCAGCGACTCTTCTGTGAGGTTGCGACGCATGGGGTCGAACGGATGCGGGATGTACACGATGCCGCCCTGTTCGCGAATCTGTGATGCGGTATCTGCAGCTGATGCACCGTAGGACACCTTCTGCGTCATGAAGAGACCAATGATCTCCCCGGTGTGCGTGCGCACTTCTTCTCCCACAATCACGCGACAGACTCCATCGAGTGCCTTCTGTAAACGCACGGCACCTTCAATGGCGTTGTGATCTGTCACGCACAACACATCAATGCCTGCTTCAACGACCGACTCGACAATCTCGTCCAATGTGGTGGTGGAGTCACCTGAGAACATGGTGTGGCTGTGCATGTCAACGCGCACCCATCCATCAGGGCAGGGCTGAGCGAGATGCGGATGACGCTCGATTGCAGCCAGTGCTGCCGCTGCCATGACTCGTTACGCCCCGCTCATGGTGACGCCAGAGATCACCAAGGAAAGACCAGCCGCGCGCGAGGGCAACCAATCCACGTCGCCACCGACTGCTTGCACATCGAGCAACATGCGCTGCAAGGTGGAAGCAATCGTGAATTCACGAATGGGTTCAGCAGTTTTGCCGTTACGAATCACGAGACCCGAAGCACCCGTTGAGAAGTCTCCCGACACCGGGTTCACACCACTGTGCAGACCCTGCACGCTGTCGATGAGCACACCGTCTTCGACGCCGGCGATGAGCTCTGCCTGAGTCTTTGTACCTGGCACTAATTGCAATGCCAAACATCCACCAGCGTTACCGGTGCTCTTGGTCTTCGCACGGCGTGCGCTGTACGCGTCATGAACGAACATCTTCAACACACCGTTTTCAATCAACACATTGCGGCGAGTTGCAAGACCATCGCCATCTGTTTCACATGCGCTGTACGCACGAGAATCCGTTGGGTCGTCAATAAGAGTGATGAGAGGTGATGCGACTTGTTCGCCAAGACGGTCCGCAAAAATGCTGCGACCCTTCACCACGTTCTCGCCCACCAATGTGCCACTGATGATGCCGAGGAACTGTGCGGTGACCATTGGGTCAAGCACAACAGTGGTGACACGACTAGCGGGCTTCACTGCACCCAACAAGCGCGTGGCGCGGTCAGCAGCTTTCTTTGCTGCTGCAGGAAGATCAAACTTGTCGGGGCTATCACCCAGTGCATACGCCCAACCTGTTTGTGTTTCACCGTTGTCGTCTACCAGCACGCTCACGGTGGCGTAACAACTGTTTGACCGGCTGCTACTGCGAATACCCAGCGATGTTGCTGATGCTTCTTCCGTCGAGCCATCTGCGTAGTCGGCTTCATCGATTCGTAAGCGAGGGTCTTCGGCCAACACCAAACGCTCGAGTTCTTTCGCGATCTCAATCTTCTTTTCCGTAGGGAAGGCAGCGAGGTCGTCATCCCAGAGTTTCTGCTCGACAATCTCAACGCCGTCAGGTTCGGCAAGACCGGCGAACTCATCCACGCTGCCAAAGGACGCATTCTCACGAGCTTCTGCCAACACTTCACGCCACGAGGCCTCATCAAACATGCGTGCCGATGAGTTGCCGGTGCGACCATCTTGAATCACCGAGATGCCGATGCTCTGTGATTGTGCAGAAACGAAGTGTTCCACTTCGCCATTTCGCACACGCACATCTGTCTCGCGACTACGTGTTACCGATGCAGCAATCTGCTCACCTTCGCGAGCTTCCGCAACAATCGCGTCGGCAATGGCTTGTAAGTCGTCAACAGTGTGACGACTCATGCTGCGGTTCCACCAACGGTGAGTGACTTCACGCGCAGTGTTGGCTGACCATCACCCACGGGAACACCCTGACCGTCCTTGCCGCACATGCCGGGGTTGCCCATGGCGAAGTCGTTGCCCAAAAGGTCAATGTCGGCAAGTACTTGTGGGCCGTTGCCGATGAGGTTGCCTTCGCGCAACGGCTCAGTGATCTCGCCGTTCTCGATGAGGTATGCCTCGGTCATGCCGAATACAAAGTCACCTGTTGCGGTGTTGACGCTGCCGCCACCCAACTTTGCGACATACACACCCTTTTCAGTGGCGCGCACAATGTCGTCTGGTTCTTCGGTGCCATTCAACACGAATGTGTTAGTCATACGCACCATGGGCAAGTGCTGATAGCTCTGGCGGCGACCGTTACCGGTTTGTGCGTGTCCTTCGTTGCGCGAGCGAATGTGATCCCACATGTAATCGGTAAGCACACCATTTTCAATCAACACATTGCGCTGGCTCTTATGGCCTTCATCGTCAATACCGATAGCGCCCCACTCGCGACTCATCGTGCCGTCGTCGACCAAAGTCACCAGAGGTGATGCCACGAGCTCACCGACGCGGTTTGCATACACCGAAGCACCACGCGCAACAAGGTCGGCCTCTAAACCATGACCACATGCTTCGTGGAACAACACACCACCACTGCCGCACTTAATGACAACTGGCATTGCACCGCTCGGCGCAGGACGCGCGCGCAACTTGGTGACTGCTTGACGTGCTGCACGCTCGGCAAGTTCTTCAATGCTCTCTTCGTCGAACAATTCAAAACCAATAGTGAACCCGACTGAGTCGTACCCGGTCTGCATGCCGGTGTCACCGTCTGCCACAGTGCCCACGCGGAAGATGGTGCGCACTTGCTCATCGGTGGCCAAAACACCATCGCTATTTGCAATAAGAATGCGGCGTGTTGCATCGCTGTACCCAGCAGACACCTGCACGATGCTTTGGTCGATGCCGCGTGCGACATCGTTCGCGATCATCAAGAGCTCGACCTTGCGAGCCTTTGGAACTGACGTGGGTGGAATGCGCACATCGTTGACTTGCTGACGAGCAACTGTTCCGAGCGACACGGTGTGCACCTGGCCATCGCCGGTGGCTGCTGCTGCGGCGGCTGCTTCCGCTGCTGCGAGCAAACCCTTTTCGGTGAGGTCAGCCGTATATGCAAAGCCGGTGGTTTCACCATTGATGACACGAATGCCTGCACCGCTGTCGCGACTGCTGTTGACAGCCTCGACCTTGCCGTCATCAAGGCTTGCGCCCATGTTTCGTTTGTCTTCAATAAAGACTTCAGAAAAACCCGCTCCGGTGGAACGGCCCTTCGCTAGGACTCGCGCCAAAACGGAGGAATCAAACTCTTGGGACAGATCAACAAGGCTCACAGCGCAAAGCCTACTCAGGGGGTGCAGAGGGACAATTGCGCCATTGTCAGGGAGGTGGGACCAATCGTCTAGCCACGGGTCCTAATGTGGGAACGACATGAGCGAGGCCACCCCGACCCCCACACCCGAAGAGGTGCGTGAACACCGCACTCGGTGGTGGAAGGAAATCCTCATCATGGGCACCTTCTATTTGGTCTATTCGCTGACCCGTAATCAGTTCGGATCTGTCTATGTGAATGGCGCCGACATCCCGATGCGCGCCTTCAACAATGCGATGAAAATCATCGAACTCGAGCGCGCGATGGGCCTCTTCCACGAAGAGACCATCCAGCAATGGTTCCTCCCGTATCGCACCTTCATCCAGGTTCTCAACACCTATTACGGAACAGCACACTTTGTCGTCACCATCACGGTGTTCTTCGTGCTCTTTTCCCGCAGAAAAGACGTATTTCCGATCTTCCGCAATGCGCTTGCCGGTATGACCGCCCTGGCAATAGTCGGTTTCTCATTCTTCCCACTGATGCCGCCGCGCTTGCTTGACGCACCGTGCCCATCCATTACTCAGCCCAATCAATACGGCGGGGCATGCATCGAATCAAAACTCCGCAACTACAACGGCGCAGAGAACTTTGGCTTTGTTGACACATTGGATGAATACGGCGGCCCGTGGGACTTCAACTCTGGCGGTATCGCACAGGCGTCGAATCAATACGCTGCCATGCCGTCGCTCCACATCGGCTGGGCATCGTGGTGCGCGTTCGGCATCTGGCCTCTTGCACGCAAGCGATGGGTGCGTGCAGCCGTGCTGTTATACCCGGCTCTCACGCTCTTCACCATCGTTGTCACCGGGAATCACTTCTGGTTTGACGGCATCGGTGGGTTACTTGCGCTCGCACTTGGTTTTTTCGTGGGCAATTCAGCGCACAAGTGGAACCAGCGACGCCTTGATGCGAAGTTTGAAGAGGCCCGTTCGCATCACCCATCACAGAGCGCTGCGAACTAGTTCTTAGAAGCTGTGGTAGCCACCATCGATGGTGATGACATCGCCGGTGTGATACTTGCTCGCATCACTTGCAAGATATGCAGCGATTCCACTGAAGTCATCAGGGTCGCCCCACCTGCGCATGGGCACTCGCGGTAACACCTTCTCTGCAAACTTGTCCCAGCCCAATGCAGGTGCCGTCATCTCGCTCATGATCCAGCCCGGCAACACTGCGTTGCTACGAATGCCGTGACGTGCATGTTCCACTGCGATTGCTCGCATCATTGAAATGAGTCCGGCTTTCGATGCACCGTAATGCTGACCACGTTGCTGACCGAAATACGCAGAGCCCGATGTGGTGAACACCAGTGACCCGCCATTGCCGGCTGCGACCATGTGTTGTGTTGCGGTTTGTGCTGTGTAGAACGCGCCGTCCAAGTTCACACGCATCACGCGATGCCATTCGTCGTCGGTCATCGTGACGAAACTCTCTGCTGCCCCACCGACACCAGCATTCACGAAACACGAATCAACATTTTCAAACACTTCCAAGGTGGCGGCGAAAGAAGCAACGACTTGCTCCTGATCGCCCACGTCACAGATGAAATCAGCGACGCGCACGCCCATGGCTTCAATCTCTGCACGTGCAGAGCGATTCTTCTGCACATTCGTGCCCCAAATGGCAATGCTGGCCCCGCGACTGGCAAGACCTCTTGCCATGCCCAAACCAATGCCCCCATTGCCTCCGGTGACGAGAGCCACCTTTCCCGACAGGTCAAATATGTCCTTCATAAGACTCAGACCGTAGCCTTATAAACATATGGCGCTTCTCCCCAGCATTCACGAGCCTGCTGATCTGCGTCCTTTGTCTATCCCCCAGCTGAATGACCTCGCCGAAGAGATCCGCGAATTCATCGTGGAAGCTGTGGCGGAAACCGGTGGCCACCTTGGTTCGAACCTCGGTGCTGTGGAACTGTCCATCGCATTGCACCGCGTTTTTGAATCCCCCACTGATGCCGTGTTGTGGGACACCGGGCATCAGGCATACGTGCACAAGATCCTCACGGGTCGTCAATCAGGTTTTGCGAAGTTGCGCCAACAAGGCGGCATCTCCGGGTACCCGAGTCGTGAAGAAAGTCGACATGACTTCATCGAGAACAGTCATGCATCGACTGTTCTGAGTTACGCACATGGTCTTGCTGTTGCGCGTGAAGCAGGCGTGAACAAGCAACGTCACATTGTCGCTGTCATTGGTGATGGTTCGATGACCGGCGGCATGGCATACGAGGCGTTGAACAATCTTGGTCATTCGAAGAGTCGCGTCATCATCATCTTGAATGACAATGGCCGTAGCTACGCGCCCACAATTTCCAATCTTTCGCATGGCGGAAGTAACGGCATGGTGGATGCCACCGGCGAGATCGCGAAGTTCCCCGAGCGCATGACCGGCAAGTTGTCGCGCGCACTCACGGGTATTCGTTTGAACCCTGTGTATGTGCGTCGTCAACGCAAGTTTGAAGCATTCATGCGTGACCTCCCTGTGTTGGGCAAGCAAGCCGAGCAAGGTGTTGAGGCATTCAAAGCCGCTGTGCGTGAATTTCTTCAGCCGCCCTCATTCTTCGAAGCACTCGGCGTGCAATACGTAGGCCCTGTTGATGGACATGACATTGAAGAACTTGAGGGCGCACTTCAGGCCGCGATTCAACGTGAAGACGACGGCCCCATCGTGGTACACGTGCTCACGCAAAAAGGTCGTGGATACTCATTCGCAGAAGACGACGACGAAAAGCATCTGCATGACACGCCATCGTTTGATCCGGTCAATGGTCCAAAGCAAGCAGCAGTGACTGGCTACACGAATGCATTCAGCCAAGCACTTGTGGCCGAATCAACGGCCGACCCGCGCATTGTTGCGATCACCGCTGCGATGCCTGGCCCCACTGGTCTTCTAGATTTCCAATCGCAGTTCCCTGATCGTTTCTTTGACGTCGGTATTGCAGAACAACATGCAGTCACGGCAGCTGCAGGGATGGCAATGGGCGGCTTGCGTCCCGTTGTTGCCCTGTACTCCACGTTTTTGTCTCGCGCGTGGGACCAAGTGGTCTACGACGTTGCATTGCATCGCTTGCCCGTAATCTTCTGTCTCGACCGTGCAGGCGTGACTGGTGATGACGGCCCGAGCCATCACGGAATCTACGACATGGCATTGTTGTCGAAGGTTCCAGGCATGCGCGTGCTGGCACCGAGTTCTGTGGAAGACCTGCAGCAGATGTTGCACGATGCGATGACACTTGCCAACGATGGCCCTGTTGTCATTCGTTATCCAAAGGGCGCTGCACGTTCTGTTGACTCTTCACTTGTTGGTTCCGGATTGAATGCGCTCAAGTTGGCAACCGGCAACGGTTCGTTGGCGATTCTCGCGATTGGCAAGATGGTGGGAGCAGCCGAGAAAGCGCTTGATGCACTCACCGCTGCTGGCATCTCGGCCACCTTGTATGACGTGCGTTCGTGTGCACCGCTTGACCCTGCAATGATCGCCGATACGGCAGCACACACTCATGTGTTGACCGTGGAAGATGGTTTGCATGACGGTGGCATTGGCCAGTTGATTGCTGATGCTGTCCACGTGGTGAATTCTTCCGTGCATGTGGAGAGCTTGGGCGTGCCCACAAAGTTCATTCCGCACAACAAGCCCGATGTCATCCTTGCCCAGTTTGGTTTGGATGCCGCAGGAATTACCTCGGCTGCACAGCGCCTCTTGGCGTAGCGTGTGGCTATGAGCGACCTCGCCGCTGAACTTGATTTTGCATTGTCGCTTGCCGATGCGGCTGATGCAGTCACACTGCCCCGCTTTGCTGCGCGTAACTTCACCGTTGACCTCAAGGCGAATCAGACCGAAGTGACAGAAGTGGATCGCGGCACTGAGACCGTGATCATGGACATCATTCGCACGCAACGTCCGCACCATGCGTGGTATGGCGAAGAGCACGGCAGCAGCGATGACGCAGAGACGTCGGAATACACGTGGGTGATAGACCCCATTGATGGCACGTCAAACTTTGTGCGCGGAGTTCCGGTGTGGGCAACGCTGATTGGTTTAGTGCATCGCGACATGGGCCCCGTGCTTGGCGTGGTATCAGCACCAGCCATGCAGACGCGCTGGTGGGGCGTGCTGGAAGATGGCGCGTACTGCAATGGTCATCCGATTTCTGTGAGCAATGTTGCGTCGTTGAGTGAGGCGCACTTGTCAATCACCGCGAATGACTTGTGGGACAAGATTGGCAAGACACAGCACATTGACAATGTCACTCGTGCTGCAAAGCGCGTGCGTGGCTTTGGTGATTTCTGGCAACACATGTTGGTGGCACAAGGCGCAGTTGATGTGGCAGTTGATGCAGTGGGACTCGAGCCCTATGACATCGCAGCGTTGATTCCGATTGTGCAAGCCGCTGGTGGTCGCTTGACGAATCGCAAGGGTGTTGTTGATTGGCGTGCGAACACTGCCATCTCAAGCAATGGCGCGTTTCACGACGATGTCATCGCAATGCTCACTGCGTAAATGGGTTGCTCAATGCAACTTTGCATGCTGGTTTCTAGAAAAATAGAAACTTCTTATTTATTCAAATAGCCATATGCTCCATTTATGAAAAAGAGCATCTCTTCTGGCAAACGGACATTCTCGCTGCTTGCGATTCTGACTCTGATCTTCTCTGTCCTTGTTACAACTCACTCATCTCCGGCCAATGCCGCAATTATTTGGTCTGACTACATCGACGATATGGATGCTGATTATGGAGTGAGTTACTACGCAGATATTGACTCAGTCGCATTTGGAACGTCTGACACCGATCCCGACAACATGGTTTTCATCATCTATCCATACAACACAGCATCACTGAGTTTCTTTTCCTCAGGTAACGGGGCTCTTTCTTTTGACACAAACGGCGACAATGTTGATGACTTTATTGCGTATGCACCACGGACTTCACTGTCTGCTATCTCGGACTCAAGTCGGCAGATGGTGACTGGAAGCAACAGTCTCATCAACTGCTACAGCCAATGGTCAATGACTAGTGATTATGGCAAGTATGCGGTCACTATTCCTTGGCGCTGCATAGGCATGCCTAGCCAGTTCCGTGTCGAAGTATGGCTTTCTAACTCCCTAGGGTTCGACTTTCTTGATTACGGAAGAACCTTGTACCCCATCTTCCCAGCACCGCCAACAACAACTACGACAACCACAACAACAACAACAACAACACTTCCACCATATGTCCCTCCCGTCACACTCCCCCTTGTTGCGCAAGCCAATACGAGTACTCCCGGAATGGTCGACGATTGGGTGGACTATCTCATTGTGAAGAATCCTGTGTCCATCACTGCTCTTTTGAATACCAGTAACTGCTGCTACGGGGTCAAAACAGGAACTCGCACCATGACTGTCCTTTCTAAATCAAAGGGGTCGTGTGTAGTCCGAGGCAAGCGTCTCTACCCAATGAAGAAGGGAACCTGTTACGTCAATCTTGTGACAGGCAAGGGCAAGACCAAGAAATCTGAGACGTTGAAATTGGCAGTGCGCTCGAAATAGCTTTCTTTTCCGCACAGCGGAACCTGAGCACTTCATCTATTTATTTGGCTAAATAAGCTATGGATTCTTGTCGAAATGTAATGTTCTCTCATGACGCCAGTTCGACACCATAAGCCACTCTTTGGCACATCTTCGGATAGAAAAGAAGCAGCGATCTCCTTAGGGGGATCGTTGCTTCTCACTCTTCTCTACACAACCATTGCAAGAGAACTCGACACAACTACTTCTGCTCTGGAGTTCTGGTCACTTGTCTTCAGTTTTTCCTGCGTTTGGCTTTCGCGAACCGAGAACATTTACTCCATGCATGCAGGGATTGTTTCCAGCGTCTGCATGGGAACGTTCCTTCTACAAATTGAGCTAGTCGGACAAGGTTGGATTCAGTTTGTGTATTACATCCCAATCCAGTTGTACGGATGGTGGGCGTGGTGCCGTGGCGGTGAACAAAAAACAGAACTTCCTGTCACCCGATTGAATCAGAAGAATTGGGTGCTGACCATCTCCGGCTTCGCAGCGATTTGGCTTGGTACACGAATTCTGTTTGGTGCAATTTATGAAAATCCTCAATACATCTGGTGGGACACATCAATTGTTGCGGCATCAATTGCTGCGCAATCACTAATGACTCTTAAAAAGGTAGAGAGTTGGATGTTCTGGTTCTTCCCAGTCAATGTTTCTTCCATTGTCCTCTACTTGTACACGGACGTACCAGCCTTTGCAGTGATGTACACCGTCTTTCTCGCTAATGCAGCTTGGGGATGGCGTCAGTGGACTAATAGCCACAAGAAAGATTTCTCATGACGGTTGGCGTCGTCATTGGAAAGTTTTGGCCACCACATTCTGGGCACAAAGCACTCATTGACTTCGCCTACACAAAAGTTGACACGGTTTATGTTCTTGTATGCGCAACCACAACACAGCGACCAGCAGGACGTGATCGTGCTCGCTGGGTGCAACAAATTTTTCCAAAAGCAGAGGTAATTCTCACGGAAGACTTCTGCATCTGGCATGCGCCAGATACGTGTCATTTTGAGTGCTCAGCAAAATGGGCAGATCGAGTACGTGAATTAGTTTTTGAATCGGTTGACGCAGTATTTGCTTCGGAAAGCTACGGAGATGACTTCGGTCTCGCCATGGATACAGCGTTCTTCTCCTTTGATCCCCCTCGAACACTTCATCCCGTCTCCGGAACTGCTGTGAGAAGCGACCTGGCCGCCCATTGGAATTTCCTTGATCCTCATGTCAAGGCAGGACTGTGTCGGAAAATTGCTGTGATGGGATCTGAATCGACGGGAACGACGACACTTTCAAATCAATTGGCTCAACATCTCGGCACCACTTGCGTGCCTGAAATTGGACGCACGATCTCGTGGGAACTCATGGCATCTGCTGGGTCAATGGAGAATGTTGAATGGACTCCTGAGATCTTTTGGGACATCCTCGTCAAGCATGCAATGTCTGAGGACTTCGCAAGAAGTGTTGCAATCCAAAACCCTCCTAGCCCGCATGGCCCATGGATTGTTGCGGATACAGACGCGATGGCCACCATTGCCTGGTGGGAGAGATACATCGGTGAACCGACGCCAGATGTTCGTGCATTTTCTGAATCACGTTTGGCGGACGCATTCATCATTACGTCACCTCATGATGTCAATTTTCATCAGGACGGAATCAGAGATGGTGAAAATCTACGTTTCACGATGCACGAGCGATTCCTCTCCCTCGCGCAAGAAACAGGGCGACCCGTGTTATTGGTACAAGGAACGCCAGAAGAACGGCTAACTGCGTCGATTCATTTCCTGAACGAAGTCAATGAACGCCATCCATTGTTTAGCGACTGATTCACAACAAGATCGTGTTTGATTTTTCGCCAGTTTTCATTGGTGTTTTGATTTATTAGGTTGACTTTCCCAAGTGACGAGGAGAGTGTTAAGAGTCTCGGTGCGTAAGTGCCGAGACTCTTCCATTTGCGTACACTTGCTGTTACACGAAGCCATTGTTCAAGGGGTCTGACATTTAATTGTCAGGCCCTTTGCCATTTCTTGGTTCTGCCGTACTCATGCCTCACGAGGCCCCGATAGTTCAATGGCAGAACAACAGAATCGTGGGTCTGAAGATAGGAGTTCGATCCTCCTTCGGGGCTCCTCAATAAAATGAAATGCGGCGCAACTTCACCGCTTGCTCGATGACCACGCCTCGAGGACACGCAAAATAGTCAGAGGCGACACCTGCTGGTGTCGCCTCTGTTGCGTTCGCTATGATTTGAACTACACGATTCTGTTGTTGAAGCCCCGGTGCGCAAGCACTGGGGCTTTGTCATTTATTGAGTGGTTCAGCCTTCGGCGCTGCAGCCCGGGCAAGTGCCGTCAGACTCAAGAAAGTAGAAGTGCTTCTGGCACATCTTGATGGCCGGTGCTGCAGTTTCCTTGATGGCGGCTTTCGCACTTCCCATCGATGGCAACGGTGATGTGAAGTACTCGCCCGCAGCAGCGTCCATGCGCAATGAGCCATCGATTCGGATCTTGTGGTTGATCTGACCTTTGTGCATCCAAGCAACACCGGCGTGATTGCTATGTGAGCTGGCAGCCACCATGTAGCCGCTCTTCTTCAAGTAGTAGAACTCGGTGAATGTCGTACCGAGGTCGGCAGCGAGAGTGTCAAGAACAGCCTTCGCGCGACGGATCACTGCGGCATCACCCTTGTATGCGCCCCATGCTTCGATGGCTGCATCAATGTCGGTGAAGTAGTGGCGAAGCTTTGCGTTTGCATCCGCCTTTTTTCCGCCGTCGATGATTGCGTGAGTCTGTGGATTGACCCAGAGGTCGCCATTACGTGCACCAGAGTCGGTGGCTTCACTGACTGATTCGTTCTCGATTAGTTCGTCACCGTTGTACTTGCTCATGTTCGCTGCGTCAGTCATTTACCCATCTGACCACACTTCGCACCTGTTTGGGCATTCCCCTCAAATCATTCAGCATTCTTATACTTTCTCAATAATTTTCTCAAGTATGATTTATTACTTCTGATATGACTAAAGCTCTTCTCCACCTGAACAAAAGAGACCTACTGACAGTTCTGATCATTGTCCTCGGCGCATCTGGGCTGGGAACTGTTTCAGGCTTACAGTCAGCACCTCCCTCAACAAGTGATTCCCTCGGAGAATCACCGACCAATTCATCGAATGTCGGCACAGCCACAACGTCAGTAGCAATAACAAATGTGCCCGTTGCAACCACTCCCCCGTATGAACCTGGATTTATTCAGACCTCCGATAAGGAACAAACCTTTGCGGCATGGAAAGCCATCAACGACCGCCCTCGCACCAAAATGAAGTGGACTGGAAATACCTCTGACTGCGATCCCGGCACCACAACTCAAGGCTTCAAAGAAGATGTGCTGGCACGAGTGAAATGGTTTCGCGCAATGGCCGGAGTGGACACAAACATTTCGCTGAACTTGGAGAGTAGTCGGCTAGCCCAAGAAGCTGCGCTTGTCATGAAAGCCAATAATGACCTTTCCCACAAGCCAACTAGTTCATGGGGCTGCTTCACAGACGATGCATACGAAGGAGCAAACCGTAGCAACCTTTCGCTCGGTCGTTACGGTGTTGCCTCGATTGATGGCTACATGGAAGACCGGGGGTCCAACAATCTTTCAGTAGGTCATCGCCGTTGGATCCTTGATCCAACACTGGCAGAGATTGGTACTGGAGATACCAATTACTCAAATGCTCTTTTCGTAGTTAACGAGAACACGCGGGAAAGTTACACAACACGGGAGGCAGATGGCTTCGTGATGTGGCCCCCGCGAGGCTACGTGCCGCGAGCCACTGTTTTTCCTCGTTGGTCTATCTCTCATCCGAAAGCTGACTTCAGTCAAGCAAAGGTAAAAGTTGAATTCCAAGGCCGAACAGAAATTTTCAACGACCCGTACTCAGATTCAGACGGCATTGGAAACCTCAGTACTCTTGTATTTGAATGGATTCGACCTTCAAAGGGAACCGGCAGCGTTGTCGTCACAGTCTCAGGTATCGAACTCGATGGAACCATACGCACGGTGACGTATGAAGTGAGACCCTTCGGTTAAGGGCTACTTGCCAAGTTTTGTGTTGGCACGAGTAAGGATTTGTTGAGCCAAACTCACAGGCCTTAGAAGACCAATCGTTGAGCCATTCGCCACACAATCCGTGTTTCCATCACAGGCAATCTCGGCGCCTCGTCCAGCTGTCGGCACTCCAACAAGTTGCTTTGCCGAGTTAAAGGCAGAGCCTCCACTGACGCCCGGATTCATATTCGCAGTGGTTTTCAAATACTCGTATGACTCTGACCGATCGATGCCTGAGAAGTCGCCACTCGTCAACGTAATTGTTGATCCACCTAATCCTGGATAGCCAAGAATCGTGATCTTGTCTCCAAGTTTTGGCACTGCTGCAGTCAAGGACAGCGGTGTGCGGCCGGTAGCCACATACGGCGTGCCTGATGAATCAAACAATTGGATGATTGCAAGATCCACTGTGCTGTCAGATACCACGACCTCTGCTCGCACCGACTGCGTCGGTGTCGCAGAAGTTGAATCAGTGAGATAAACAGCGAGGTCGCATTCGCCATCACCTGCAACATGCTGATTAGTCAGGACAAGTGAACCATCTCCCACAATCGATCCTGAACCTCTCCACCCACAGGCAGAGCCGGTTGCTTCGATATACACAACTGATCGTGCAACGTCCTCCCAATTGTCTCCTACTGGGGCGAATGTGTTTTCAGTGCTCTGATTTGTATTCTTCGACGTAGTCGGCACGACAGAGTCACCTGGTGAAACGTTCGGCGAACTGCCCGAGCCACCAGAATTAATCATTGCCACCGCAAAACCCACAACTAGCACGAGTGCAGCTGTGATGGCCAGAACTCGAAGAGCTCGATCTCTTCCCCCCGAACCTGAAGAAGAGGCAGGGGGACGATTTCCACCCGGGGGTGGCGAACCTGGCATCGGGGGCCGCATCCCAGAGTTCCCTGGCACCGGAGGACGACTTCCTCCAATTGAGGGACCGTCACCAATTGATGGACGTGGGACCGGACGATGCCACGGCGAATCAGGAGTAGTCA
>WLGW01000022.1 GCA_009703055.1 Actinomycetota bacterium
CGGTCCCCATAAACGGCCGTAGGAAAGCAGGAAATCATGGCTGCTGAAGCCCTTGAGAAGTCCGCCCTTGAATCCAAGGACAAAGAACAATTGACAGCGATTGCAGAGGCATTGGGTGTGAAAGCGCCTGCTCGTGCAACGAAGGCAATCCTCGTTGAGAAGATCCTCGAAAAGACTGGCGGCTCTGCTGCACCAGCCAAGAGGGCAGCGAAGGCAGAAAAGCCTGTCCAAGAAGAGTCTGCTGATGATTCTGCAGAAGAATCCGATGAGCGCCCCGCACGTGGCGAGCGCGGTGGACGCAACAATCGCAATGACCGAAACGATCGCGGTGATCGTGCAGAACGCGACGACAAGCCTGCAAAAGACTCATCAGAACCGATTGTGTACATCGGTGCCGATGGCGAGCCTCTTGCTGAGTGGGAGATTGAACTCGCACAGCATGAAGGCCGCATGGGCGATCTGAAGCAGCAAGGCGGCGGACGCAATAACCGCAACAATCGAAACAACCGTGGTGATCGTGAAGAGCGCGGTGACGGAGAACGCGAAGAGCGCGGACCACGCCAGAACAATCAGCAGCGTCAACAGGGTCAAGGTCAACAGCGTCAGCAGAACCAAGGTCAACGCAATGAGCAAGGTGGCGATTGGGAAGATCGTGGTGGACGCAATAGTCGTCGCCGTCGTCGTGGACGTAATGGTCGCGATGAAGGGCCACAGGGCGATGATCGTTATGACACCGGTGAGCAGAACGAAAACGTCAGCACTGATCCAGTGAAGGTTGAGGGTTACCTCGACTTGCGCGACGAGGGCTACGGCTTCTTGCGCATCGGTGGTTATCAGCCAACTCGTGAAGATGCATACATTCCCGTGAAGCTCACGCGTCAGTTTGGTTTGCGTAAGGGTGACCATGTCACCGGTATGTCACGTCCTGCTGGTCGCAACGAAAAGAACCCAGCGATGCTGGAGATTCACACGGTGAATGGTCAAGACCCAGAGAAGGCACGTCAGCGTCCTCGTTTCGAAGACCTCACGCCGTTGTTCCCTGATCACAAGTTGCGAATGGAAGATCCTCGCGATCCGACAAATATGACAGCTCGCATCATCGACCTCATCGCACCAATCGGTAAGGGCCAGCGTGGTCTCATCGTGTCGCCACCAAAGGCCGGCAAGACAACCGTGATGAAGACAATTGCTGCATCAATCGAAAAGAACAACCCTGAAGTCAAACTCATTGTTCTACTGATTGATGAGCGTCCTGAAGAAGTAACTGACATGCGTCGTACCGTGAAGGGCGAAGTCATTGCCTCAACATTCGACCGTCCAAGCGATGAGCACACGCACATTGCCGAGATGACAATTGAAAAAGCAAAGCGCATGGTCGAGATGGGTGAAGACGTCGTCATCATCCTTGACGGCATCACGCGTTTGTCTCGTGCATACAACTTGTCTGCACCTGCAAGTGGTCGCATCATGTCCGGTGGTATCGATGCTGGTGCGTTGTATCCACCAAAGAAGTTCTTCGGTTCAGCTCGAAACATTGAAGAGGGCGGCTCGCTCACCATCTTGGCAACTGCTCTCGTTGAGACAAACAGCCGTATGGACGAAGCCATCTTCGAAGAGTTCAAGGGAACAGGCAACATGGAGTTGCGTCTCGACCGCCGCATTGCCGAGCGTCGCGTCTTCCCAGCTATCGACGTGGATGCCTCCAGCACCCGCCACGAAGAGCTGCTTTTCGAGCGCAAGCAACTGCAGTTGGTCTGGAAGCTTCGCCGCGTGCTTTCTGGTCTTGCCCAGGACGGAAACCCCGCCCCAGGCCTGGAAATGCTCATGGACCGCCTAAAGACCTTTGGTACCAACGACGAATTCTTGGCTGAGATCGCCAAGACGCCCGGCGCGTAGTCCCGATACACTCAAAAGTCCGTTTCGAGGAGATGCAGAGACATGAAGATTGATACCCACCCCGAGTACAACGAAGTCAATGTGAAGTGCTCATGTGGCAACACATTCACCACACGCAGCAGCAAGGGCCAGCCAATCTCGCTCGAACTCTGCAACGAGTGCCATCCGTTCTTTACTGGTAAGCAGAAGCTTGTCGACACCGGTGGACGCGTGGAGCGCTTCAACAAGCGTTACGGCTCACGCACCAACGCTCCTGCTCGCCCAGAGTGATTCTGTGTGGCGCGACGCGTCACACATCTCAACACGTAAGAAGTCACTCGTATGAATGACGCCGACCTTGAACGACGCTCACGTCTTCTCTCTCTCAAGCTGCGCGCCCTAGTTCGTGATCATTTGGGTCTCGCATCTGACCCGGAAGGATCATCAGAGATGTTTGGTCTCGGCGCTGCCTTTGTTGCGGCCGATGCCACCTGGGTGCTGATTGATGGCGATTCATCTCGCTCCCTTGGACCCGTCCTCGCATGGACATCGCGCTTCGGCAATCCAGTCCATCTGTTGGTGGAGCAGGAATCAGGTCTTGTTGCTCGTCGTGCTCAGTTCTTTCATTCCACAATCACGGTGTGGCATGTCGACGACCGAAGTTTGGTTCCGGCTATCCCTGCACCACATCTTCCAGAGACGGTCGCCAAACCAGAGCATGTCGCGATGATGGAACTCATTAGTTCCTCAGGCGCGGATGCATTGATTGAACACGGCATTGTTGTGGGTGAAGTACGCGGACTTGAAATGTGCCGTGTTGTTGACGACAACTATTCAGGTGAGGCACGACTCGAAGTCGGCATGGGTGTGAATGATCGTGAAGCTTTCCTCATGGTACATGGTGAACTTCCCAAGGAACAGGCTCTGCGCAATGTGATTGAAGCGGTCGCGATTCATCGTGAGCCAGATGCCATGGTGCATCCGTTCAATCAGTTCGGAGCAGAACGAATGCATCGTTGGCGTGCGATGCAAGACCCTCAATCAATTGGGTTCGTAACACTCTCGCCGGCAGACCCACCCGTACGTCGAACGAATCTCAAAGATGCTGTTCCGTGCGTTGCACTGGGTACTACTTCAGACGGTGAATCCGCAGTTGCGGTTTTCGTACATGGCATTGACCTTGATGTCGTTCCTTTTGCTGTTGATGCTGCTTCTCGCTGTGGAGTGGAGCATGCAATCGTTGTGGCTCGAGCAAAGGACATCACTGCTTCAATGCACAAGATGGCCGAGTGGGCATCAATGCCCGTGAGATTTTCAACAATTCCCTCGTAACTGTTCAGGTTGTCATGATCCTTCGTCGCATTTCTGCATGTTGTGTTGTTGTCCTGCTGTCTGCATGTTCGCTTGGAACATCTGGCTCAGGTAGTGCCGTGGCAACGACAACAAAGCCACCTGCAACCTCAACGACACTTCCGTCAACACCAAATACGGCGATAAAGGCATGGAAAACCTATGTCAAGTCATTTGAAGTGATTGATGTTTCTGAAGTTTCCAATGGTGAGTGCGGAGCACGGGCAATGATGATCACCGAAGGAAGTCTCACGTTCTATTGGTGGGATGGAATTCGATGGAACGACGATTCGCCACAGCTCATCGGCGGCAAAGGTGCCATGCCTCTCAAGGTGCATACGCATGACTTCACGAATGACGGTGTTCGGGACTTCTTCGTCATCTACGAAGAGAAGAAAGACGGCCCCACGTATGGCGCTTTCTTTGGATATCCATGGAGTGGCTCGGTCTGTGAATGGCGATGGATGGATATCGATAACGGCACTCGATTGACGCAGCGGATCGACGGACCTGAGGTCAACCAACGAAATGGTGAGGTCTTCGCCGAGGGCTATTCGTCTCGGAATTGGAAGTCATTCGGTGTGTATGAGTACCAACCATCTAGCAACTCCTTCGTGTTTCGGGAAGTTCGCAAGAAGAAGTAGGGCACACTCGGCGTAGCCTGTGAATCCATGAACGGCAGGCTTGAGTCCATCGAACGGGACTACACCGAACTCGAAGTGAGCCTGGGCAGCCCTGAGGTCTTGGGTGACCAAAACCGTTTGCGTGAAGCATCGCGGAAGTACAAGCAACTCACGCCGTTGATTCAGTGCATTCGAGATCTGAGAGATGCAAAAGGCGACGCTGAAGCCGCAAAAGAATTGATGAATGAGACCAGCGGTGATGAGCGAGAGTCATTCCGCGCCGAGGCAGCATCTGCAGAGGCCCGAGTCGAAGAACTTGAAGAACTGTTGAAGGTTCTTTTGCTTCCACCGGACCCGAACGATGGCAAAAACGTCATCATGGAAATTCGTGGTGCAGAAGGTGGCGAAGAGGCCAACCTGTTTGCCCGCGACCTGATGGAGATGTATCAGTCCTATGCCACGAAGCGTGGATGGAAAGTGGAAGTGATCCAAGAAGATGGATCCGAAATGGGTGGCATCAATCAGGCCACACTCATGTTTGTTGGCGATGATGCATGGAGCCGATTGCGTTTTGAAGGTGGCCCTCATCGCGTGCAGCGCGTGCCAGCAACAGAAGCACAGGGCCGCATTCACACGTCGTCGGCAACCGTTGCAATCATGACAGAGGCTGAAGAAGTTGATGTTGAGATTGACAACAATGACTTGCAAGTTGATGTGTATCGCGCGTCTGGTGCAGGTGGACAGCACGTCAACACAACTGACTCAGCAGTGCGCATCACTCACAAACCAACAGGGCTTGTTGTTGCGATGCAGGACGAGCGCAGTCAGTTGCAGAACCGCGCGCGTGCCATGACGGTTCTTCGTTCTCGTTTGCTCAAATTGCGTCAAGACGAGCAAGAAGCTGCCGCTTCTCTCGAGCGCCGTGCCCAAATTGGCGGCGGTGGTCGTGGCGAAAAGATTCGTACGTACAACTACAAGGAAAACCGCATCACCGATCACCGCATCGGCTTCACCCTGTATCAGCTGCAAGCTGCACTTGGCGGAGAACTCGACCCTGTGGTCGACGCGTTGTCGGCGGACCTTCGTGCCCGTCAACTCGCGAATAATGAGTAATTCTGACGGTCACATCACGTGGCGCGAGTTGATGGCTTCTACTGCGGAAGTTCTGAACGATGCACCGATGGCTCGTTGGTTGTGTGAACACGCGAGTGGATTAGACGCCGAAGAGTTCGTTGCCGAACTTGATGAGTTGGTCAACGCACGGTCAGGAATTCATCTTGATGCCATGGTTCGTCGCGTGCTCGATGGTGAGCCGGTGCAGTACGTCATGGGTCGTTGGGCATTTCGATATCTCGATCTCATGATTGATCAGCGGGTATTGATTCCGCGCCCAGAAACAGAACTCATGGTTGATGTTGTGTTGCGCCATGTGGGTGCCTCAAAGGGGCCGTTCACCATGGCGGACTTGGGTACTGGCTCTGGTGCAGTCGGCTTGTCGCTCTTGCACGAACTGCCATTGAATTCGACGACTGTTTGGATGACGGACATTTCAACTGATGCCATCGATGTCGCGCGTGCGAATGCAGCTGGCATTGGTCGCCCTGCTGCGGGTGCGCGATTCGAAGTGGGCTCCTGGTGGGACGCACTGCCATCAGATGTTGCAGGACTGTTTGATGTCGTGGTCAGTAATCCTCCGTACATCGCGCGTGGTGATGCTGAAGTGGAATCAAGCGTGAATGATTGGGAGCCACATTCAGCACTCTTCTCTGGTGACGACGGACTTGATGACATTCGCATCATTGCTGCGGACGCGCCACAGTGGCTGCGCAGTGGGGGATTGCTCGTTGTCGAGATGGGCTACACGCAAGCATCTGCAGTGACCTCGCTCATGAGTGCAGCAGGTTTCATCGACGTGACAGTGCATCATGATCTTGCGGGACACGATCGATTTGTCTCCGGCGTCAAGCCGTAAATCTCGCTCAAGCGTGTGAGTTCTTAGCCAAGAGTGCGGCGCAAGAAGTCCAGTTGGTGTAACAACAAGTTCTCGGCCACGACTTCTTGTGGAGTCATGTGTGTCACGCCAGACAGTGGCAGTACTTCGTGTGCTTTTCCTGCGGCGAGCAACGCTGAAGACAACTGCAATGTGTGAGCAGCGACAACATTGTCATCGGCAAGGCCATGAATAATGAGCAGTGGGCTCTTCAACGTGTCGACATCTTCCATCAACGAAGTCTTTGTGTAATTGCTGTCGTCGATGCTCGGATTCCCGAGATATCGCTCGGTGTAATGCGTGTCGTACAAACGCCAATCAGTCACAGGTGCTCCGGCGATTGCTGCATGGAACACATCACTATGGCGAAGGACTGCCAGTGCCGCAAGGTAGCCACCAAAACTCCATCCACGAATGCCGACGCGTGTGATGTCCGCGCGAGGTTCAAGATTCTCTAATGCACGAATAATCTCGATTTGATCGTCAAGAACAGGTTGGGCCAGATCGCCGAAAACACCACGTTCCCACGCACTGCCTTTTCCTGGAGTCCCCACATTGTCAGCAATGACGACGACGAAGCCTTGGTCGGCAAACCATTGCGATGAGAGGTACGCACCATTTGATGCGACAACACGCTGTGCGTGAGGGCCGCCGTACGGATCAAACAAGACCGGCAACTTGGTCGTTGATCCATCACGTGGAGTGAGAATGGCAACGGGAATTGCGCGTGGACCGACCGACATGATGCGAACGTTTGGCTCAACAAGCGGTGTCTCGGCATAGCTGGTAATTACCGACTCGGTGTTGTTGTGATGCACCGTAAACATGGGGCCCACTGAGGTGATGGTTGATGTGCGAGTAATGAGTACATCGGCTGTGCCAGATGCACTAACCATCCCGTTGCTGTTGGTGAGTTGAGACAAGGAACCGTTCTGCGTGTCGAAGGAATACACATCTTGCATCCACGGCGTTTCTGTTTCGTTTGCAGAAAACACAATGGTGTCACCCACCGTGATGAGGCCGCGCACTTGCAAGTGATCGGGTGTCGCACTGCGGTCATCAACAATGAGTCGGCGGACTCCATTGCGATCGGCGCATGTGACAAGGCGACCATCACTCAGGAGTGCGGGAGCACCAGGGACAATCTCTACCCAGGCGTCATCTTCGTCGGTGTAGATGACAGTGGAAGTGCCCGTTGCAGAATCGATGAGATGGACATCGACATATCGTTGATCACGAGTTTGCGTTTGTGCAATGAGCCCGCCAGTGCTCCAGGAGACTGAGGTGAGGTATTCCCATTCGCCGCCCAACTGAACATCAGTGCGGGAGAAGTCGGCGATGTTCAAGACATGCAAAGAAACAGTTGCGTTGACGGATCCGGCAGCGGGGTAACGGTGTTCAACAGCGGGACGTTCGGGATGCGCAGGGTCAGCGATGTACCAAATGGGAACATCCGCCACATCAACACGACACGCGGCGATGTGTTGTGAGTTGGGCGACCACCAGTAGCCACGCATGCGACCCATCTCTTCTGCGGCAATGAATTCTGCGCTGCCCCAGGTCACGGTGTCGATTGGTTCGGTCGCAATTACTCGTTCGTTGCCCACAACATCCGCAACACACAGGTCCGCACCTCTCACATACGAAATGTGCGAGCCATCAGGGGAGAGGCGTACATCAAACACGCCAGGTGCAATGTCAGGAAGAGTGGTGATGCCAGACAAGAGATCAACATGCACGACGTATCCACCAAGCACAGTGACGGCTTTCGAGACTGCCGCATCACACGCATACGTGACGATGCCGCCGGCACCTTCGCGTGCGCGTTCACGGCGGCGTAGTTCTTCGGCGGTCAACTGCGAGAGGTCTGCTCCCACAGTGCGTGGGTCGAGTACCTGTGTTTCTTCTCCTGTAGCGAGATCAAGAACCCATAGAGAGTTGACAGAGTCTTGGCCAGAAGTGGAACGAGCAAAGACAACGCGAGCACCATCGGGGGAAACCGTGAAGTTCCGTGGCTCTCCAAGAGAAAGCCGTTGCGTGCGTGCGTATTGGCGCGGGAAGGTATCGCTCACACGAGCAAGTTACCCGAGGCATCAAGGCGAACTCGTGTGCCCACCCATTCATTCACGCACATGTCTCGGCCAGTACCGACATCATTCGTCTCGCCCCATGCGCGGCGTCCGTCATCAAGCAAGCACGAGAGGATGGATCGTTCGGGGTTTCCTTCGCGGTCATGCATGACGGAGTACGCCTCGACAGTGACTTCACCGGCGGCATCAGCGGGTGAGGCAAGGCTGCGACGTGGCAGAGCATCAATCTGATCTTGTGGATAGTCGTACTTGAAGCCATCAGTTGGTGGCTCGGTGGAATACACACCAAATGCGTGCTTGGTTGTGTAGCCACCGTTTGCCCACACAAGTCCTGAGGAACCAATGCCTTCTCGAAGTTCTGCTGCAACGGTTGCGATGGCATGCATCACGTAGTTGTTCCACGGGCCACCTGCGAACGGCAAGCCGCCCGTGCGAGTGAGTTGTGAGTTGATGTCGAGCCCTAAGGACTTAGCGCCAAGCTGTACTGCGGCGGGGAAGCACGAATACAGATCAACGATGTCGATGTCGTGAATGGTGCGACCTGCAAGTTCAAGCACACGATGTCCTGCCAGTTCGATTGCAGGCGTGTCGTAGAAGTGATTGCGATGTGAGACGAATGCGTGCTCGTGAGCGTCGCTGCCTGATTGTGGGAAGATCCAACGATCGCGAGGTACTCCCAGCGCTGCAGCTTTTTCAGCCGAACACAAAATCAGCGCTGCAGACATGTCAACGTCATTATTGGAGTTCATGAATTTCGTATACGGGAAACCAATCATGCGATTATTTGCAGTTGGTGTACGAATTTCTTCCGCTGTGTATTCCTTTGGTGACCACGCATACGGATTCTTGGCTGCAACAGCGCTGAAGCGAGCCCATAATTCACTGATGTGTTTTTGGTGCTCTTCAATTGTGCGACCAGCCTGAGCACGAAGCGCTGTTTCAAACATCGGGTAGATCTGAATGGGCATCATGATCTTGCGCTCGAGTTCCTCGGGCATGTTCATTGTGAGGTCTTCAGAGACCAAGACTGGCTCGACATCTGAGGTTCGCCATTGTGGTTCGACGTTTGCTTTGCGGTAGCGAGCACGCGTACGTGTGGTTTCGCCGCCGGTCAAGATGACGAGGTCAATCTCACCCGCAAGAATCTGGCGAGAAGCGGCATTGACCAAGGTCTGAGGGGTGTTGCCACCCATGGCCGAGTACCCCAGCTCGCGAGGGGTGAGATGAAGATCTTCGGCGATGAATTGTGCTGGATTGCCGTACTTCCAGGAGAGCAGATTGACCACGCGGATGGAATCGGGGTTTGGCACGGACCCCAGACCAGCGTCTTTTGCGGCCAATTCGATGGCTTGCACCATCATCGCAACGGCGTCGAGGGCACCGTCAATGCCTTCGGCTCGTTGAACGACCTGTCCAGTTCCGATGAGGACGGGAGTGCGTGGGTCAAGTGTCATGTCTCAAACGCTAGGTCGTCAGAGGGGTGCCCCTACTACTCTGATTTATATGTCGCGTATTGCAATCGGAGCCGACCACGCCGGGTACACCCTCAAGCAGCACCTCATCTCGGTGCTGACGAATCAGGGTCACGATGTGGAAGATCTCGGTACTCACTCCACCGAGAGTGTTGATTACCCACCCTTCTGTGCAGCAGTGGGTCGTTTTGTGCGCGATGGAAAAGCAGACCTCGGCATTGTTCTTGGTGGCAGTGGACAAGGTGAGCAGCTGGCGGCGAACAAAGTGCACGGTGTTCGTGCTGCTTTGTGCAACTGCTTGTACACAGCCCGCATGGCTCGTGCCCATAACAACGCCAATGTGCTTTCGATGGGCGCCCGCGTCGTTGGTGAAGGCCTTGCCGAAGAGATCCTCGCGACATTCCTCGCCACAGAGTTTGAAGGCGGTCGTCACGAACGCCGCGTTGCACAATTAACCGAAATCGAACAACAAGAGTCAGGCAAGTAATGCCATTTCCTTCCGATACCAATCCAGACACCGAAGTCTTTGCACTCCTTGAAGAGGAGCGCATTCGTCAGACCACAGGTTTGCAACTGATTGCCAGCGAGAACTTCACCTCGCCTGCAGTGATGAAGGCAACAGGATCCATCCTCACGAATAAGTACTCAGAGGGTTACCCGGGCAAGCGTTACTACGGCGGCAACGTCAATGCCGACGTAATCGAAGCTCTTGCTATCTCGCGAGTGAAAGAACTCTTCGGTGCAGATCATGCGAACGTGCAACCACACTCTGGTGCCAGTGCAAACATGGCTGTCTACCTCGGTCTTTTGAACCCAGGCGACACAATTCTTGGTCTTAGTCTCGACCACGGTGGCCACCTCACACACGGTTCGCCTGTGAATGCCAGCGGCATTTTGTATGACTTCAAGTCGTATGGAGTCACGCCCGGTGATGAGCGCATCGACTTCGACAACATGCGTGAGCTTGCACTGAAGCATCGTCCCAAGATGATTGTGGCGGGAACGACTAGTTACCCACGTCGTCTTGATCCAGAACCGTTCAAAGCAATTGCTGATGAAGTTGGTGCATTGTTGATGTTTGACATTGCTCACTTGGCGGGTCTTGTCGCTGGCGGGGCTCACCCAAATCCTGTGCCGTATGCAGACGTTGTCACCTTCACCACTCACAAGACATTGCGTGGACCTCGTGGTGGGTGCATCCTGAGTAAGGCAGAGCATGCTGCTGCAATCGACAAAGCAGTGTTCCCTGGTAGCCAAGGCGGTCCCTTGGAACATGCAGTTGCTGCAAAGGCTGTTGCATTCCGTGAAGCGCTTGACCCATCGTTCAAGGTGTACGCACAGCAGATTGTGAAGAACGCGACTGCTCTCGCTGCTGCAATGACAAAAGAAGGATTCCGTCTCGTCAGTGGCGGCACTGATAATCACCTCATGGTGGTGGACCTTCGTCCGTTCGATGCTGAATGCACGGGCAAGGTTGCTCAGTTGGTGTTGGATGAAGCGGGCATCACGTTGAACAAAAACACGGTGCCTGATGACCCTCGCAGCCCATTTGTGACATCAGGTGTGCGTATTGGTACACCAAGCGTGACAACGCAAGGCATGACAGAAGCAGAAATGCCTGTTATTGCGTCTTTGATTGCTGAAGCATTGCGTCATCGCGATGATGCAGCCGCAGTTGCAGTGGTTCGCGCCAAGGTTGCAGAGCTGTGCTCTCGCTTCCCGGTGTACCCGAACCCCTTTTAGACCCGTCCTCGGTCGGTATCTCTTCTAGGCTCATCCCGTAATGGGAGACACAACCGGATATCTCATCGTTGGCCTGTGCGCCACGACCGTGACTTTTCTCTCCACGCCTGTGGTTCGTGCTGTCGCGCGCACCAAAAACTGGGTGGCGATGCCCAGTGAGCGAAAAGTGCACACTGTCCCAACTCCCGACGTTGGCGGCATTGCAATGTTTGCCGGAGTGTTCTGCGCTTTGTTTCTTGCGTGGCGAATGGATCGGTTTTCGCCACTGTTTGATGGCAACTCTGAATTGATTGGTGTGTTGCTGGGAGCAATGGTTGTCCTTGGCATCGGCGTATTGGATGACATTCGAGAAGTATCTGCGCCTGCGCGAGTCTTTGGTGTCATCGTGACAGGAATGATCCTGGTGACTGCAGGCGTCACGATGTTCTATTTCCGTATTCCATTCCTCGGTGTCATTCAGTTATCAAATGACTGGGTGCCCATTGTGACCATTGTGTGGTTATTGGGAATGACGCAGGCAATCAACCTGATTGACGGACTTGATGGATTAGCGGCGGGAATCGTTGCAATCGGGTCAACAGCTTTCTTTATTTACTCTCAACACCTCTCGGGCTTAGGGCTTTTGTCAGAGCCGAACATCGGACCACTGATTGCCATCATCACGGTGGGTGTTTGTGTGGGCTTCTTACCGTTCAACTTCAATGGCGCCAGTATTTTCATGGGGGATAGTGGCGCATATTTGCTCGGCTTTCTTGTTGCTGTTTCCACCAGCGTGGTGGGAGGTCGTGCAGACCCGACGACACAAGCATTCAGTGGTCAGACGTATTTCTTCTTGGCGCCACTTGCGATTCCGCTCATCATTCTTGGAGTACCAGTCTTTGACGTGGCCTTCGCTATCGCGCGCCGCCTCATCAATCGCCAAGGTCTTGCTCATGCAGACAAAGGACATCTCCATCACCGGCTCATCGCGTTAGGGCATGGTCCACGACGAGCAGTAGTGATTCTGTGGTCATGGACTGCCCTGTTGTCTGCCTTTGTTTTGTATCCGGTGTTCAACAAGAGCGTGAAGAACTTTGCGCCCTTCGGGTTGGTTGCACTCGTTCTGTTCTTGTACACCGTCTTGCATCCGGATCTGCCGGGCAAGAAAGAGGACGAAAGTAACCGCCAAAAGGTCGAGTAGGTACTTTCGTTCGAACAGATGCTCGTTACTTTCGAGTTGTGGCAACTGATACGAAAAGAGATTTCCCATTTGCAAGTATCGACATTGACGAACTTGTGTCGGTGTTTTATCGCTTGAGCGATTGCATTGCGATTCATGAGGTGGTCGTTGATGAATGGGATGCAATTGTTGACGCGCGAACGGTCTGGTGGAACAAGCACTATGAGGACATTCGCACCAACAAAGTTGAATTCGCTCAATCAATCAATGATTCATACTTTGAGCCCCATATTGCATTAGCTCATGTGAGCGAAGCGTGGAACACCGGACATTCTCTCCAATTGTTTGAGATGGACGCACGAACAAATGGGCACTACCTCCATGATGGAGATGCCTCGACTTGGATCAACTGGCAGCGATTAGGAAATCACATTGTTGAAGTGTCCAGTGATGTCGCAGATTTCAAGGAAGTGCAAAGACTGCTGAGTGATCAGCAGACACTTGTGGCGATTGCTTCACGAAAGCGCGCGATTGCGGTTGAACGTGAACGAATTGCACGAAACCTTCATGACGTTGTGATTCAGAATTTGTATGCAACATCGTTGTCGCTCGCAGTTGCGGGTCGCCACAAGGATGCAGAAACACAAGAATCCTTTAACAAAGCAATCTCTGCGATTAGTGAAGTGATCTCAGAGATTCGTCGAGAGATCTTGCATGTTGAATCTCGAAAAGCATCGCCATTGCGCTTGCACTTAGAAGATGTCTTGATTCCGATCTTGCATCCGACGGGGACTGAACTAGAGCTCTTAATCGAAGTGTCTTCTCTTCCCGAAATAATTGAAGGCCATATTCGTGCCGTAGTCATGGAAGGCGCATCCAATGCCGTGCGGCATGGTGCTGCATCGATTCTCAAAGTTCAGATTGCGCGAGTGCAGCGCGACATCGTTCTCACCATCACAGACAACGGACGCGGTATTCCATCGCAGGTCCGCTTGCAAAACGGTCTCCACAACATGCGCGAACGCGCCGAATCCTTAGGAGGAACAATGGAGATTCACTCAGAACAAAACATCGGAACCACGGTGACGTGGTCCGTACCCTGCCGTGGGTGTTTGCCCACGGCACTCTTGTGCACAGGATGTGCGTCATGACAAGTGTTGCAATTTGTGATGACCATGTCATGGTCCGCGAAGCTCTGGCTTCGGTCTTTAATCAAGAAGAAGGATTACATGTCGTCGGAATTTCTGACTCCATTAGTTCCACTCGCGATTTACTCGCACATGAAGTTCCAGACGTCTTAGTTGTTGATGTTCGTCTCGACGGTGAGTCGGGTCTTGATGTTGCAAAGATGGTGATTGCAGAACACCCGCAAGTCAAAGTTGTTGTTCTGACATCATTCAATTCAGATGAAGCGTTGGTAACGGCATACGAACTTGGTGCGAGTGCATTCGTTCTCAAGACCGGTAGCTCTGACGATCTGATTCAAACGATTCGTGATGTTGCATCAGGAATGCGTCTCATCAATGCAGCAGAAGTACGTTCAGCATCTGAGTCGTTAGAAAAGCGTGGCCTTGGCTTGATTCGAAAGCTCGATGCCAATGATCGCCACATTGCACGGTTGATTGCCATGGGGTACTCGGACAAGCAGATCGCTGAGACGGTGTATCTGGGCCTGCAAACGGTCCGTAATCGCGTCTCTCGCATGCTGTCTCGTTTCGACAAAGACAACCGAACCCAACTCGCCTTGTTCTTCTCGGAATATCAAGGAGAAATCTCCGAGAGTTGACCGGGGGGTGAATTGACCCCAAGGGGAGGAACGCCTAGATTGTTCTTCAATTCACAAGGTCCTGATTTCTTCAGGATTCCGAAAAGGTGTGCATTTGAAGTTCCTCCCCAAGCCAAAGCCGATTGTGCTTGATAACAGCGTGTCCCAAGGGGCAGAGCTGGCGGGAACCGTCATCGTTTTCTTCCTGATCGGCTTTGGTCTCGACACCTGGCTGAACACAACCCCGTGGTTCATGATCGGGGCGACTCTTTTTGGAGTCACGGGCCAATTCATCAAGATGTATTACGTGTACTCAAGTGCCATGAGTCACCTTGAAGAAGAACGGGCTCAAAACAGCCGCGGAACGGCTCCTCAATGAGCACTCCCGTGTCTCCCTTGGGCTCTGTTCTGGCGGGCCAAGCACCTGAAGTTTCCATCTCTCGAGATCTGGTGAAGCGTGGTCTTTTTGCCGCCCCGGTCGTGGTGCTTGGTGGCTTCATCGCTGACTCAGGTGCAGGCGCCGCTTCGGCTGCATTCGCATTAGCCCTTGTTTTATTGAACTTTTCGCTTGCTGCCGGTCTGATTGCAATCACCGCGCCCATCTCCTTGGGCCTCATGATGGGTGCAATTCTTTTCGGCTACATCGCCCGACTCGGCCTCATCACAGTGGCTGTGCTCCTGGTGAAAGATCTCTCGTGGGTGTCGATACCCGTCCTAGGTGGAGCGATTATCGTGACCCATCTGGGTCTTCTCTTCTGGGAAATGAAATATGTGGCGGCGTCACTTGCATTTCCTGGAACCAAGCCGAATAAGCCATACTTGACGAAGTCTCGTCCCCCCGACAAACACCAAGCGAAGGATTGATCGAACGTGATTGCTCTTAAATTTCCGGAGATTAACGAGATTCTTGTTTGGAAGGAATTGTTTCCAAGCTTCAACAAGATTTCCCTCATTGCTGTTCTTGCAGTTCTGATTAGCTCTGCTCTCTTCTTCATGGCCGGACGCAAGAGCGATGTCAATGAAGCACCAAAGGGTTCTCGCAACCTTGCTGAAGTCATTGTTGATTTCATTGAAGACGGTGTGATCATGCAGACCATGGGTAAGGAAGGTCTGCGTTGGACTCCTTTCCTTCTCACGTTGTTCTTGTTTATTTACTTGTGCAACGTGCCCGGAATCATTCCGCTGTTCCAGATGCCCGCAACAGCGCGTATGGCTGTCCCGATGTTCCTTGCTCTGCTTATTTGGGTTGTTTTCAATGCCACTGGAATCAAGCATCAGGGAGTCGGCGGTTACTTCAAGAGCGTTCTCTTCCCGCCAGGAGTTCCCAAGGCTCTCTACATCTTGGTGACACCGATCGAGCTCATCTCCACGATGCTTGTTCGTCCGTTCTCGCTTGCCGTTCGTTTGTTCGCCAACATGCTCGCTGGCCACATTCTTCTCGTGACATTCGCATTGCTTTCCGAGGCATTGTTCCAAGCGAATGACAAGATTCTCATCCCCGTCGGCATCTTGCCGTTCATCATGCTCGTGTTCCTTACGTCGTTCGAGGTGCTCGTCGCGTTCTTGCAGGCGTATATTTTCGCCATGCTTGCCGCGGTGTACATCGGCGGAGCGGCTCACCCGGAGCACTAGGCCACAACAAGGTCTCCCAACCAACTACTTCAAAATAGGAGAAAACAAAATGGAAGCACTTTCACTGCTCGTAGCAGCCGAACCCATCGTCAAGGACCCAAACTCCGTTGGCGGCGGATTGACAGCTCTTGGTGCAGGTCTCGCGTACGGCTTTGCCGCAATCGGACCAGCGCTCGGAATTGGCAACCTCGTCGGTAAGTCCGTCGAGGCAATGGCACGTCAGCCAGAGGCTGCCGGCATGGTTCGTACCACGATGTTCCTCGGTATTGCATTTACCGAAGCACTCGCCCTTATCGGCTTCGTGGTCTTCATTCTTCTCAAGTTCGCCTAATCCGCGAATTTGAGTCCGAGTCCACAATCGTCCTCCGTTTATTCGGAGACCAGGAGATGAGATGCTGACTGCGATAGTCACCCAAACGGGTGATCAGGTCCAGGTACGTCTTGTGTCGTCGGAAACGACAGACACGACGATGCCAGAAGCAGTTTTGATGTCTGCCTCAGCAGAAGCTGGGTCAACACCAAAAACTGATGCTGAAGTCAAGACGCCACCTAACCCGGTCAACCCAGCAATAAATGAAATGTTATGGGCAGCAGGGTCCTTCTTTGTCCTGTTTGCTCTCATGCGTTATTTCTTGTTCCCACGTTTGAAGAAGGGCACTGAAGCGCGTTATGCGTCGATTCGCTCTAACTCCGAAGGCGCCGTACAGGTGAAAGCTGATGCGAAGACCGATGTGGCTGAGTATGAGAAGGCACTCGATGCCGCTCGTGCGGAAGCAGCCGGTCGAGTTGACGCTGCACGTCAGACAGTTGACAACCAGCGCACTGCTCAGTTGGCTCAAGTCAATGCCCGCATTGCGGCTGCTCGCGCAGAAGCAGATCAGAAGAATGCAGCTGCTCGTGCTGCGGCTCAAGGCGATGTCGCCGCCGCAGTTGCAACAGTTGCAACGCGTGTTGCTGAGTTAGCTCTCGGCAAGGCTCCTGACGCTTCTGTTGTGAATGCAGCTGTCGCTTCCACAATGGAGGGTTCACGCTCATGATTAATGCAAGCCTTATCGCAGCTGGAACATACGAGAGCCATCACTGGCTCTTGCCAGAGACTTTTGAAATCATCTACGGCGGCATCGCTTCCACTTTGGTGATTAGTGCGCTCATTAAGTTCGCCGGCCCGATTATCAAGAAGTCGCTTGCAGCTCGTACCGAGCGCATTCAGAACGAAATTGATAACGCTCGCAATGCACGCACAAGTGCAGAAGCAGAAGCACAAGAGATTCGTTCAGCTCTCGGTGACATCTCCTCCGAGCGCTCACGCATCTTGGCTGAAGCCGATGCTGCAGCAGCGGTTGTTCTTTCTGAAGGTCGCGCTCGCGTTGCTACTGAAATGGCAGACGTTGAGGCAAAGGCTCTTGCAGACATTGCAAACGCATCGGGTCGAGTGCAAGACGAACTTGCATCCGACATCAAGCGTCTTGCACGTATTGCATCCGACAAAGTCATTGCTAGCGCAATGAGTGATTCGGTTCGCCAGGACCTCATTGAAAACTTCATCTCAGGAGTCGCACGATGAGCAACGACGCATACATTTCATCTCTCTCGGCTATTGCCGAATCTGAGGGTGTCCTCGATCGTGTTGAAGCTGAGTTCTCAGCAGTTGTCCGCGCTATTGATGCCAACGAAGATCTCCGCAGCAAACTGACCGATGAATTGCTTCCCATCGCAGTGCGCCAGCAGATCGTCGAGAAGCTTCTCGAAGGCAAGGGCCACCGTCTCACTACTCAATTCGTTTCACTACTTCTTGGTGCAGGCAAGGGTCGCGATCTTCGCGCCATTGCCGCTGCCATTAGTGCGAAAGTTGCAGATGGTCAGAGCCGCAAGGTTGCTGAAGTCCGCAGCGCCGTTGAACTTTCCGAAGACCAGCAGAAGCGCCTCGCTGATGCACTTGGAAAGAAGTTCAACACTCAGGTGAACCTCAAGGTTGTTGTTGACCCAACCGTCGTTGGTGGCATTGTTGCCACTGTCGGCGATGAAGTCATCGATGCCTCCGTCCGCAGCAAGCTCGACCAGCTCAAGAGCCGGTTGTAAAGAACATTTCGCGTAAAGAAGGAAGACATGGCAGACATCACATTCTCCGCCAGTGACATCGCATCGGCGATTACAGGTGGCCTAGCTGGCTACACGCAATCGCTCGAGGCAACCACTGTTGGTCGCGTCGAAGAAGTGGGCGACGGTATCGCTCGCGTTTCCGGCCTACCTCATTGCATGGTGAACGAACTTCTTGAGTTTGAGGACGGCACCGTTGGTCTCGCTCTCAACCTCGATGAGAACGTCATCGGTGCAGTAGTTCTCGGCGAAGCCGACTCCATCGAAGAAGGTCAGGCTGTAAAGGGCACTGGTCGCATTCTCTCCGTCCCTGTTGGTGACGCAATGCTTGGTCGCGTGATCAATGCGTTGGGTACGCCCATCGACGGCAAGGGTGACATCGTTGGTTCCATCAGCCGTCCCGTGGAAGTCCAGGCTCCTGGCATCATGGGTCGCAAGCCAGTGCACGAGCCATTGCAGACCGGCATCAAGTCGATCGACGCAATGACCCCAATCGGTCGTGGACAGCGCGAACTCATCATTGGTGACCGTAAGACCGGCAAGACCACTGTTGCGATTGACACCATCATCAACCAGCGCGGACTTGGTGTGAAGTGCATCTACGTCGCAATTGGTCAGAAGGGATCCACCATTGCAAACACAGTGGAGACACTTCGTCAGCATGGTGCCCTTGAGTACACAGTGATCGTTGCTGCGCCTGCATCAGAGCCAGCACCGTTCAAATACCTCGCTCCATACTCTGGCTGTGCAATCGGTCAGCACTGGATGGAAAATGGCGAGCACGCACTCATCGTTTATGACGACTTGTCAAAGCAGGCTGAGGCCTACCGCCAGATGTCATTGCTCCTTCGTCGTCCACCAGGCCGCGAGGCGTACCCTGGCGACGTTTTCTATCTCCACAGCCGTCTCCTCGAGCGCGCAGCAAAGCTGAGTGACGAGAACAAGGCTGGTTCACTCACTGCATTGCCAGTGATTGAAACCAAGGCAGGCGACGTGTCGGCATACATTCCTACGAACGTGATTTCGATCACCGACGGTCAGGTGTACTTGCAGGACAACCTCTTCAAGTCTGGTATTCGTCCAGCTGTTGACGTAGGTGTGTCAGTGTCTCGCGTGGGTGGTGCTGCACAGACCAAGGCAATGAAGGGCGTCTCCGGAACCCTGAAGCTTGACCTTGCGCAGTTCCGTGAACTCGAAGCATTCGCAACATTTGGTTCTGAACTTGACGCCGTGTCGAAGGCACAACTTGAGCGCGGATACCGCTTGGTTGAATTGTTGAAGCAGGGTCTTAACTCCCCGATGCCAGTCGAAGAGCAGGTTGTTTCCATCTTTGCCGGCACCAAGGGTTACCTCGACTCCATCCCCGTTGCAGACGTTGCACGTTTCGAAAGCGAATTGCTCGCGTACGTGAACTCACGTCACGGCGCAATGATGGCTGAGCTTCGTACAAATGGAAAGGCCGATGTGCCTGCCGACCTCGGCGACATCGTTGCTGCATTCAAGTCACAGTTCAAGGTCACCGGCCCGAAGGCTGGTTCTGTTGATCCCACCGCTACATCTGCCGAAGCACTCGGCGATGCAGCCAGCAACAAGACCCTCGCGACGGAGTAACTAAGTGGCTGGCGGTCAGGAACGAATTCTGCGCGGACGCATCAAGTCCGTTCAGGCGACAAAGAAAATCACACGTGCAATGGAGCTCATCGCTGCATCGCGCATTGTGAAGGCGCAGCAACGCGTCGTCGCAGCCGTGCCGTACAGCGACATGATCACTGAAGTTGTTCGCGATCTTTCAGCAGCCGGAGCAGGAAGCGACGCACCATTGCTTGCTGGCCGATCTGAAGTAAAGAACGTGTGCTACGTCGTGTTGTCAGCCGACCGCGGTTTGTGCGGTGGTTACAACTCTGGTGTTCTTCGCGCCACTGAAGGCGAAATTAAAGAAGACGCACTCAAGGGTCGTGGCCACACAGTGGTTGCTGTAGGTCGCAAGGCCGAGGGGTACTTCCGCTTCCGCGGGTACAACATCGGACAATCCTTCACTGGCTTCACCGACAACCCAACGTATTCAATCGCTAAAGAAATCGGTGAGTACGTCACTGGTTTGTATGAATCCGGCGAAGTTGATCGCGTTGAGTTGGTGTACACCCGTTTCGTTTCTGCTGGTTCACAAGAAGTGGTGCAGCGTCCATTGGTTCCTCTCGATTCCCAAGTCACCGAAGGTGGCGACGGCAAGTCAGAGACCGGTCGCGATTACGAATTTGAGCCAACGCCAGAAACAATTCTCGAGACATTGCTTCCGCGCTACGTCGAGGCCCGCGTGTATGCGGCACTCCTCAACGCAGCTGCGTCAGAGCATGCATTCCGTCAGCGCGCGATGAAGTCTGCAACAGACAACGCCGAAGAGCTGATTAAGACCCTTTCACGAATCATGAACCGAGCCCGCCAGGACTCGATCACGACCGAAATCATGGAAATCGTCGGCGGTGCCGAAGCCATGTCGGCCGGTAATTAAGAGCGACTAAGTAGGAGAAATCCAGATGAGTATGACAGAGACAAAGCACGACGGACAGGTAGTGGCAATTGCCGGTCCCGTTATTGACGTGCAGTTCCCTCGCGGGTATCTGCCCGAATTGAACTCAGCAATTGAGTTCGATATCGAAGTCAACGGCAAGACGACAACGGTTCTCGCTGAAGTTGCACAGCAACTCGGTGACAGCCGCGTGCGTGCCGTTTGCTTGAAGCCAACCGACGGTCTTCGTCGTGGCACAAAGGTGCGCGACACAGGCCA
>WLGW01000023.1 GCA_009703055.1 Actinomycetota bacterium
AATGAGATTTTCGCCGAGGAACATGTCTTCAGACTAGGCGCATCACTCGGGTTCGTCGACGAACTGCGTGTATGCCTTGTTGAACAACAACCGCACTTCGCCTGTTGGGCCAGAACGGTGCTTGCTCACGATGACGTCAGCAAAGCCCTTGTCGTTCATTTTCGCTTCGGGGTTTGCGGCTTCTTCTCGATACAAGAACATGATCACGTCGGCGTCTTGTTCCAGTGCACCAGATTCACGAAGGTCTGACATCACAGGGCGACGGTCTTGACGTTGTTCAATACCGCGACTCAACTGACTGAGTGCGACGACAGGAATCTTGAATTCACGCGACAACATCTTGAGTCCACGACTGATTTCTGCAACTTCAAGTTGACGGCTTTCGTTATTGCCACCACCCATGAGCTGCAGATAGTCAATAACAACCATTGCTGGCAGTGCATCAGACACTGCAATGCGGCGCAACTTTTGACGAATCTGCATCACGGTGATTTGTGGCGTGTCGTCGATGTACAACGGAATCACCAAGCGATTCATTGCGTGAGTGATCTTTGTCCAGTCAGCTTCTTGCAAACGTCCACTACGCATGCGGTCAGAATCCACTTGCGCTTCAGCAGACAAGATTCTTTGTGTCAATTCAGTGTTTGACATTTCCAAAGAGAAGAACAACACCGGACGATTCGTTGTACGCGCAGCGCTCACTGCCATACCTAACGCAAATGCAGACTTACCCATTGCAGGACGTGCGCCCACAATGTTCAACGTGCCGGGTTGCATACCCGACAACAACTTGTCGAGCTTGGTGTACCCAGTGCGCACACCAGTGATTTCGTTGCCGGCATCAAAACGCTGTTCAAGAATCTTCAATGCTTCTTCTGTTAAGTCGTTTAACTTCTGCAGTGAGTCAGTGAGTTGCTCATCGCCAAGATCGAAAACAATCTGTTCTGCTTTGTCAATGGCGGTGCGAATATCGGCGGGTGCGGAATACCCAAGGTCTGCAATGTCACTTGCGCCCTTGATGAGTCGTCGAAGTGTTGAGGTGTCACGAACAATCTTGATGTAGCGACCTGCGCTACTGATGGACGGAGTCGCGTTCTGCAGTTCCTGCAAAAAGTTGAGTCCACCCATGTCGTCGAGAAGATTGCTGCGCCGCAATTCTTCTGACACGGTCACTGCGTCAACAGCCTCACCAACACTCGATAATGATTTGATCGCTGCATAGACATGGCCATGTGCAGGCTTGTAGAAATCACTTGCATCAAGCTGCTGCTCAATGGCGAGACCAACGGGGTTTTCATCCAGCAACATTGCGCCCAACAGAGACGCTTCTGCATCCAGGTTGTGCGGTGGCGTGCGGCTATCAGTGCGAGGCGCAGGCCGATTGTTGGACCGCTCGGGGCGGTCGGAATAGTCCGTCATAGAAGACCCTTACCCTGCCAGCAAACGCCTGTGGATTGCTAGTGGATAACCCTGCGAAATCCTTGTGGATAGCGCTGGGGATGAGATGTGGAATGTGTGGATAACGGTGTGCATCGCACGGCTAATTAGCCGGCGACCACCGAAATCTTGATGTTGCATTCAACGTCTGCGTGCAGACGAACAAGCGCGCTGTGTGAGCCCGTGGTGCGGATTGGCTGAGCCACGATCTTCTTGCGATCGAGAGTCACGCCTGCCTGAGCAGCAAGTGCTGAAGCGATATCTGCAGTGGTAACGGAGCCGAACAAACGACCCTCGTTGCCGGACTTTGCCTTCACAGTGAATGCACGTGCAGTGAGTGCTTCTGCCACGGTGCGAGCTGCCTCGCGGTCGTTGGCTTCACGCAAGTCACGAGCGCGACGCATTGCATTTGCTTGGTTGACTGCACCATCGGTTGCAACGAGCGCAAGGCCACGTGGCAAGAGATAGTTACGAGCATGGCCATCGGCCACGGTCACGATGTCGCCACGACGACCAACGCCGGCGATGTCTTCACGAAGAATTACGTTCATATCAGGCCTCTACTTCGGTCTCTACTGCCTCAGCAGCGGTGGTCTCTGTTGATTCATCCGCTTCGTCGTTCACATTTGCGAACTCAGAAGTAATCGGCTGCTCTGGCATCTCCAAGGTGCCTTCTTCTTCACGGCCTTCCTTGCCTGGGCGAGGGGCACGAGTAGAAACGGTGCGCTTGGTGTATGGCAACAATGCCATCTCGCGAGCGTTCTTGATTGCTGTTGCGAGCTCACGTTGCTGCTGCACGTTGGTGCCGCTCATGCGCTGACCACGGATCTTTGAGCGATCGGTCATGAAGCGCTGAAGCAGGCTCACGTCCTTGTAGTCAATAAAGACAACCTTCTCCGCTGCGAGAGGGTTGGCCTTCTTTTTGAACTTGCGATTTGCCTCGCGAGCGTTACGGATTTTGTTCGTCTTGCTAGTCATGATGAGTTCCTTGTTTCAGGGAAGAGTGAGAGGGAAGGGATTAAAAAAGATCAGAAGGGTTCTTCGTCGGCTGGGAAGTAGTCGCCACCGCCGGCGTTTCCGCCAGAGTTGCCACCACTGAATCCGCCGCCGTTGCCGCCGCGTCCACCGCCGCCGTTGCCACCGCCGTTGCCGTCGGTACGAGGGTTGCGCTCGATAGAAGCAGTTGCCCAGCGAAGGCTTGGTCCGACTTCGTCAGCGTTGATTTCAATTGCCGTGCGCTTTTCGCCTTCACGGTTCTGATATTCACGCTGTTCGAGACGGCCCGAGACAACAACGCGCATTCCCTTTGTGAGGGAGGAAGCTGCGTTTTCGCCAAGTTGACCCCATGCAACGATGTTGAAGTAGGAGGTTTGCTCCTGCCATTCACCGTTGACTTGGTAGCGACGGCTGACCGCGATACCAAAAGAGGCAACACCGCGTCCACCAGTGGTGAAACGGAGTTCGGGATCGCGGGTCAAGTTGCCCACGAGGGTGATTGAGTTATCGGCCATTAGATGGAACCTTTCCGAAGTGTCGTGTATGGAGCAGAGGGCTCGATAGGGACGGACTAAGCCGCCGAGATCATTCCGCGACGTGCTGCCTCATCGTCTGGAAGACGGAGGAGCTTGTGGCGAAGGACATCGTCGGAGAGGCGGAAGTTGCGCTCCACTTCATCCATGGCACCGGCTGGTGCAAGGAGGTTGAACACTGCGTAGTACCCATCGTCCTGCTTCTGGATTTGATAGGCCAAGCGACGCTTGCCCCACCAGTCAGGATTTCCGTGAACTTGTCCACCGACATTTGTGATGCCAGCTGCAATTGTCTTGACCCAGCTGTGGGCATTGCTCTCTTCGAGCTTGCCGCTGATTATGACCATTAGTTCGTAAGCACGCATAGCGTGTGACCTCCCTTCGGACCCGATTACGACTCGGGGCCCCTTGCGGGGCAGGGTGAATATGTGCCCCTGAATCGTATCTGCTCGGTTGCACCATCCCACAGGGGTGGGTCACCGCACTAAATCCCTTATCCATCAAGGACATGTGCACTCCGACCCCTACTGAAGGGCGGACCACATCGGGGAATTTTCGTCAGCGGGCTGCTCGGGATCGGCTTGGTCGAGCACCCGAAATGGGCAGCACTCGAAGCAAATGGTGCCACCGGCAACCTGGGCAGGCTTCCACTACATAGGCGGCGTATTCATGACCCGTGCGGCGCAGCTTTTCGATATCGCTGGCATCGGTCACGCATTTTCCGTGCTTCGGCAACCCATGGCCGAACACGTACGTCACGAGAACAACATTGACTTCTTCGCAGATGGGGCAGACAGTCTTCGATGGCTCACCGATGTTGCGAGCAGCACGAATCAGTTCTGGGTGAGCGTCGCACACGGAGTCTTTACTGATGCGTCGTTTCTTCACTTCGTTGATCAGAGATCGACGCGCAAGTTGGTGGTCGACGACTCCCGCGTCACCTCGCAACATGTCAACGGAGAAACCCATACAGCCACAAGATAGCCATAAGATTCGTCCATGTCAGATGCCCGATGGTCCGTCACCGATGGCCGTGCGATTTCTTTCGGATCTTCCGTCAGTAATGACGATGAATTGCGTGTCTGTGGTGACGTCCGTAACAAGCGCGTTCTCGAATTAGGCCTCTTCGGCACGATTCCCAATTGCGTTGCGATGGCGCAACGTGGAGCCCGCAGCATTGCCATCGACCCGTCCCGTGAGAATGTTCAACGCGCCCGCCAGGCTGCTGTCAATTCAGAAGTGACCGTTGAGTTCCACGAAGGGGAACTTGCAGACCTCGGTTTCCTCATGAATGCAGTTATCGACGTTGCGATCTGCGTGCATCAGATCACTCTTGACACCGACATCGCTCGACTCTTTCGCCAGGTGCACCGCGTGTTGCGTCCCGAAGCCGGATTCATCTTTGCAGTGCCACACCCGATGTCTGCGGTGTTCGATGGCAATGACGCAACAGCGCGTCGTCGTTATGGTGATACAACACCAACAATTGGTGAATTAGCGATGGCGTTGCAACGCGCAAACTTCTCCATTGATGTGATGCATGAGTTGAAACCAACGCATCAACCCAATGCAGTTGCGCCCAGCACACTTGTTGTGCGTGCACGCAAACTTGGCTCGTAACTAGCCGCGATTAATTCGGCGTGTCGGCTTGAGCTTCGAAGCGTTCGCTTCGTTCTCTTTCCACCACTGCATCACGCGTGCAGTGACAACTTCTTCACCTAGGACACCTTCTTCAAGACGAATGTCCATGAGGAACTCCAATGCCGCGCCCACAATGGGGCCCGCAGGAACGCCCAGCAATTCCATGATCTTTTGGCCATCGAGCTCTGGACGCAAACTTGCAAGTTCTTCACTTGCCATGAGTTCGGCAATGCGTTCTTCCATCTCGTCCATACGACGAGAAAGAATGCGCGCCTTCTTTTCATTACGTGTGGTGCAGTCACAACGTGTCAATACATTCAATTCAGGCAAGTAATCACCAGCATCGCGTACGTATCGACGCACAGCGCTGTCTGTCCAGCCCATCTGATACGTATGAAAACGACCACTAATTGCAACAAGTTCTGACACTGCTGCAATATCTTCGTTCGGATACTTCATCGCCTTCATGCGCTCGCGAGTCATGCGCGCACCAACAACTTCGTGATGATGGAACGTGACTCCCTTGCCTTCTTTGAAACCACGTGTGCGCGGCTTACCAATGTCGTGGTACAACGCAGCTAGGCGAGTGATGCGGAAATCAAAATCGTCACGCGCTTCACGTTGAACATTTTCAACAACAGCAAGCGTGTGCGTGAGCACATCTTTGTGACGATGAATGGGGTCTTGTTCAAGACGCATCAAACGAAGTTCGGGAAGGAAATGATCAACAAGACCAGTGTCAACAAGGAACCACAAACCAAACGTTGGTCGTTTCGTTGTCATTAACTTGTCGAACTCAATGCGCACACGTTCTGCCGACACGATGGTGAGTCGATCAGCCATTGCGGTCACCGCTGCAGTGATTGACGGATCTGGTGCAACTTCTAATTGAGAGATGAAACGTGCGGCACGCAACATACGCAACGGATCATCACTAAATGATTCTTCTGCAGAGAGCGGCGTGCGCAATTGACGCGTCATCAAATCTGCTGCACCACCAAATGGGTCAACCAATGTTGGCGTGTCACTCGTGAGCTCCAAAGCCATCGCGTTGATTGTGAAGTCGCGACGCGAGAGGTCGACATTGATCTCATCGGCGTACACCACTTCGGGCTTGCGCGAATCAGGTGAGTACGCCTCTGCCCGATGTGTGGTGATCTCGTAGACACGCTCGCCGATCTTGAGGCCAATCGTTCCGAAGCGCTCCCCTTGTGTCCACACGGCATCGGCAATATCGGCCACGATCCGCTTGATTTCGTCAGGACGAGCTGTTGTCGTGGCATCAAAGTCCATGCCATCCGGATTCAGGGTTCCTTCGGCGCCTCCCATCAACAAGTCACGCACCGTGCCCCCCACCAGGTACAAGCGGTGACCGGCCTCGCGGAAACGCGAAGCCAGAGGGGCCATTTCCTCAAGAATGGGGGCGAAACGTGGTGGGATCATGGTGGTTCTTGTTGCCATATATACAAGAGGTACGAACAGCGACCGCCCAAGGCTAGGCACGGAACCACCTGAACTGGTGTCCATCCCCATAGTCCAGACCCCTGATGGCAAGTGGGGACTACCGTCAGAGGGGTGAATGTGGTGGAACAAGCCCCCCAGCGGGGGATCATCTGGTCGGGGACAACCCAGGCCTCAGTGCGCCCATGGGCGGGTCACCCTTCGCGAGCCTTTCTGATGATCTCTGGATCCCACAGTCCAGAGACGGAATTGCCAGGTGAAGACGTTCTTCGCGAGTGGGTCACCACGATGACACGGTGGGGGTACGGCAGTGTCCGCACCTGCGCCATGTCGCCACAGGCCGCAGATGCTCTCTCCGATCTTGGCTTCCTCGCCGCTCAACACCTTGTCCTTCTTCGGTTGAAGCATCTCTCTCCCCCGCCGTGCGACATCCCCGCCGATATTGCTCCACGGCCGGTGCGACTGGTGCACCATCGCTCATCACTGATTCAGGACATTCTTCGTCTTGACGAGTTGGCCTTCGGAAGCGAATGGCATCTCGATGAAGAAACGTTTCGCGACGCGTTAAGTGCCACTCGCCATGTGCGGCTGTTCGTAGCGCGCCATCGCGGAGTGTTGGAAGGGTTCGTCCTCGTGGGCGCGACGCAACAGACTGGTTTCATACAGCGACTTGCAGTGCATCCCGATGCACGCCGCACAGGAGTGGCATCACGATTAATCACGGCTGCAGTGGACTGGTCATTTCGTCGTGGTTGTACCAACACCGTGGTGAACACTGAAACAAACAACGACGCAGCTTTGGGTCTGTATCGCAGCATCGGATTTTCTGACATGGACCATGGCCTCACCGTTCTCGAAAGAAAACTCCGATGAAGTCTCCGCGCTTTCTCGTCACACTCCTTGTGCTGTTGGCCGGCGTGCTTCCCGTTTCTGCACGTCCCGTCGCTGCCGAGGCCCTCCCCGAGTTGTCATTAATCACTCATACTTTCAACGTTCGTACTGCAACACAACTGCGATTCATTTTCTCTGATGATCCAAGATTTGTGAACAATCCTGTCGAGATTGAACTTCATCGCCGTGTTGCTTCACGAACTTCCTTTCAATCAATTGCTACCGGAGAGGCACGCCCTGGTGTGATTGATGCGTTGACTCTTCTTCCGGCTCAAGTTCGACGAATCAACAACAGTGCGCAATTCTCAGTTCCGATTTCTGCTCGAACCGATTCACCTCAAGGCTTATTTCTCGCGCAAGACGGCGTGTACCCCATCACTCTTCGTATCCGTGATTCTGAATCAAAAGAGGCAATTGCAGAAATCTTGACGTTCATCAATGTCCGAAGAACAATTGATCCATCACAAACTGTTCAAGCAAGCACACTCATTCGTCTGAGAGCAGCACCGTCTCTACAGCCCAATGGTGAAACATCAATCACCGATGAAGCTCGCACAAAAGTTCGTCAATTCATTGAGATATTGAAGAATCAGTCATATCCAATGACAGTGTCAGTTCAGCCCGAAATCATTGAGGCTTTTGGCAGTTCAACGAGCGATTCAGATCAAGCGTTGTTTCTCTCTTTACGAGAACAATTGCGATTACGATCGATCACAACTGCTCCTTTTGTTCCTTCTGATCCATCAATGTTCGCTGCAATGAACATGCGCCAAGAGTTCATTGAACAACTTCGAGTCGGTGAAGACGTACTGAACAAATGGTTGCCCGGAGTAGTCATTCATCGCGGCACGTACGTTGCTGATCATTACTTAACAGCCGACGGACTGCAGTTGCTTCGAACTGCAGGAATTGTTTCTGTCATTCTTGCTCCTCGCGCACAACAAAACATTTCTGTCGCAGGAACAACCAATGTTGTGATGCGTCCCAGTGGAGTCAACAGCAACAATGTTTCTGTCATCGCAGTTGATGAAGCAGCCGCACAGACTTTGGTGCGCGACAGTACAAAGAACTCCGGAGAGTTGTCTGCATTCCACACAGCAGCGGAATTACTTGTCGCGCGCGATGATCTCCTTGCAGCCGGTCAGCCTGCTGCTTCACTTCGTATTTTGTTGTCGAGTCAATCCGGTGATCCGAGCGCCAACAGCAGTCTCGTCACCGCTACCTCTCTGCTTCAGGGATCTACGGGAATCCGATTTACAGATATGGCCGCCGCACAGACTCCCGACCGTGAGACCTCGAGAGTGAGGTTTTCGGCGAATACTCCCAACACGGGGGCTGGTCGTTCTGCTGGAATCGCAGTGGCACGAAAGGAATTGACCTCTACTGCTTCTATGGCAGACCCCGCTGACATTCGTCGTGAGCTGTGGTCTCATCTTTTCGCTCTTGCTGTCTCCAATACCGTTGTGAACGGCGATGACTATGTCGCGGGGCTACGTGAACTGTTGGGCGATGTACGAGGTTCCGTCACTGTGACCACACCTGACACCATCACTCTCTCTGGCCGATCAGGGGCTATTCGCATTCAGATTCGCAACAACTCAGAAGTTCCTCTGACTGTGCGAGTGCGCATGGCGAGTGCCAAATTGCGCCTGCAGGACCCCATACGTATGGTCAAACTGGCTGCTGGTGGAACCACCGAGGTCGAAGTGGAAGCCGGAACCCGCTCAAATGGGCGTTTTCCTATCTCAATTCGCGTCACTACTCCCGAGGGCAACCTCGAAGTCGTCCCGTACATCCAAGTGACAGCCCGAATGAATGCCATTGCGGGATTTGGGCAGTACGTCAGCCTCTTTCTTCTCCTCCTCGTCTTGCTCTGGTGGTGGACCCACTGGCGTCGCGCCCGAATTCAGAAGGCTCGAGGTACTACGGTTTCGGACTAATGACTGTTCGAATTGTTACCGACTCCTCCTGCGACCTTCCTCAGGAACTTGCAGACCAACTGCTCATCAGCATCGTTCCCCTCAAGGTTCGATTCGGCGATGACGAGTATGTAGACCGTGAAACCATCACCACTGATGAGTTCTGGAAGAAGTGCGCTGCCTCGGCCGTTTTGCCCGAAACTGCAGCGCCATCACCGGGCAACTTTGATGCTGAGTTCCAAAAACTTGCTGCCGAAGGCGCCACCGCAATTGTGGTGTTGAACCTCTCCGCAGATTTGTCGGGCACCATTCAGGCCGCTCAAGTTGCCGCACGTGACTTTGCTGGCGGCATCCCCGTTCGCGTGGTCGACAGTCGCACAGCAACCATGGGTCTCGGACTCATTGCCATCGAATGCGCCAAGCGCGCACAAGTCGGAGCCTCGCTTGAAGACATCTTGGCTCTCGCAGAGAGCTTGATTCCTCGCATGCGGGTCTTCGGCGCTCTCGACACCCTCGACAATCTCAAAAAGGGTGGTCGCATCGGCGGTGCCAAGGCGATGCTCGCCAGTGCATTGTCCATCAAGCCGCTTATCGAGATCACTGGTGGCCTCGTTGCCGAGGCAGGCAAGCAGCGCACGCGCTCAAAGGCGCTTGCACACCTCATCGGAATCTTGAAAGAGAACTCCGGAAAGATCGAGCAACTCGGAATTCTGCATGCGCAGTGTGCTGACATCGATTCATTCGTCGCAATGGTCAAAGAGGTCTATTCCGGTGAAGTGTTTATCGGTGACATCGGTGCAGTCATCGGAACTCACGCTGGTCAAGGCACCATCGGTATCGCATTCCGCGTGAAGGCGTAAGGGGTATCGCCCCGCTAAGGGGTTATCCACAACTAGCGTAAACAGCCAGTCATGGCTGCTTCACGTTCTTCAGACGATCTCATCGGTGGTCGCTATCGCCTTGAAGGGTGTATTGCATCTGGTGGCATGGCCGATGTGTGGCGTGCCACCGATTTACAACTCGGTCGTGAAGTTGCTGTCAAGTTGTTGCGCGCAAGTGTTGCTGATGATCCAGTTGTCGCAGAACGCTTTCGTCGCGAAGCAAAGTCGCTTGCCAAGCTGACACATCCCAACATCGTTCCTGTGTACGACTGTGTTGAAGAAGCCGATGGTCAAGTTGCATTAGTGATGCGCCTGATCAAGGGTCAGTCACTACGTGAACTCCTTGATGATGCCGGCGATCACAAGGGCCCCGGACAAATCAGTGCCCATCTCACAGTGCACATCGGTACATCCATTGCCGCTGCACTTGCGAAGGCGCACAACGAAAACATTCTTCATCGCGACATCAAGCCCGGCAACATTCTTGTCATGAAGAACGGTGAAGTTCTTCTCACAGACTTTGGAATCGCCAAGCCGCTCAAAGCATCTGATGACGATGGCACCGACCTCACACGTGTTGACATCATGATGGGTACTGCAAAGTACCTGTCACCTGAACAAGTGCAAGGGCGCTCGCTTGATGCGCGTGCAGACATTTATTCGCTTGGTCTTGTTCTCTATGAATGCCTTGCCGGAAATGTCCCGTTCAAAGGTGACAATGATCAAGCGACTGCAGTCGCACGACTTGAACGTGATCCAACTCCATTGGGTGGCTTACGCACAGATGTTCCGAGCACCGTCATCAGTGTCATTCACAAGATGTTGCGTCGTCGACCTGAACATCGCTACAACAACTGCAATGAGGTTGTACACGCACTCGATGAAGCAATGCGCAACCTGCATGATGCGATGACACCAGTCGAAGGATTATCGCCATCAAATGTTGCACCACCACCTCGCACGCGCTCGGCACCACTTGATCCATTGATGCCGCCAAAGCCAGTGCGCGATTTCAGTGTTGTCTCCAATGACAACACCCCGCAGCGTGCACCTTTGCCACCTCGCGATCAAACCCCACGCGGTGCGCCACGTACCCGCCAAGCGCTTCCTGATAATCGTCGAACCAATACAAAGCGCAATTACATACCTATTGCGCTTCTTTTGACTGCCGCGGCCGTGATGTCGTTCATGCTGTGGAAGGGCTTGCAAGACACAAGATCATCTTCTCTGCCGTCAGCTGTCGACAACATTGAGGTTGTTCCCGTTGATGTTGCGGGGGTCAAGAGTTATGACCCAAATGGTGATGACCGGGTCGAGAATGAAAATCAGGTCGGGCTGTTATTGGATAACAACCCCGCAACACAATGGACCACCACCTGTTACCAAGGCCGATACTTTGGCTCCAAAGCAGGAGTTGGTGTCGTTGTGCAGTTAACCGGCATTGGTATCGGTCAACTGAAAGCAAACTTTGCAAACGGACCACACAGCGCCGATGTTTTTGTTAGCACCGCGGATCAAATTCCTGCCTCACTTGACGATTGGGGTTTGCGCGTTGCTAACTCGTATAGCACCAAGCCCGGTATGGCCACTATTGATGTGACGTCACCTGCGCGGCACGTGTTGTTGTATCTCCGTGAAGCGGGGCGAAGCACAGGGTGTAGTGCAAACAATCCGTATCAGTCTCAAATCAGCGACTTGTCCTTTACTTCAGCGAAGTGACAAGCGACGCGCTCCTCGTCAAACGGGCACAGCGCGGAGATCGCAACGCTGTTGATGCATTGCTCCGTGAGAACTACGACATCATTCGCGCAGTGTGTCATCGCATCATCATCAATACATCTGATGCGGAAGATGCAACACAGATGGCTCTGATCGCAATCGTGCGAGCGCTTCCCTCTTTTGATGGTCGAGCAAAATTTTCTACATGGGTGTACCGCATTGCAACCAACGCAGCTCTCGACGAATTGCGCCGCATCAAGCGACGCGACATTCCCAACGATGATGCACAGTTTGAAAACATCTCAGTCACCGATGCAACACATGCAGTCGATGCACAGATGGATGTCTCTGCTGCGCTTGCCCAAGTTGCAGAAGAATTCCGTGTCGCTCTTGTGTTACGACACATTGCAGATCTTGACTACGAAGAGATCGCAGTCATTCTTGAGGTGCCCGTCGGCACGGTGCGGTCACGATTGTCACGAGGTCGTGCACAATTAACTGCCCTTTTGGGGAACCAAGGTGAGTCAACTCATCGTCAAAACAATGACATCGGAGGTCAGCCATGAGCGACGACAACGAACTCACACCTGAGATCGAAGCAGCCCTGAGAGACATCCCTGCCGGCGACCCCGCTCTCCGTGACCAACACATTGCCGCCGCCCTGGGTGAGCTGGCGCCTGCTGCGACCATGAAGCGCCGAAACCTCTTTGCCGCTGCCGCCGCAGTTTTGGTTCTTGCTGGTGCTGGTTTCGCTGTTTCTGAGAACTCTGACGGCGATGCCCCCGCCGTGGCCGCACCCGACACCACGATTACGTCGCTCCCGAAAGCTTCTGGGGAATGCCAAAAGTCAGGTGGGTTCTGGGGTGACGTCGGGGGTATCGACTACTTCACCCTTCGAGGTGTCGCCTTTGAGTTAGTCCATCGTGACGACTTAGTCGATCTGTATTTCGGTTCGGAGCCCTGCACCATGCTGGGCACCATTGGCTACTACGAAGCTATGCAGCGTCGCGACAATCAAGAAGGATTGCCATCGGAGTCCACCTGCACCAAAGATCCCCTTGTCCAGTTCACATCTGATGCAGGTGGTCAGGAATACAGACTTGCGCTCCTTGAAACCTCGGATGGCGTGAGTCTGTTCTTCGAGGACAGATGTAACGAGCCGATTGGGTCCATCACGTTGCCCACCTCGGGCGACTAACACTCACTCAGTCCCACGGGCTCACGCCGTTAGGCTGAACCCATGGTGTCTAATCCACTCACCGATCCCGAATGGGCGGACCGTTCCGTCGCATTCATCGACCGCGTGGTGGCCACTGTGCGCAAGTACACCACCCAGCCACTCGTCACCACCGCTCGCGGCATCGTTTTCGGGCTTCTGGCCTCATTCGGTGTCATCACCGGCTTGGTGTTGTTGTTGGTGGGTCTTGTTCGAGGTCTCCAAGCAGCGCTTGACGCTGTGGTGGATCACCAAACATCCGTCTGGATTTCCTATTTCATCCTTTCTGCGCTGTTTCTCGTTATCGGCATTGTGCTGATGCGTAAGCGCTACACCCCCGAAGAAGAGAAGTAATGAGTAACGCTCGCAAAGTCATCATCATTGGTTCCGGTCCTGCCGGTCTGACCGCTGCCATCTACACCGCTCGCGCGGCGCTTTCCCCTTTGGTGATTGAAGGCGAACCCAGCAGCACCACCGATCAGCCCGGCGGTCAGCTCATGCTCACCACCGAGATTGACCACTTCCCTGGCTTCCCTGACGGCATCATGGGTCCAGAACTCATGGGCCATTTCCGTGCACAAGCAGAGCGCTTCGGTGCCGACATCATCACTGAGAAGGTCACCAAGGTTGACTTCAACAGCAAGCCATTCAAGGTCTGGGTGCGCGACACCGAATACAGCGCAGAATCAGTCATCGTGGCCACCGGTGCACAATCGCTGATGCTTGATCTTCCTCGCGAAGGCGAACTCATCGGCCACGGTGTCTCCACCTGTGCAACATGTGACGGGTTCTTCTTCCGTGGTCATGAAATTGCCGTTGTCGGTGGTGGCGATAGCGCCATTGAAGAAGCTGGTTTCCTCACCAAGTTTGCATCAAAGGTGTACCTCGTGGTGCGTCGTGATTCATTGCGTGCATCGCGCATCATGCAGCAGCGCGCACTTGATAATCCAAAGATCGAAATCCTGTGGAACTCACGCGTGAGTGAATTGCATGGCGAAGGTTCTCTCTCTGGCGTCACCATCACTGACACCGTGACGAATGAAACTCGTCCACTCGGTGTGACTGGTTTGTTCATCGCGATTGGCCATAAGCCCAACACGGGCTTGTTCACCAACATCCTCGACATGGAAGACTCCGGTTACTTGCTCACCCGCGAAGGCTCCACATACACCAATATTCCTGGGGTTTTTGCAGCTGGTGACGTGCAAGATCATGTGTACCGTCAAGCAATTACTGCTGCTGGTTCTGGTTGCATGGCAGCACTTGACGCTGAGCGTTGGTTGGAACACGGTCAGTAAAACTTCATGACTGTTCGGTGTGGTCTCATAGCGGTTTCCGACCGAGCAACTGCTGGTGTCTACGAAGATCGTGGCACTCCGGCAATGCGCGAATATCTCTCGCGTGTGATCACAACACCGTTTGAGGTTGTGGAGCGACTCATCCCCGATGAAGCCAATCAGATATCGGCAGCAATCATTGAATTGGCCGATGTCGAAGGCTGTTGTCTGATCCTGACCACCGGTGGAACTGGCCCCGCGCCTCGCGATGTGACTCCCGAGGCGACCGAAGCGGTTCTCGACAGGGTGATTCCTGGTTTTGGTGAACTGATGCGCCGTATTTCTCACGCCATCATCCCCACCGCCATCCTCAGTCGTCAGTTGGCCGGTACTCGTGGCTCATCGCTGGTTATCAATCTGCCCGGGAGCCCCAAAGCAATCGCCGAATGCCTCGATGCCGTGATGCCCGCAGTTCCTGACTGCATTGACCTCATCAATGGTCCGCGTATTGACGTCATTGCTTCGGTTGGTGCCTGGCGTCCTCCCCAATCCTGACCTGTGCGGCAGTAAAGTGTCCTTCGACGAAAGGACACCACCATGGCTGCCGGAATCATCACACTTACGAGTTCAACATTTGACGAGACCGTCAACAGTGCTTCTACTCCCATCCTTGTCGACTTCTGGGCCGAGTGGTGTGGGCCTTGCAAGCAGATTGCTCCCATCCTTGAGCAAATTGCTGCAGAGAAGCCAGAGTCGATCACGATCGCAAAGTTGAACATCGACGAATACGGCGACATCGCAAGCCGCTTCAACGTCATGAGCATTCCTACGTTGTTGTTGTTCGACAAGGGCGAGCTGAAGCACACCATGGTTGGCGCAAAGCCAAAGGGTCGCATGCTCGAGGAGCTCACACCATTTCTTCCGATTTCCTAATCGGTCCCGGTCACCGCGGCCCCGCGGTGCATGAACTGCAGAGAAAACTTTCTGCAGCCGGATTTCTTGCACCAGGTTCAGCTGAGGAAGCCAATTTTTGTGCGCGTACTCACGCTGCTCTTTTGGCATTTCAAGATTCGTATGGTCTGCAAGCCACTGGCGAATGTGATGATCAATGTTGGTCCGCACTCATTGAAGCCTCATGGTTTTTAGGTGAGAGATTGCTCTTTTTGCGTTCACCAAATCTTCGCGGTGATGATGTCGCAGAGTTGCAATCCAGCCTGAATCGATTGGGTTTTGACTGTGGTCGCGTCGATGGAATCTTTGGTCCAAAAGTTGTTTCTGCGATTACTGATTTTCAATTGAACATCGGTACAGAAGGCAATGGAATCTGTACACCAGAACTTGTTGATGCGTTACGACGAATGGGCTTGCAATCAGGAACCGGACCAGGTGTTGCAGTCGTTCGTGAAGCAGCAGAACTCAGTGAGTCAATCACGCGAGATGGCATGCGTGTTGTTGTCGGATATTTTCCTGGTACTGCTCCCCTTGCTGTTGCACTCACGCGTCGCGCACGAGAAGTTCATCCGTTAACAACAACTGTTGATGGTGACGCATTGGCACAAGCCCAAGCTGCAAATCGTTTTCAAGCAGATGCATACATCGGTTTTGAAGTCGCACCTGATGCAGGATGCACGATCTACTTCTATGAAGTGCCAACGTTCTTCAGTGCAGGCGGTCGTAATCTCGCACTGCGCATCGCAGGTGCGATTCGAGATCGTGCGCCGGAATTGTCAGTGCGCGTGCAAGGTCTTCGACATCCAGTGCTGCGAGAAACTCGCATGCCAGCAGTGTTGTGCTCAATGGCCCCGGTGGAGATCGTTGCGTTGAAGACAAGTGCGATCTCGGCGGCAGTGAATGATGCGCTTGACGCGTGGCGAGAGAATCCGAGCATCGAAATCTAGTTATCCACAGGCAATCCCCAGTTGTGGGTAAACCTCGAGTTTGAACCCCCAGTTGAGGGTGAGAGTTGTGGAGAAAGTTACGCCGTTGAAATTTGAGCCACTATCGGCCGAATGATCACTGCTGTTCTGTCATGCGGCGGTAGATGCGCTCGAGATCAATGAGGTCAGCGAACTCGATGGACACTTTTCCGCGCTTGCCTGCCATCGAAACACCCACCTTTGTGTCGAGGAACTCGGCCAGGAGGTTTTCGAGTTCCAACAGACCCGCAGGCTTGAGTGCAGGTGGCTGAGTCTGGCCACCGGTCTTCCCCGCTGGCTTCTCGTCACCCTTTGATGGCACTCCATCGCGAACTGCTTCTTCGGTGGCGCGAACTGACCATCCATCACGAACGGCCGCTGACGCCAGCATCTCCATCTCACCCGGCGACTTTGCTCCGAGCAATGCACGGGCATGGCTGCCGCTCAGACGTCCATCGGCCAGATAGCCCTGAATGGGTGCTGGCAAGCTGAGAAGACGCAGTGCATTGGTGACTGCAGCGCGGCTCTTACCAACGCGCTTTGCCACTTGCTCATGGGTCAAAGTGAAGTCATCAACCAACTGCTGGTAGGCCGACGCCTCTTCCAATGCGGTCAAATCTTGGCGGTGAAGATTTTCCACCAGCGCTTGTTCGACGGACTCAAGTTGATTGATCTCGCGCACAACAATAGGGACCTCTGCAAGTTTGGCCCGCTGAGCGGCACGCCAACGACGCTCACCCGCAATCAGTTGGTATTTGCCTGGTGAGAGTTCACGCACCAAAAGTGGCTGAAGGATGCCAATTTCTTTGATCGACTTAGCCAAGTCTGACAATGATTCTTCATCGAAGTGGACGCGTGGCTGATTCGGGTTGGGTTCAATAGACCCTGTCGGAACATCGCGAAGCGCAGACGCTGGCAGTTCCTGAGTAGGAGCTGACGCTCCCCCGGACTTCTTCGTGGATTCGGTCGTCGCTGTTTCAGCGCGTTCCGTCGGAATCAGGGTGGAAAGCCCCTTACCTAGCTTTCGGCGTTCTGCCATTGCTCAACTCCTTTGCTACTGCCCGATACGCCTTTGCTCCCTTTGATGTGGATGCGTGCTTCAGCACGGACATCTCCATCGATGGAGCTTCTGCCAACTTCACGTTGTACGGAATGACGTTCTTAAAGACCTTGTTGCCAAATGCACCACGCAATTCAGCTTCTACCTCTTGCGACAATTTCTTTGAGGACTCTGACATCGTCAATAGATAATGGGCAATTTCGAGTTCAGGGTTCAATGCCTGACGGACTTGCTTCACGACTTCGCTCAAGTCACGAAGGCCTTCGAGCGCGAAGTACTGACACTGCACAGGAGCCAGGATCGCATCAGCGGCCATAAATGCATTCACAGTGAGGCGGCCTAGCGTCGGAGGGCAATCCATCAAGATGTAGTCCCAATCATCGCGACAGGCATCAATTGCGTCCTTCAGGCGGGGCTGAGGGAACATCTCTGCAACGAGCTGGGCTTCCACTTCGGCCAATTGCTGGCCTTTCGGAGCCGGGGCAACGAAAAGATTCTTCTCGGCTGTTGGTTCCACAATGGAATCAAGGGTCTCTTCGCGACGCAAGACCTCTGCAATGGTTCCTGCGTCCTCTGGAATTGTCACGCCCAGACCAGATGAGGCATTGCCCTGAGGGTCAAGGTCGATGATCAAGGTGCGAAAACCCAATTCGGCCAGAGCCGCACCAAGGTTGATCGCTGTGGTTGTCTTACCTACGCCACCCTTTTGCAAGGAAATGGCAAGGACGGTGGTGTCTGAACCGCTCATAAAGTACTCGCTCCTGCTGAATCGCGTAATGGGTGGACGCAGGTAAGTGTAGAGCGAGCCTGTGGAAAACTGGTGGATGAGGGGAGTGTTTCACGTGAAACAATCCGTCCTCCCAAGGCCGTCCGTCAGACCGTCACCAATGTTTCACGTGAAACATCTGGAACTTCTGGAAACCTCAATTGTTTCACGTGAAACATTGAGAGCCCTTGGAAATCAAGGCTTTGCAGTCAGCTTCACCACGCCAGGCAGGTATTCGGGGGGTTCAAAACCGGTCTTCTCCAGGAGCTCAGAAGGCCATCTCGAGGGCTTGGGGGAGGGGGGTTCAGAGACAATTAATGTCCCTCCGTTTTTTAGGAGGGGTCTCGCGAGGGGTGCCGTGACCTCTGGGCTCCCGAACCCTCGGCACACCACCGCGTCGTACTGGCCGGCATGTTCGGGCTGCTTCCCCAGGTCGGCGATGTCACAGGTGAGCACCGTAATGCGATCTTCCCAGCCGAGGCCTGAGACTCCCATTTGCAGAGCATCCATGCGAGTCGCTCGGCGGTCAGCAAGAACGAGAGCGAGATCAGGGCGTTCTTGAGCAATCACCAAACCTGGCACGCCAGCCCCGGTGCCAATATCAATCACGGTTCCTGTCACGTCAGTGAGAGCTGCCACAAATGCCTTCGCGTGTTCGATCACCTCTGGGATTGGTCGATCGCCCAAGGTGCCGACTCTCTGCGCAGTGGTCAGAACCTCTTCAACGGTGCGGCGATTAGTCACCTCACGAATGTAATGGTCAAACGTCGTCATCGATGGGACATAACAAAGGACCCGCCTTGCGGCGGGCCCTTTGTATATAAATACGATGTTCTGGTTGTTTATGCAGGCTCAACCACGACGCGGCGGCGAGGGTCTTCGCCTTCCGAGCGGGTGGACACGCCTTCGAATTCAACGAGGGTGTCATGCACGATCTTGCGATCAGCAGATGACATTGGCTCGAGCATGCGGGCAGAGCCGGTTTCCTTGACCTCTTCAGCAACCTTGTTGGCAAAGCGGCTGAGGGCTTCGCGGCGACGCTCGCGGTAGCCCGCAATGTCAATACGCAAGCGGGAATCCTGGTCACCCAAGCGGCGCTGGCTGGCAACGCGGGTGAGGTCTTGGATAGCCAAAAGGGTTGCGCCGCCAGGGCCGACCATCAGGCCAAGCTCGGTGCCTTCAACGCGTACTTCGATCTCGCCCTCTTCGCGATGCACCTTGACATCGCCAGTGGTTCCGAATGCTGTGACCAAGCCGGCCAAGAAATCGGTTGCTGCCTGGCCCACAACTGCGGGGTCGACTTCTACCTTCTCGCGTGGCTCACGTGGTTCACGAGGCTCGCGAGCTGGACGATCGCTGTTGCGGTTGTTGGTACGTGGGCGCTGTTCACGGCGCTCGCCGGACTTTTCTGCGCCCTTTTCACGACGGGGGCGACGCTCGGTCTTTCCGCGTGGGGTGCTTGGCTTGATGCGTGCGCGAACACGTGCCTCGCCACGAGTACGGCCAAAGAGACCCTGCTTGGGCTCTTCCACCACATCAAACTCAGCATCGTCTTCTGCGACGCCTAATTGATCAAGTGCTGCTTCTTTCGCTTCTTC
>WLGW01000024.1 GCA_009703055.1 Actinomycetota bacterium
CTTGCATCATCGTTAGCGCCACTTCCGAAATCGGTGGTGACTTTGCCGTCAGTGTCGAAGGTGGTGTCGAGACTTCCGTTGGTGTTGTATCGCACAATTGCAAAATCATTGTCATTGACGAAGGAAAAACCTGCGACGATGATTTTTCCGTCGGACTGCACTGTTACAGATCTTGCATCATCGTTAGCGCCACTTCCGAAATCGGTGGTGACTTTGCCGTCAGTGTCGAAGGTGGTGTCGAGACTTCCGTTGGTGTTGTATCGCACAATTGCGAAATCCCTGTCAATATTCAAGGAAACTCCCGCCACGATGATCTTTCCGTCGGTCTGGAGAGCTATCGAATATGCCTGGTCTTGAAAATTGTTGCCGAAGTTGGTGGTGACTTTGCCGTCTGTATCGAAGGTGGTGTCGAGGCTTCCGTTGGGGTTGTATCGCACGACCGCGAAGTCATCGTCGTTGTCAGAAGAAATTCCTGCGACGATGATCTTTCCGTCTGGTTGTACTGCCACTGAATATGCTTCGTCGTCGGTGTTGCTTCCGATGTCGGTGGTGACTTTGCCGTCTGTGTCGAATGTTGTGTCGAGGCTTCCACTGGCGTTGTATCGAACAACCACAAAGTCCTCTGTGCTGCTAGGACGGGTTCGTCCTGCGATGATGATTTTTCCGTCGGACTGCAATGCCACCGATTTTGCTTGGTCGATGCTGCTTCTGATGCCAATGTTGGTGGTGACTTTGCCGTCTGTGTCGAAGGTGGTGTCGAGGCTTCCACTGGGGTTGTATCGCACGACCGCGAAGTCGTCTGAGCCATTGATATAGGAACCACCGGCAAAGATGATCTTTCCGTCTGTGTGCAGTGCCATCGACGTCAGATAATCATCTTCGTGAGCAAAATTGGTGGTGACTTTGCCGTCGGTATCGAAGGTGGTGTCGAGGCTTCCGTCGGTGTTATATCGCACGACTGCAAAGTCCGCGCCATTGTGGGATCCTCTGAAGATGACCTTGCCATCGGATTGGACCAGAACCGATCTCGGCCTGTCGTTACTGTTGTTGTCAATGTCGGTGGTGACTTTGCCGTCTGTGTCGAATGTGGTGTCGAGGCTTCCGTTGGTGTTGTATCGCACGACCGCGAAGTCATCTGAGGAACTGCCCGAAGTGTGTCCTGCGACGATGATTTTTCCATCGGTGTGCACAACAACTGAGATCGCCTGGTCATTGCCGCTGCTAAAGCTTGTGAGGACTATGCCATTACCGTTGTTGCCAGTTTCTCCATCGAATGTGGTGTCGAGGCTTCCGTCAGTGTTGTATCGCACAACCGTGAAGTCATACTGGGAATTAATGTAAGAGCTTCCGACAACAATGATTTTGCCGTCCGGTTGCACTGCCACCGATTCTGCGTAGTCGATCGTGCCAATGTTGGTGGTGACTCTGCCGTCGGTGTCGAATGTGGTGTCAATGCTGCCATCTTGGTTGTATCGCAGCAGCGAAATGTCGGATCCATCATTCGTATCTATCCTGCCGACGACGATGATTTTGCCATCGGGTTGGATGGCGACCGATTGTGCATAATCCCCGACGTCCACACTGGAGGTGGCTTTGCCGTCTGTGTCGAATGTGGTGTCGAGGCTTCCGTCGATGTTGTAGCGGGCTATTGCAAGTTTGCGTGAACCGGTGTATCCCACGACAGTTATCTTGCCGTTTGGTTGGAGAGCTACCAACTGCGCTTCGCTGGTCTCATTGTCAAAATTAGTGGTGGCTTTGCCGTCGGTGTCGAAGGTGGTGTCGAGGCTTCCGTCGGTGTTGTATCGCACGAGAGAGAAGCCTGAGGAGCCGCTGATGATCGAGGAACCGACGACGATGGTTTTCCCGTCGGATTGGATAGCAACGGACTCTGCGTAATCGTTCGCACCTCGACCAATGTCAGTGCTTGTTATTCCATTTGTGCCGAACGTGGTGTCGAGACTGCCGTCGGCAGGCGTGGATGCCTGCACAGAGCTGGAAAACGCGGGGACAACTAAGCCACAGCAAATCATCGCAGTTGCAATTGAAGCGAGTAATTCCTTATGGCGACGCATTCATTGAGATTAGCAACAGTTTTAGAAGATGAATTCTAATAATTACTAGGAATCTGTTCTGAACCGCAGATCGGGTCGCCCCACGAACAATTTGCCGACTAGTACGGTCAATGGTGATGACAGACGGGCTGATATCAGAACGATTAGTGCTTCGGCGTTGGACCGATGCCGACCGTGGGCCATTTGCTGAGATGAATGCGGATCCAGAGGTGAGGCGCTACTTCCCAAGTGTGATGACGAAGCAGGACTCTGATGCCATGGTGGATCGGATTGAACAAGGATTTGAGAACAACGGTTTTGGATTGTGGGCTGTGGAGATCAACGGCCGTTTTGCGGGGTTGACCGGTCTCAATAGAACCTCATTCGACACTCCGATGGGACCACATGTTGAGATTGGCTGGCGCTTCGCAACCTGGGCTTGGGGGCAGGGTTATGCAACGGAAGCCGCACAGTGTGTTCTTGATACGGCCTTTACCGATCTAGGTCTGACTGAAGTCTTTTCCTTCACAACTGAAACAAATCATCCGAGCGAACGAGTCATGCAACGAATCGGAATGACGCGTCGTACTGATCTTGATTTTGACCATCCGAATACACCTGGATGGTGGGGCGTAAAACACATCGTCTATCAGGCTCGGTCATTGGAAAACTAGAGTTCGAAGAGTTGTCAACGAGGAGAAGAGCACATGGGGAACATGGATACTCAGAATGAGACGCTTCGAGTCCTTCGTGCCTACGCGCAGGCATGGCTCGCGGCAGACCTTGAAAAAGTGTTGGCGTCGTACCACGACGATATTGAATTGCACTACATGGGAGAAAGTCCGCTTGCTGGTACCCATCGTGGACGTGATGCGGCATTTGCTGTTCTTGCTCAGGCTTCGACGAGAACTGCACGCAAGTTGATTGATGTTGAAGATGTACTGGCCGGTGAATCTCTTGGGGCATTAATTGCTGTGGAAGATCTTGGTGATCCTCCGCAGCGTGTCCGCCGAGTACTGCTGTATCGAGTACAGGATGGAAAACTGAGAGAGTGTTGGCTTTTTGATGAGAATCAAAGGTTTATTGACGCCTTGTGGTCAAAGGGAGATTGAAATGCTCGAGATGAAAACTAACTGTGAGAAGTGTGATTGCAGATTGCCCAAGGAGGGCGATGCGTCTATCTGCAGTTTTGAATGCACCTTTTGTGTTTCATGTAGCGAAGCAATGCAGCGAGTGTGTCCGAATTGTGCCGGAGAACTCGTTCGTCGTCCTCCCCGAACCCTGTGATGTCTGAGCATTTGCCTGCGAGTGATCGCACAACCGTCAGGCGAGGTGCGAAACGAGCTGAGTACGGACACGAGAACATTCTGGAGATCCTGCGTTCGGGATCAGTTGCGCATGTCGGGGTGAACACAAGCGACGGTCCGATAGTTCTTCCCATGGTTTACGGAGTTACCGATGATGTCATGTACTTGCACGGCGCATTGGCAAACTCACTTCTGAAATCCGGCATGGATGCAGAGATGTGTGCGACTGTCACGATTGTTGATGGTCTTGTCATTGCAAAGACACCGTTCAATCATTCAATGAATTATCGATCTGTTGTTGTGCGTGGCAAAGCCCGAGTTGTCGAAGACGAAGAAGAAGCTATACATGCACTTCGGCTGATGACCGATCACATTGTTCCGACGTGGGATGTCACCAGAGATCCTTCGGCTAGTGAAATTCGTGCCACTCGAATTGTTGCTCTGCCGTTGGATGAGAAGTCAGCAAAGGTGCGCACGGGCGGAGCAATCAATGATCCGGACGACGTGGATACCGCTGTCTGGTCTGGCTACATCCCCATCACATCAACGTTTGGAACTCCGGTATCCAATGATGATGCGGGTGCTGACATTCCGGCCGAAGTCTTGCGAGCAGTGGGACGAGACGTCCACGAACTTTGATTCGTGATTGGTGGGGTGGAAACGCCATCGTCTTTTAGCCGTGCATCGCACCTACCATGTTGCCCATGAGTGGTGAGATTGTTCCAGACGACAAGAACTGGACTTGGGTTCTTGAAAAACGTTGTGAGGATTGTGGCTTTGATGCTTTGAGATTTGTCGCAACTGGTTCAGGCGCAGCACTTCGTGATCAAGTGGCACGGTGGGTAGCTGTTCTCGGTGAGAACAATGTGAATGTTCGACCAAGCCCAATGGTCTGGTCACCCCTTGAATACGCGTGTCATGTGCGTGACGTCTTTCGAAAGTTTGACGAACGTCTTGCATTAATGCTGAATGAAGTCAACCCAGCGTTTGAAAACTGGGATCAAGATGCGACCGCAATTGAAGAACGATACGACTTGCAAGAAGCAGCAGTTGTGTCTGTTGAACTACGAGAAGCTGGTCTCGCTCTGGCAGAGCGTTTTGATTCAGTAGTGGGGGAGCAGTGGAAGAGGCGCGGATACAGAAGCGATGGATCCGCCTTTACGGTGGAATCCATCGCTCAGTACCTTTTGCATGATCCCGTCCATCATCTGTGGGACGTGGGAGCAGAAGTACCTATCTTCTAGCTGCCAATCCATCGGGGAGACCTTTTATGTCCAATCACTGAATGGATTGAATGCCACTTCCCATAAGTGCCCATCAGGGTCGGCGACGTAACCGGAATAGCCACCCCATGCGGTGGCCTGCGGTGTTTTGACTGCGGTGGCACCTGCGGAAATGAATTCGTTGAAGGCGCGATCGACGTCAGCTATCGAAGGTTCATTGTGAGCAAGCGTGATGGAGGAGAAGCCTGTTGATGTTGTTGCCTCGACTCCAACGTCTTCAGCTAAATCGTCTCGGCCGAACAAACTGAGCATGACACCGTTCAGTTCAAAGAAGACAACCTTTGATTCAGGTGTCCAATCTTGGGGTTCCCATCCAAGTGCTTCGTAGAAGCGGCGCGAGCGATCAAGATCGCTCACACCCAATGTGACGAGTGAGAGTTTCGGCTTCATTGTGTCAGCCTATGCACGTCATTCGTCGGAGTCGTCAAAGGTGATCCGATGTGAGCTTCCGAATCGATATGTGAGATCGGTAACCACATCGTCAGCATCGCCTGTTCGTTCGATCGTTTCGGTTGCGGGCGGTGCATGGTGTTTGCAATACAACTCCTGGCTGATGATCTCGCCTTGGTCATCGAGTCGTGTGGCAACGAACCGACTATCGGCACGGCATGAGACGCAGCGCTTGAATCCCACCTTCCAAATGTGCATCCAATGACGCTCTTCAACAACCCATCGCTGGCCTTCACGACGACGTGCATCGAGAAGTGCGATCGCATCGTCACCGTGTGGGTCACAGTGAAAGTGCACTTCCTGTGCGACTCCATTGCTGTCCACCAAGCTTGAGGTGTATGTGGAATGTGCGGTGCAGTATTCGCATGCAATCACCGAGGACGGATCCGCTGCACTCCAATGCCGCATTGCGGTCACAATCTTCCACTTACTTCTGTCCATGACTGATTCCTCCTAGTGAGGACATCAGAGGCCCGGATGTTTGCGCAATGCGCCTCATCCCCTTGCGGGTAGCACCGTGGCCGGGTGGCTCGGTTGCTGGGTCTCCATGGGGGAGACCTCTCTTGATGTCGCTTGCAATGTATCGCAGGGGTGAGTCAGAGGGTGTCGAATATCTAATGTGGACGAAGACGCACACGAGCACGAGGAGTCAGAATATGAGTAGTGAGTTTCGTCGAGGTACTCAGGACGATCTTTCTCGTATCTGCACGACCTTTGCTCGTTCGTTTTGGGACGACCCAGTGATGCGGTGGCTATTTCCTGATGACGACGTCTTTCATGACGGAACAGTGATGCAAGGTTTTTTCCAGCGCGTTATGGCGCATGATTGCACTCTGGTCACACCAGACGTTGCAGCTTTCTCAATGTGGATTCCACCAACGCGGCCCGAACTCGATGTTGACACCGGGCCCAGCGAACCGCCGTCAGACGAGATGCTGGAGAAGTTCATGGCACTACGTGAAGCTCTCGCGACGAACACGCCGGAGGAACATCACTGGTATCTGCAAATGGTGGGCACACACCCCGATTGGCAACGGCGCGGCATCGGTTCAACGTTGATTCGTGAAGGACTCACTTGGGCACAGCGTGATGGAGTGGGTGCGTATCTCGAAACTGAAACAATTGAGAACGTTGCCTATTACCGACATCTCGGTTTTGACGTGCGCACCGAATGGGATGTCGCCGCAGGCGGACCCCACATGTGGGGCATGTGGCATCCGGGTGGCAAGTAACTCGTAGTAGTTAGATGTCGAAGATGTCGCCGAGAAGGCTTGTCATCTTCTTTTTCTTTGGCGACTTCATTGTGTAGATGCGCTCAATCTCGTCACTGTCATCACGACGTGCTGCTGGGCGAGATTGGCTGGGACGAGAAGATGGTGCGTCGTCGCTCGCACGGTCAATGAGCTTGTCTAGTTCGCCACGGTCAAGCCACACTCCACGACAATCGGGGCAGTAATCAATCTCAATACCTTGTCGATCTGACATGACCAATGTGGTGGAGCAGTGTGGGCATTTCATGATTTCTCTTTTCGATATTCAGTGAAGGAAATAGGTACTTCTGCGAACAGTAGTTGCCCGAATACGAAAAGTGTCTGCAGGGCAGAGCGTTAAAAACGGTCGGGACGCGTCACCTGTGCCGGGGTCATCCAGGCAATCGTGGCGTACTTGTTGAAGTACTTTGCTGACAACATGTCAAGAATTGCCTGTGCAACTTTCTCGGTCACAACGGTCTCTAAACGGATGCTTGGACCGTTCAAATCAAGAGCGTGCTTCCCCGTGACACCTTCGCCATGTACGTGGCCCACCGAATAACCCTTTGCGCCGCAGGCCTTGATGTCCGCAATCAGTTTCTGCTCAACAACAGATTCAGAAATGATGGTGACAAGTTGAAGTGGAACTGTATTCATGATGTGCCGATCAGGTAAGAGCTTGCGCCATTGCAATGTAGAGCGGAATTCCCACTGTCAGGTTGAAAGGGAAAGTAATGCCAAGCGATGCGGTGACGTACAGGCCTGGACTTGCCTGTGGCAGAGCAATACGTACGGCTGCTGGCGCTGCAATGTATGAGGCGCTTCCGGCAAGAACTGCCATCACAGCGACTCCACCGGTGGAGAGTCCGACTGCTGCACCACCGAGTGCACCGAGGAAACCATTGGTGAGGGGAACAAGGATTCCCAAGAGCACCACAACAGGGCCAGCTGATTTGATGTCGCGCAGACGTTCCGCTGCAATCACGCCGAGTTCGATGAGGAACAAGGTGAGGGCACCGGCAAAAAGACCAACGAATACGGGGTCTGTTGGTGCGAGGCGAGTGGGGCCAACGACGTAACCAATCACAATGCCGATTCCTAGTAATGCAATGCTCTTTCCGCGCACGACTTCGCTGAGGGCGGACTTCCAGTCGCTGCCCTCGGTGGCTCCGCGAGCAAGAAAGAGTGCAACGACAATGCCGATGATCTCGAGGATGGCAAGAAGACCCGTCATGTAGCCCTCGTACGTGATTTCTCGAGCCTCAAGAGTGGTGAGCAGAACGGTGAATGTCACCGCCGACACTGAGCCGTAGTGCGCAGCGAGTGCTGATGCATTGATGACCGATAATCGCCCAGCAAAACGGAAAAGTGTAAACGCAATCAGGGGGGTGACGATTCCCAGAATGATCGAGACGATCAGTGGCTTCCATAAGTCTGCAAGCGATGCTGCTGCGAGTGCGCGGCCGCCCTTGAGACCAATCGCGAGAAGCAAGAAGGTAGAGATGATGGGGTAGAGAGACTCGGGAAGACGAACATCAAACCGAAACAGAGTCGCGATGAGTGCGACGAGAAATGCAATCACCGGTGCGGTGAGGAGGTTGTCCATGATGGAGGCAGCAAACATTATGAGGATTTCGATTTCTTGAGGAGTGGGGAGATGACGGCGCGAATGTCGTGATCGGCTTCAAGCGGATGACGTAGAGGACGATTGAGATTGACTTCGTAGACGTTGTTTCGTCCGTCCTTGATGATGGTGATGTAGCCAGACTCAGAGAGGTCTTGAATAATGCGGTGCACCGTGCGCTCACGAATGCCCACGCGACGAGCAATATCACCGAGGCGCATGTTGGGTTGTTTGGCAACGCAGACAAGAACATGTGCGTGATTGCTAAAGAATGTCCAGGAAGGAAGGCCTTCTGAGGGCTCTAAAATGCTTGACATGAAACACATGATATAAAAATCATGTATCTTGTGTCAAGTTAAGGGGAAAACCCCTCTGGCTGGGCTACATCAAGGCGCCGACGAACACTTGCCACGCGAGAAGAGACTTCGCGACCAAGCTCAGGATGATGTACCAACGCTCACCGTGGAGGTAGTCAGCCCACTTGCCTTGAGCCTTGTACTGCTTCCACTGCACGATTGCGAAACAGTTGAAGAAGATGAAGAGTGAAATCACGATGCCGATAACGAACCCAGGAACAGTGGTTTCGGGTGGGCCACTGGGTGACAACATGTTGATGAAGATGGCAACCCAGGGCACTGCACCTGCAATACAGCCAAACCAGAACGGAAGCATGTCGCCACTGCCTGGTTCTGAGTAACGCTCTTGCAACCAGCCGAAGAGAATCATGCTGACATTCACACCGAAGATGGCGATCAATGCGATGTAGTCAGTGACTCCATTGAGTTGGAGAATGATGACAATCATGATGGATGACGAGAGTGAGTACTCCACCCATCGATAGATGTTGATGTGGCGTTTGAGGCCGTCTACATATTTTGGAAAGATTGGGCCTGAACTCACGAAGAAGTGAAAGAACGCTGACAAAGCCATGAATGCAGCGACTGTGTAGCTGATGTTGAGGCTGAAGAGTTCAATGGGAGCGGCGAAGTTGCCGGTTCCCGGAGCATCGGACATGTAAGTCGCGACGACAGGTAGCGAAACGTCGGTTGAGAGAAACAGGATGGCCAACAAGGAAGCCAGATGCAAACCGCCGGCAATCAGGTTGAGCTTTCTCAGGCTTTTGAATTGATCAATCATGGGAAGAGTATTTCACCACTTCGCTATTGAGAGGGTGACTTCTTTGCCCATTGACGGAAATCAGGACAATTCAGCGAGACGATCCTTCACGATTGCCCGCATGAGAGCGCCGTCTACCTTCCAATCAAAGGGAACTTTGAATGTCTTCTTGTTGGATTCGTATTTCTCAAGTTTCTTGGCAAATATCTCAACAAAATCTGTGTTGAAGGGCCCAATGGTGATGTGATTCTTTGAGACAGAAATTCCCAGGATGTATTGGTCGCCAGTCTTGAGCATCGGCTGGTTCCATGCCATCACCAATTCAAGATCTGTGTATGTCTTCGTGATGCTTGCAAAGATTTCTTTGATTTTCTTGGCGACTGAAGGATCCAAGGTCTTGAAGTATTCGGCTGGTGAATTGAATCTCTTTGATGATGTCGAGCCTCGAACGTACATCACCAATGCATTGGCATGGGCTTGGCTGAAGCCATGGTTCTCACGCAGATAAGCAATCTGTTCTGGGTACTTCGCCTCACCAAGATCACGAAGGCGGTCAATCCATAGGGAGATTGGTCCGCCGTGCTTCTTCTCAATGAGTGGAAAGAACTTCGAGCGGTCTCCGTCATTACTTGCCACGTGAACATCATATTCGGCCAACCATGACGTCTGATTGAGATTGCTCAATGTGGGTGGTGCAGAAACGAAGTTATGAAGCGGTGACGAGACCGGCGACGATGTCGGCAGCAACAGTGCGCACCGGGCGTTGTTCGCGGCGTGCGATGGATCGGATTTCCTGGAATGCACTGGGGAAGTCGGTGTGATTTCTCTCAGCAAGAATTCCCTTGGCTTGCTCAATAATGACACGACTGTCGAGAGCCCCTTGGAGCTGGCTCACAAGTGAGTGAGCCTGTTGAATGCGATGGGTCTGATCAATCGTCGTAGCGGCAATATCCGCAATGCTCTGAAGTACTGCAATCGAATGTTCTCCCAGCGCAGTCTGGCCAACACTGGAGAGATGAATCACACCAAGTGCAGCTCCGCGAATACGTAATGGAAATGCATATTCACAGATGAGTTCACGACCATTGCCGATGACTGAAAACTCCGACTGCAATGTATTGAGGGATCGTTGCGCCAGATACGGAATGGTCTCTGTGTGGGGACGAATTGTCTTGTCGCTTCGGACAGTGAGCGGCGTCTCATTCCCTTTAGGGAGCATCACAATCTCGCCACGGTCAAGCGACGATGCCTCGAGGCAGTAGGAAAGCAACATGTGAAGACCGTCCTCGTCGATGCTTTCGCAAAAGATGTCGGTCATGTCTGCAAACATTTCAGCGATTGCACGAGTGTCATTGTTCAAATTCATTGGTGTCTCCCTGTTGAAGCCATTCCACCCGATAATCAAGGTGCTTCAACAAGGCATTGGTACCGAATGAAATTGACACAAGTACTCCAGGCGTTAATGCTGGACATTCATCACTTGCCGTAGTGCACTACTTGTGAGATGTATCGCGCATATGTATCTGCTCGAGCTTCAAACTGTGCGACTGTCATGTTGTAGACGAACTTGAAAGATGAAAAGAAGTCGCCAGATTCGCGCATGTGCTCATACAGATAGATAATTTTTGGAAGTCCTCCGTAGTTTGCAATCAGTAATTCAAGTGCGGCTGCTCCTCTGAGGTACTCGCAACCTCCGGTTATTTTGCTGTTGCTGCGTAATGTGGAAATTGACGCACTACAGCCGTTAGGCCACGTGGAGAACTTTCTCAGTCGAATGATATGAAAATGAAGATAGGGAAGTTTTCCGTTTGAAGACTTCACACGTGACAGTCCGCTGACAACCTCAGCAAGACCTTCCCTAAACCATGCTGGTTCGTTTTCTGGGATGAAGCCATCGGTGAGACGATTTCTTGCAACGTGGGTCCACTCATGTGCGAGTCCTGAAACATTTCGGTCAACAAGCGTGTAGCGGGTTGTTGAAAAGGGAGGTTCGGGCCTCTGCTCCATCGCTGTTGTGATTGGTTGTCCGATGTAACGAAGAAAGAGATACCCAGTGAGGTTGATCACTATGACGCTTCTGTTACAGATGGTGGCGCCCATGAGATATTCACCTTTGTATAGGGCCAAATTGGGTTGGCATTCCAGAAGGTTGACTTGTTCTCGAAGGAACGCTTGACTTCGTCCTATGACAACCACAACTGGTTTTGTCGCATCATTGAATGGCACAGAAAGAAATGCTCGAGCAGCATTAAATGCTTCAATGCTCAGTGCAACGGTTGGTGACTGTGCGGCTGATGGCTCAATCTTCCATTGAATGAGATTGATCGGCGGTGGAGATGCCGGCTCCCAATCACTCGCAATTTTCTGAAGGCGACGAATAATGTCGACCTCAGATTTGGAGAGCCTGGTGCGTACTGGTGGGTTGTAGAAACCGTAGGCCGGTTTGATGGTGACAACTTTTGTTGGTTCAATGACTAATGGTTTTTGGGAGGGTTTGAGCGGTGACCCCTGGAAAGCAATTGAAGTAGACGACATCATCAAGCTCGCTACTAGAGCAGCAATGCATGTCTTTGTGATGATCTTCATGAGGTGAACCTAGGTTCGTCAACTTCTGAATGTGTGCAGAACGAAAGGTAGGTACTTCTGCGTACTGGCTTGGTACCTCTGTTCATTGATTGCGGGGATGTAGCTCGGTACTTTGCACTTGTTCATCAGATTCTGTTGAACAGATAGCCCAGACAATTGCTATTCACAACACACCCGCGCAGCCCAGGACCAATGGTTGAGCCTCCGCAAACAAGGAAGTGCCCCATGGATCCGACTATTGACACAGTGTCATTGAAAGAGCGTGTCTTTCAAGATCGAAGAAAGTTTTTCAGAACAAGCGCGGCCATGCTCCTGATGGCTTCTGTTGTATTGATGAGCAAATGGGATTCGCCACTCCAAGCTTCTAGTAAGCCTTCAGTTTCTCTTGAACAGTGTTCAAACCTGACAACAACATGTGACACGACACATTCGTCGAATTGGCAGACCGGAAACTTGGGAACAAGCAATTCGGACTACGCCGAAGGCGACAGTGTTCCGTACCGCACCATCGCTTCGAACCTCACGGTTGGCAAGACATACAAGTTGCAACTTGAGTGGGATACAACGCAGTCAGGGAAACACGCCATTGATTATCCAACGACATACAACCGCACTGAAAGTACTGCTAACCCATGTGCGGGGGTGACGTGCTCAGGTGGATCAAGCACTCTTGCTATTCCTATTGATCCTCACGTCACAGGCGGCGGAGTGACGCAAGTGTCAGGTCAGAACTTCACCGCCTTTGGCGCTACCTTCCCTGCGGATGGCGCAACGGTCACTAACTCCGGTGGGAATCTGTGCGGCAGTTCCACCTGCACTATCTCTGCAAACCCCAGTGCCTATTCCTTGACCGGTACCTACGCGGAAACTTCACAAACAGGGCTTTTCCTGTACTTCACGGCGACTAATTCAACGGCAGTGATTGCATGGGGCGGTCACATTGCACGTCGCCTTGATTGGGGTTCAGGCAAGTCGGCAGCTGATGTATCGGGTTCTCCGTACCACATGCGAGTCATTGATTTTCAGTGCTCGAACGTGGACAACTGTTCTTCAGGAAATATGGATCGTTCATTGAGTGCAGGTGCGGTCACAATTCCTGGTTCCATCACGATCGTGAAGCAAGCAACGAATGAAAGTTCAACAGCATTCTCGTTCGTGGGAACTCCTTCACCGTTGACAAGCTTTGACTTGGTTGATGACGGAACTCTGGCGAATACAAAAGTGTTCACCGGAATTACTGCATTCGGTACGTACACAGTGACGGAAAGCTCATTAGCGGGTTGGGGCTTTGATCGAGCCTCCTGCAGCATTGCGAATCAATCAACAGGCACGGCAACAGTAAACGGTTCGGTAGCAACGATTGTCCTTGCGGAAGGGGAAGATGCAACGTGTGTGTTTTATAACGCTCCGCTTCCTGCCCCAGAGTTGGGACTTTCAAAGACAGCTGATGCAGAGAGTTACTCTGCAGTGGGTGACCAGATCACGTACACCTATGTGCTGACAAACACTGGCAACACCATCTTGGGCCCATCGCAGTTCTTCATTGACGATGACAAGATCAATGGAGGAGCACCAATTACTTGTGGCGCTGCATCCACGACTCTTCAAATCAGTGGAACTGTGACGTGCACTGCGGTGTACACAGTGGTGTCTGGTGATCTTGAGTCGGGGTCGGTGACAAATAGTGCATTCGGTTATGTGGGTGAGCTCTCGAGCCCGACTCGTCAGGTCACGGTGACCTACATTCCACCCGCTACAACAACCACTACAACCACATTGCCCATTGCGACGACAACGATCCCCATCGCCACTACGACAACTATTTCCATAGCTGGAACGACGGTTCCTGCTGCGACAACAACACTGCCCGCTGCGACGACAACCACAGTCGTCCCTTCGACAACTGTTGCACCATCAACAACAACGCCAATTGAGCTTCAGATTGTGAACCCAGATAATCCGACAGGAACCGAAGATGTTCTTGACGTGCTATTTCCAGATGCACTTCCTGTCACGGGTTGGCACGTCGGTGGCATAACCCTTCTGGCTGGACTTGTCCTTCTCTTAGGAGTCGGGGCAATGACATTGTCCACTAATCGTCGCCAGCGTCGAAACGGTGGTCGATAATGCGCTCGATGGTTCTCCCAGACAGCCCCATGCGATTGATGCCGTGGTCTCCATTGCATCCATCCGCGGGGAACATGCCCACCGTTGCGGTGATCAGTACATTCCCGCCAACACATTGTGGCTTGGCAACATTTGCTTCAGCTCTTGCAAATGGGATGAGTGCAGTTGGTGCTCGGGAAGTCGGAATTGTGGATGTCTCTGAAGGGGACATCCACATTCGGCCTCCATCTGTTGTTGCCCATCTTGTGCAGGGCTCGTCTCGCTCTCGAATTGAAGCTGCCCGAATCATCAATGGTTATGACTTCTTGCTCTTGCAGCATGAATTCGGAATCTTTGGTGGTGATGATGGAAGCGAGATCTTGGATCTTCTTGATGATGTTCATGTACCGATTGTTGTCACGTTGCATACAGTTCCGTTGCGCCCGTCAGGAGGGCAGCGCAGAGTGCTGGAGCAACTAGCGAGACAGGCTCACCTTCTCGTTGCCATGACACAAGTAGCTCGCGATCGGTTCATCTCCCTTTATGAAGTTGACCCGGCAAAGGTTGTCGTGATTCCGCATGGAGCTACTTTGCTTCCTGTTTCAAGCGTTCCTCCCGTCGAGCCGTTCACGTTCCTGACATGGGGTCTTCTCGGCCCAGGCAAGGGTGTTGAGTGGATGATTGACGCAATGGCAATGGTTCCCGAACTTTCAACGCGTATCCGTTACATCGTTGCCGGGCAGACCCACCCCAAGATTCTTGCGAATGATGGCGACGGGTACAGAGATATGTTGAAGAGGCGGTCGCGTCTCTTGGGCGTCGAAGGGATCATCGAGTTTGATGACACCTATCGCAGTCTTGACTCTCTCTTGGAGCTCATCAATTCTGTCTCCTGTGTTGTATTGCCCTATGACTCGGTTGATCAAATCACTTCCGGCGTACTCGTCGATGCGCTCTCTGCTCGTCGCCCAGTGATTGCCACTGCATTTCCTCATGCCGAAGAACTGTTAGCGGGGGAGGCGGGGATAGTGGTACCTCATCGTGATCCTGTTTCTTTGGCATCAGCTATTCGGTCTGTTGTCACGGAAGAGAGCCGATTGGACTCGATGTTCGACGCAACAGCAGATATCGCTCGTCAACATCGTTGGACAGTTGTCGCGTCGAAGTACTTGGAATACGGAAGTCAACTCGTGAGATCCGGAAGTACGGTTGCATCATGACAGTTCTTGAACCTCGCCATCGCATGGGGCTTCGGCATCTTTCGCGAATGACCGATGACCGTGGAATTCTTGAACACGCGGAATTTGAACATCCTCGTTTTGAACATGGTTATTGCACGGATGACAACGCACGGTTGTTGGTGGTTGCGGCTCGGGACAACGCGGAGAACCCAGACTCTGCGTTACTGGCTCGAATCGCCGCACGCTTTCTGATTGATTCTCAGAGACGTGATGGATCTGTGCACAACAGAATGAGTTTCGAACGAATGTGGATTGACGCCCCGAGCACAGACGACTGTTGGGGTCGTGCGCTGTGGGGGTTCGGAACAGCAGTGACACGTTCATCGGATGCAGAACTACGAACAAGTTGTTATGACGCTTTTGGAATTGGTGCTTTAACGCGGTCTGATTCCTTGAGATCAATGTGTTTTGCGATGCTTGGTGCTGCCGAGATCATCAAAATGGATTCTTCTCACGAAGGCGCGCAAGCCCTCTTGGCCGATGGCGTAGCGATGTTCGCATTTCATCCGAATGGACATGGCGACTGGTTGTGGCCAGAGCACCGATTGACTTATGCAAATGCTCTGATTCCTGAAGCAATGCTCGCAGTGGGGGAATCCCTGAATCACGGTGGGTTAGTTGCTCGCGGTACTCGTTTGCTGCACTGGCTGATTCGGGAAGAGTCATTGGGCGACCATCTTTCGGTGACACCCGTGGGTGGTCGTGGGCCTGGGGACATCAAACCGGGCTTTGATCAGCAGCCGATAGAAGTTGCAGCAATTGCTGATGCTGCAGCTCGTGCATCTGCTGTGACCGGTGACGACTACTGGGAAGAAGTAATTGACCTCGCCGTGAATTGGTTTTTGGGGAACAACGACGTTGGCCTTGTAATGATGGATACGGAAACCGGCGGTGGGTACGACGGATTGCGGCCAACAGGCGTGAACCTGAACCAAGGAGCTGAATCTACGCTTGCGATGATCTCAACAATGCAGCATCGATCGTCCATGTGGCTTGTGTGATCGGCGCTGGCTCTTCAGATTTTCTTGTTCATCGGACACCTCATCGCCTGCTTCCGGATGCCACGCGTGTCATCTCTCGATTGTTCGTGGCGGGTCAGGAGGATTACGGAGCAAGTCAGTCGCGCGCAAGTCTGGTCATTGATCGAGTTCTTGCGCTGTCAGAAGAAGACGTCTGCCGAGCGCTCGAGGATGTGTACAGCCGATTTGCAGAGCGTCATCAGGATCTCACTCATGATTTAGAGATGCACGCCCATCGAGTGGCAAATCGTGTGCAGCCCGGAGTGATTTTGTCGGAAGAGCGGTGGCGTCTCATTGGGGCACTTTTCTCCCATGAGTTCTCCATCGAGTCAGCAGCACTAACGAACCCGTCCATTGTTCCTCATCCTGATCAATCAGACCTCGAGAGCGGAGCGATTCGATTCATGATGAGTGTGCGATGCATTGGTGAAGGACATCGTTCGTCCATCGGATTTCGAGAAGGTGTGATCTACGAAGACGGACACGTTGACATCACGAGCCCGGGGGAGCATCCTGTCATCGGTACTCATTGGGAACCACTGTTGTTACAAGCAAACTTCAAGGGATTGCTGGAAGAAATGGATGACCTTGGAGAAAATGCCCGATTCATAATGAGCCAACTTGGTGAGAGTTTCACCTTGACGGATCTCAACACGGTGCTCTTCCGTTTCCTTGATGATCGAGACTCATTTCGCAATGCCGATACAACGGTTCATCATTTTCGAATGATTGCTGAGCGAAATTACTCCGTGTCCTTTTCCACGGAAAGAGATGTTTCAGAGAGAGTCTTGTGGCCAGTGTCGTACGCCGAGTGGCGGGGGATGGAGGACGCGAGATTTGTGCAATTCACAGAGGATGATGGCAGTTCTCGATACGTGGCGTCGTACACAGCATTCGATGGAACAAACATTTCGCAACAACTTCTCTCGACAAATGATTTTCTTGTCTTTGAGACGCACCCCATTGCAGGAAAGGCCGCACGAGGGAAGGGGATGGCGTTCTTCCCCCGAAAGATTGGTGGGATGTACGCTGCAATGTCTCGCGCGGATAATGAATCCAATTGGGTGACCTTCTCGGACCATCTTGACTATTGGAACTCGTCAATGTCGGTGCAGATTCCACTTCGCCCATGGGAATTGATTCAGGTGGGAAATAGCGGATCTCCCATTGAGACGGAAGCAGGCTGGCTCTTGATGACTCACGCAGTCGGCCCTATGCGCACGTATTGCATTAGTGCTTCGCTTCTTGACCTCGATGATCCATCTCGTGTGATTGGTGTTTTAGGGGAGCCCTTGTTGACGCCTCAGAATGATGAGCGAGATGGGTATGTACCCAACGTTGTGTACTCATGTGGATCAATGCTGGCGAACTCGCGTCTGGTGATTCCGTATGGAATCTCTGACCATGCGATTGGGATCGCAACTGTTGACCTCAACGAGTTGCTGGAGCGACTCACTCAGTAAATACAAATGGGGGTGGAGACCATGTGGCCTCCACCCCCATTTGAGAGTTTCTCGAAAGAATTAGTTTCCGCCGAAGAGTCCACCGACGAGCTGGAGCGCGTAATCGGCATCAGCAGATGCGTTGATAGCGAAGATGAACAATGCGCCACCGGCCATAGAGATGTTCTTCAAAAAGCCAATCATCTCGATCTGCTTTGAAGCTGCATCAGCATTCCAGAAGTCATGCATCTTGACTGCCATTGCAACAAGCAAGATGGCCAGGACGAGTGCGCCAAGATCTGTCCACACACCAAGGATGACGGAGAGTCCACCAAGGATGCAGAGAAGTCCGGAGACCTGTACTGACAATTTGGCCATTGGCACTTTCTTAAACTGGGCATAACCCGTCATTGCTTCGGTGTGCTTGAAGTGATTCAAGCCAGAGCCGAGGAACATGAATGCAAACAAGATTCTTGCTGCGAGGAGGACATAGTCCATGTGGTTCTCTCTTTCAAGGGAAGATAGTTGAGGACGCAATCATATACAGAAAATAATTGCGATAGCAACTATCCCATTTCTGTGGCTAGATTGTGGTGATGGCAACAAAATGGCTCTCCACCCAAGAGATGGCTGCCTGGCTTGCCTTTATTGAGACAACTGGCGACTTGATGAAAGCCATTGAAAAGGATTTGGCTCCTTTTGGCCTAGATCGAGGCGACTACCAGTTGCTCGCAATGCTCTCTGAATCTGACGACCATCAGATGCGGATGTGTGATCTAGCTGACCGGCTGCGTCTCACCCGAAGTGGGTTGACGCGCCGCATGGAAGGCGTACTGAAGAAGAAACTGGTAACGCGTGCGCAATCAACCGAAGACGGACGAGTTGCATTTGCCCAGTTAACAACAAAAGGTTTTGAGCTGTTGAAGACTGCAGCACCGGAACACTTGGAAAGTGTTCGGCGGTTAATGATTGACGTTTTGTCACCGTCAGAGATCAAGGCTTTCGCCTCTGGATTCTCAAAGATTTCTGAGAACCTCTCTGCGGAATAGTCCCTAGGCGGTGAGTGCTGCCTTGACTGCACGCATGCCGTCTACCAACACCGTGCGCTCTGCATCTGTGAGTACCGCGTATGCAGGCTCGACGATGCGATCTGTAATGCGCTCTGCTTCCGCACGTGCCGCCTTGATCGCATCAGTGATGACAGGTGCTTCTTCTTCGGTGTAACCAAACTGCTTCCACATGTCTGGTCGCTTCATGAAGTGTGCTGTGCGTGAATCCACGCCGGCTGCACGAAGCGCGACAAGGTGAGCGCTGCCGCGGTACTCGCGAAGAATTGAGATGAGCTGCAACACGCGGCCAGCTGAATCTTCTGCCAATGTCTCTGCATTAATTGCTGCGTACA